>JBIIJL010000011.1:0-38958 GCA_044233795.1 Legionella sp. | reverse complement strand
ACCCTCAAGGACAAGACAGGTATACTACAGAAATTGTAGCCTCTGATATCCAAATGCTAGATAGCAAAGGCGGCGCAGGCCCCCATAACGAAGCGCCCTCCGCAGCTCATCATCAACAGGGCAGCACAACAAAACCAGAATCCGCCGCGCAATCACCTCAAAATGCGTTTGACGATCTAGATGATGATATTCCATTTTAGATGACATAAAGCTCGGGAGTGCTGACAATTACACCCCGAGCCTATTCGCTTCGACTTGTCCGGGGCATCAAGGGGATCTGAGATCTAGACTCAATCTATATCACTATTCCCTGTTTTTGAGCGTTTCTCCTTGATGGGGCGCTCTCCTTCACGATTTATCCCACCATCAAACCCAAGTCAATCAAACAAGCATATGCCATAAACAATAGACTATACTCACCTTATGAGTGTCAAAGCATACATAGTATTGCCTTGAAAATCCGGACATGCTCTATAAAGGGAGTGGCATATGTTAAAAACATTATATAGAGAGTGGCCAGTGGGCTGTCTGCCTGCCGCTTTTTTTTTATTGCTCATACTCATTTCATCAAGACATCAGTTTAATGAAATCATCTGGCTAGTATGGCTTCAAGTTCCAATATATCTTCTTCATGAATTTGAAGAGCATGCGTATCCTGGTGGATTCAAACTGTTTATTAATCAAAAAATTTTTCAATCAAATATACCTGATTGTCCATTATCTGATGCTTCCGTCTTTTGGATTAATATCCCGTTCATTTGGATTCTCTTTCCATTGTTCGCAATTGTGGCTCAACACCATCATATCGAATGGGGTATCGTTTTACCTTGCTTTGCATTATTGAACGCGACTACCCATATCATCGTCGGCATCATAAAACGTCAATACAATCCTGGTCTGATTGTAAGCGTAATACTTAACTATCCGACAGGAATATACCTACTGTATGTAATGAGCCAACATGGATTACTAAATGCTAGAACTAATATAATCGGCTGGGGTGCAGCTGTAGTTGGTCATCTTTGCATGCTCAGCTATGCTGTATTGTATTATAGATTAAGGCACAAATACTTCTCTAAAGACAAAGGTTCTTGATGCTTATTACAAAAACACACTTGAAGTTAGTCAGGATTTGACATAGCTTATTCAGTCACCCGACACACATGAAAGGATACACAATGGCAGCAAATCAACAAGAGGTATACTCAGGGATTTCACCGGCGCTCTTTAGGGCATTACCTACTGACAGTAGTGCGCTTAAAGAAACCTGCATGGAAACGTATCTTAAAGCCTTACCTGATTTTGCAACCATTCTTGGAGGACTACAATCACGCGGATTTTTTGTCGGGCAAGAAACAACGAGTGTTAATATTCACGATTTTCTTCAGTATCTTTCTCCAATCCCTGTTAGAGCAATGTCGCTGCCACCGACACAATTACTTGCAACTCCATTCGCTCTAGCCCACCGCGAACACGCAATGGACGCTCTGATTGAGCTCGAAGCACTACCACCCGTATACCAAGTGCTCAATGAAGAAATAACAGCCTATATTGCACTGATTATTGACGTACTCAATAACGATCTTGCTCAAAAACCTTATGAACAAATAAATGATCGCGAGAATGTTACAGAAAAAGAACATGCCCTTCAAGCCGGCAAACTGGCTTACATGTTTGGCTTACGATTAGACGATATCCTTGCTATGCTTTTTCATGATATTGCTCGCCCATCTATTGACGATTCTTCTCATGGACATATCAACCATGCAAATGAGGGGAGTTCAATCCTAGCCCCTCTAGGTCTTGGTTTAGGGTTCTGCGCTTCACATGGGTTTGCTAAATACTTATTAATGCAATTTTGCCCACCATATAAAAAACTCATAAGCAAAGCATCTAAACATTCCCTTGGGTTGCAAACTAAGCACTTAGACGAAGAGACAACCACCCTAAAAGAAATGGATCCCCTATCACTAGCTCATAATTGCTACAAACTCGTATTTTTCAGAATACTTGATGATATGAGCAAAGCTTCAAAGAGTATTTTAGAAATCTATCTTGCCGGCGCTGAGATAGAGTATTTTTCAAATGACCTCATCAAAAAAATGCTGATAAAACAATTTTGCACTCGTCTTAAGAAATTACCAAATACACCATCAGCCATTCAGGAGATAAAAAACTGTCTATCTACAGCGATTAGTTTACTTGGGCGGGCCCGTCAATACTCACAACACCCAGAAATCTACCCACCAATCGAACATCTATTGCATAGTGCGGGCTTCGAGGAAGAAGCGACAGTATCTAATTCCTAACGCGTGGTTCACCATCGTAGTAAATTTTTGAGGGTAGGGTATGCGCTTTAAACAACCGTAGCACCAATAACCAAAGGATTGTATAAACTATTGCGTATAATAATGCCGCATTAGCGTCAGAGGTCCAACCAAACAGATGAGAAGAGATATAAACCCTCAAATTAACCCAAGTTCCATCTTGCAATTGTAAATGAACCATTGCTTGTAGCTTCAGAAAAAAAACATGTAACACAAAAGCCAGCAGGGCGTTCATCCCAAAAAGTTCGAAAGATCTACTCCATTTACGCGCACCTTTGACCTCAAGAAACCAATAGCATAATGCAAATCCCAAAATTGAAATGCCACCTGTCCAAAATACAAATGATGATGTCCATAGTGATTTATTGAAAGGAAAACTAAATCCCCAAAGATATCCTATAATCATAGAAATAAAACCGAATACTGTAAGTCCTGAAATTTTTGTTCTATCAGAATGTGCTGTAAGTAGCCAGGCACCGGTTAAGTTACCCAGTAGAGTTGTAGCTAGTGCTGGTAAAGTGCTTAACAAACCCTCAGGATCGTATTCATTAGTGTATAAATGCTTTGGCCCAATCAATATTGTATCAATATATGACGCTAAATTACCAATTCTAGTTAAATCAAAACCATGTGCAAATTGTGTCATCAACAGCCAATATCCTATTGTTAAAAACAACATGATGATGACCTGTGTATAGATACGTGTGGTAATAAACAAAAAAGACGAAAAACAATAACAAATAGCAATTCGCTGAAGCACCCCTAAAACCCGAGCTGTTGAAAAATCAATATGGTATGGGAAAGCATCTAGCAGGAAACCAATAAAAAACAAAATAAGTGAACGCTTCAAAATTTTGTCGATGAGTACACGCTGACAATTTACAAGTTGTTGTTTTTTACTTAGAGATAAAACAACAGATACACCCAGAATAAAAATAAAAGACGGAAACACTAAATCAGCAAGTGTAACTCCGTTCCATTCAGCGTGCTTTAAAAGATGGTAAGACGAATTGTTACCCTGGCTATTAACCAATATCATTAGTGCAACAGTGATACCTCTAAAGACATCAAGAGACAATAAGCGGTTTGTTGATGAGTCGATCATCAGGATATTCACTCAATACTAAAAAACACACACAGATCATACTAGCTTGAAGCAAGTACTATAGCGATATTGTGGGCTCAAACAGATAACAAAGTAAAAAAAACCAGGCATCTGCCTGGCTTTAAAAAAATTACTCGTCAGATGCATCTTGTTCAACTGGCCTATCAACAAGCTCAACGATAGCCATTGGTGCATTATCTCCTGCCCTAAAACCACACTTAAGAACACGCACATAACCACCTGGGCGTTCTATATATCTTGGCCCTAGCGTAGTAAACAGCTTGCCAACAGCACTTTTAGATCGCAATGTGTTGAATACAAAACGCCTTGATGAAACTGAATCAGATTTACTAACTGTAATCAGTGGTTCAACATATCGCCTTAACTCTTTTGCTTTAGCCAAAGTTGTTTTGATAAGCTCATGTTCAATCAACGAGCTACACATATTTGAAAACATAGCCTTACGATGACTACTAGTACGGCTTAGTTTTCTTCCAGCATTACGATGTCTCATTTCAATAACTCCTACAGTATACCAACCGATCAATGGATGTATAAATACATAACTGGTCAGTCACACCTTTGTACTTTTAACTACTCACCAATATTTTCCGGCGGCCAATTTTCTAATTTCATACCTAAAGAAAGAGATCTTGAAGCCAAGACATCCTTAATTTCAGTCAAGGATTTTTTACCCAGATTGGGAGTCTTGAGCAATTCATTCTCTGTTTTTTGAACTAGGTCACCAATATAGTATATATTCTCTGCCTTTAAGCAATTTGCCGAACGAACTGTTAGCTCTAAATCATCTACTGGTCGTAGTAAGACAGGATCGAAATCATTTCGTTCCTTGTTATCTGAACGAGACTCTTCAAACTTCATGTCTACAAAAGAATGTAGTTGACGTTGCAAAATGCTCGCAGATATCCGTATGGCTTCCTCGGGATCAATCGTACCATTTGTCTGCAGTTCGATTGTAAGCTTATCCAAATCAGTACGATTCTCAACCCGCGCATTATCGACGAAATATGCAACTTTCTTAACAGGAGAGAAGGTATTATCAATTTTTAGCTTTCCAACCGATTTTTCCTTAACTTCCTCATCAACTAAATGCAGTGATGTATCTGTTGAGTGGAAACCTATACCCTTTTCAACTTTAAGGGTCATGTTCAACTTGCCACTCTCATTAAGCGTTGCAATAATTAAATCCGGATTTAAAATCTCTACGCCATGTGTGACTCCAATATCACCAGCTGTAACTTGGCATGGACCTTGCCGGCTGATTGTCAGTAGCGCTTCTTCACCAACGTTCATTCGTATTGAAACATCCTTCAAATTAAGAAGTATATTCACTACGTCTTCTTGTACACCCTCAATGGTACTATATTCATGAAGAACGCCATCGATGGTAGCCTCAGTAATAGCACTACCTGGCATAGATGAAATTAAAATACGTCTTAAGGCATTCCCAAGTGTATGTCCAAAACCTCGCTCCAGGGGCTCAAGGACAATCCTTGAATGGTTCGGAGTGTCTGATTGAACCTTTAGGACTTTAGGTGTAAGCATTTCATTAATATCAGTATACATTCGGCATAGTCTCCGATTTTACTTAGAGTAAAGTTCAACCACCAAGTTTACGTTAAAATTAGCAGATATGTCAGTCAACGCAGGAAGGGCTGTAAATGTTCCCTTGAGCGTTCCCATATCCACAGTTAACCAATCACACGATACGCGCTGCTCAGATAAAGCTACAGCTGCTTGTATCCGTCCTTGGCTTTTTGCTTTTTGTCGTATAGAAATCACATCACCTGGCTGAACTAAATACGAAGGAATATTGACTACTTTCTCATTAACCAATATAGCCTTATGATTAACTAATTGTCTTGCTTCTGCACGAGTACTTGCGAAGCCCATTCTATATACGACGTTGTCAAGTCTGCGCTCGAGTAGGCTCATCAGGTTCTCACCTGTAGCTCCCTTTTGCTTAGCCGCCATTGTATAGTATTTATGAAATTGCTTCTCAAGAACACCATAAAATCTTCTAATCTTTTGCTTCTCACGAAGCTGTACTCCATAATCACTTAAACGTGGTCGTTTGTCACCATGTTGCCCTGGTTGTTTCTCAGACTTGCATTTTGACTTATGATCACGCACACCGCTCTTAAGTAATAAATCAGTTCCCTCTCTACGAGATAATTTACACTTTGGACCAAGATATCTTGCCATATTTTACTCCTGAATCTTACACTCGACGTTTCTTAGGGGGTTTGCAACCATTATGCGGGATACCCGTAACGTCAGTAATTTCAACAATCTTGAATTCCTGGGATATTAATTCGCGAATTGTTGATTCGCGACCAGGGCCAGGGCCATGTATGAAGACGGCAACTGATTTCATTCCATACTCTTTTGCAACAGCTGCAGCTTTCTCTGTTGCGATTTGAGCAGCGTATGGTGTGCTTTTCCTAGATCCTCTAAATCCTGATCCGCCAGAGGTTGCCCAGCATAAAGCATTACCTTGTCGATCAGTAAAGGTAACGATTGTGTTATTAAACGATGCATGAACGTGAACTAATCCGTCCGAAACAACTCGTTTAATTTTTTTTCGGACCTTTTGTTGTTTTGCCTTATTTATTGCCATCTGATTTTCCTACTTAAAAATTAAACATTAGTTCCCTTGCGGCGTCCCTTTCTTGTACGCGCGTTAGTTTTCGTTCGCTGACCTCTTAACGGCAAGCCGCGTCGATGTCTTAGTCCCCGATAACAGCCAAGGTCCATCAATCGCTTAATGTTCATAGTGACCACTCTTCTGAGGTCTCCTTCGACAGTCATTTTAGCAATTTCGTTTCTCAGCAATTCTAACTCTGCATCGGTCAATTGAGATACCTTTGATGAAGGGTTAATACCATTTTGCTGGCACAATTTGATTGATGTGGGTCGTCCAATACCATAAATCGAGGTAAGCGCTATCACAACATGTTTGTTGTCCGCAATATTAACACCTGCAATGCGAGCCATTCATTTCTCCGTACGTTAATTTCGTCTGTCAGAAGGGGACAGAAGAATACTATTTTCAATAATTAAAAGCAAGTAAATTATCAACCCTGACGTTGTTTATGCCTTGCGTCTTTACAAATTACTCTGATTGTCCCACTGCGCTTAATAATTTTGCAATTACGACAAATCCTTTTAACAGATGCTCTAACTTTCATTCTAAGACTCCAGTAATATTTACAATAATCCAGGCAGTTTAGTACCTTTGAAATTGGATTTCTTCATTAGAGAATCGTATTGTTGTGTCATTAAATGTGCTTGTATCTGAGCTACAAAATCCATTATGACAACTACGATAATCAACAGAGAAGTTCCACCAAAATAAAAAGGCACGTGCCATGTATACATCAGAATTTGGGGGAGCAAACAAACAAGGACCAAATACAATGCGCCTACCAACGTTAATCGAGTCATCACACTATCAACATAACGAGATGTTTGCTCACCAGGCCTGATTCCTGGAATGTATGCACCAGATTTTTTTAAGTTATCGGCTGTATCCTTAGGATTAAACACCAATGCTGTATAAAAAAATGCAAAAAACAAAATTGCTGCGGCGTAAACTATCAAATATAACGGCTGTCCGGGCGAGAGTGCCATACCTATATCGGCTAGCCAATCCATCCCCTTACCGTGACCAAAAAATTGAGCCAAAGTTGCTGGTAACAAAATGATACTAGATGCAAAAATGGGTGGGATAACTCCGGACATATTTATCTTCAATGGCAAATGACTCGTTTGTGCTGCAAAGACTTTTCGACCCTGTGTTCTCTGCGCATAATTTACGCGTATTCTACGTTGTGCTCTTTCCATAAAAACAACGAAACCAGTCACAGCCACGACGATAAGTGCTATCAAAAGTAAGGTTAGAGCTTGCATCTGTCCTTCTTTAACTTGCTGCAAAACAGAGGCGATCGCATTTGGCATACTAGAAACTATTCCAGAAAATATAATGAGTGAAATCCCGTTTCCAACACCTTTCTCAGTTATTTGCTCACCAAGCCACATTAAGAACATTGTTCCTGTAACTAGAGTTACAACCGTTGTAAAATAAAAAGGCAAATCTCCCTGCAAAGCAATTTGTTGACCTGCTAGCCATCGAGCCATTCCCATTGACTGAAAAACGGCAAGAACGAGTGTCAAGTATCTTATATATTGATTAATCCTGCGACGTCCTGACTCTCCCTCCTTTTTGAGTTGCTCTAGGAAAGGCACAACCACTGTAAATAATTGAATCATGATAGAAGCAGAAATGTACGGCATGATTCCAATCGCGAACACAGTAACTCGTGATAATGCACCGCCTGAAAACATATTAAACAATCCGAAGATTGTGTTTTGCTGCTCATTAAAAAAATTAGCAAGCTTCTGGGGATCTAACCCTGGTACAGGAATATGCGCACCTAATCTGTAGACTAGTATTGCTAGAACCACAAATGTCAAACGGGCTTTTAACTCAGCAAGGCCACCTGCTCCAGATTGTGATGATGATACATGATTGGATTTGTTTCTCACTCTTCAACACTTCCACCGAGATCTTCAATAATTTTCCGCGCACCCTTTGTTGGTCTTAATCCTTTAATCTTAAGCACTCTAGTCAACTCTCCAGATAATATAATTTTTACATCACGGATTGACTTAGAAATAAGTCCAGCATCTTTAAGCACAGACAAGTCGACAGTTTCAGCTGACAAGCTATTCAACTCACCGAGACTAACTTCGTCAACAGTTCTGCCGACTCTTGAAGTGAATCCCATTTTAGGCAGCCTGCGTTGAATAGGCATTTGACCACCTTCGAAATTTATCTTGTGGTATCCGCCGGCCCTTGCTTTCTGACCCTTATGTCCTTTACCGCTGGTTTTCCCTAGACCAGAGCCAATACCTCTCCCTAGCCTTCTTTTGTTTTTTCGAGAACCTATATCTGGTGATAGTGTATTAAGATTCATTATGCACATTCCTCAATAGTAACTAAATAAGATATTGAATTGACGAGGCCTCTAATAGATGGTGTATCGCTATGAATAACCTCTATATTTAGCCGTCTCAAACCTAGTTGCTTAGCAATTGTAATGTGTTTTGGGATCCTTCCAATTAGGCTCTTAACTAATTTAATTTTTATTTTGCTATTCATGTTTATTCTGCCAAAATTTCTGTGACTGTCTTACCACGCTTTGCGGCAACATAATCAGGTGTTCCAATATTAGTTAACGCCCCAATGGTTGCACGAACTATATTACTTGGATTAGTTGAGCCGATGCTTTTTGCAAGAATGTTCTGAACACCTAGCACTTCCAGCACTGCTCTCATCGCGCCACCTGCAATAATTCCAGTACCTTCACTTGCAGGCTTCATGAACACTTTTGATGCACCATAATTCCATGTTATTTCATGGTGAATGGTATTCCCAGCAAGGGGTACATAAGTCATGTTTTTGCGAGCTTGATCCATTGCTTTTTGTATAGCAATAGGTACTTCTCGGGCCTTACCTCTACCGAATCCTACCTTGCCCTTGCCATCACCTACGACAACGAGCACAGCGAATCCAAACACACGACCACCCTTTACAACCTTTGCTGTACGGGTAACAGATACCAATTTCTCTTGATATCCATCAGTTTTTGTTGATTCATCAAATGACATAACTGTTCCTCAAAAATTCAACCCTTCTTCGCGGGCACCCTCAGCTAACGCTTTAACACGACCATGGAATTTATATCCTGCTCTATCAAAAGCAACATCTAATAGGTTCTTCTCCTTCGCTCGGCGCGCTAGCAATTTGCCTACCTCGAATGAACGCTCACTTTTATTGCCCTTCAAAGTGTTCTTGAGTTCCTTGTCAAGGGTGGAGGCTGACACAATCACCTGATCCCCTGCTTGCCCCATTACAATAATCTGTGAATATATATGGCTTCCACTTCTAAATACAGTGAGTCTTGGTCTGCCTGACTGTCGAATTATTGCCTTAGTCTTTAAACTACGTCTATTTCGAGCTTTATGTTTGTTCATCTCAATACCTTATTTCTTTTTGGCTTCTTTACGCGCGATTACTTCACCTGCATATTTAACACCTTTACCCTTGTACGGTTCTGGTGGTCTGAATGCTCGAATTTCAGAAGCGACCTGGCCAATGAGTTGTTTATCGATACCTTTTAAAACGATTGTAGTGTTATTAGGTGATTCAGCAACGATTCCCTCGGGTAGTTCATACTCAATAGAGTGCGAAAAGCCTAAGGATAGACTTACAGACTTGTCCTTTGACTGAGCTCTATACCCCACACCAACTAACTCCAAGGTTATCTCGAAACCTTGTGTAACACCATGTATCATGTTGGCCACTAGAGATCTCGCAGTTCCAGCATGGGCCCAAGCATTGGGGTCTTTACTCGCAGGTTGGAATGTAACCTGCATATTGTCAGCTCCAGTCCTTGAAACCTCTACATGTTTATTACAGTGCACTGTTAAGGAGCCTTTAGGGCCTTTAACTGTAACAGCTTCTTGTCCAACAGAAAGTTCAACATTTGCTGGAAGAACTATATGGGCCTTCGCTACTCTAGACATATCAATCCTCTTTCGTGTTACGCTACTTCACAAATGATTTCACCGCCAACACCAGCAGAGCGAGCTTTAACGTGTGTCATAACTCCCTTAGATGTCGATATGATAGCTACTCCAAAACCAGGTACTGACGCGAGCTCTTTAACTGATTTATATATACGCAACCCAGGCCGACTTATACGCTTGATTTTCTCAATAACAGGTCGTCCGTTGTAATACTTAAGACGAACATTAATGGCTTTAAATCCATTAGACTCAGTTTCTACAGAGTAATCAGAAATATACCCTTCATCCTTCAGAACTCTTGCAATTTCCTCTTTAAGTTTAGAAGACATCATTGTTACTTCAAGATGTTTTGCTTGCTGACCGTTTCGTATTCGTGTCAACATATCAGCAACTGGATCGTGCATACCCACAGTTATTCTCCAATTTAAAATTATTTACCAGCTTGATTTTCTACCACCAGTCACATTACCTGTCATCAGCTGCTGCCGCAAACAAATACGACACAATCCGAACTTGCGATATACAGCATGAACCCTTCCACATTGCTGGCAACGGGTGCTATGTCGGACTGGATTCGAGTTGATCGGTAATTTAGCCAACTTGAGCTGTGCGGCTATAATAGCTTCAGGGTCTGTTGAAGACTTGATAACCTTTTTGAGCTCAATTCTTATTGGAAGATACTTTTCCACAAGTAATGCCCTTTTGTTTTCTCGTTCAAGCATAGATCTTTTAGCCACAATTCATACCCTTCTTATTTACGTTCTCTATCTTTCAATGGAAGATTAAACGCCTCAAGTAAGGCTTTAGCTTCCTCATTTGTCTTCGCAGATGTAGTAATGCAAATATCCATCCCACGAATGCCATCTATCTTGTCAAAGTCAATTTCTGGAAACACTATTTGTTCGTGAATTCCTAGGCTGTAGTTACCAGTGCCATCGAATGATTTATGATTTAGCCCACGAAAGTCCCTCACCCTAGGCAAGGTCATAGTAACTAGCCTATCAAGAAACTCGTACATCCTTATGCTTCGTAGAGTTACCTTACAACCAATGGGCCAACCTTCTCGGATTTTAAAACCGGCCAAGGATTTTTTGGCAAGTGTTACAACGGGCTTCTGTCCGGAAATTCTGGTCATATCATCAATTGCGAAATTCATGACCTTCTTATCACCGACAGCTTCACCGACACCCATGTTGAGAGTGATTTTAAGAATTTTTGGTACTTGCATAATGCTTTTATAGCCAAATCTTTTAATCATCATATCAACGATGTCTGTTTTATAGATCTCTTTAAGTCTTGCCATATCCTTCACCTAAATTATGTAAGGTCAACTAATTCATTATTCGACTTGAAATATCTTACCTTATGAATTTTACCATCCATATCTACTTGTTTAAAACCAACTTTATCTGCTCTTTTAGAAACTGGATTATAATGAGCAATGTTGGAGACATGTAGTAAAGATTCACTAGCAATAATTCCACCTGGCTGATTCGCATTCGGGTTAGGTTTAACATGCTTTTTAATCATGTTAGCACCCTGAACTATAACTTTATCGTCCTTAACCCTCTCAATTTTTCCAACGTGGCCTTTGCTTTTCCCCGTTGTAACTATCACTGTATCACCTGTTTTAATGCGTTTCATAACTCACCCTTATTACAATACTTCAGCGGCCAACGAGATTATTTTCATAAATCTCTCTCTGAGCTCCCGGGTAACCGGTCCAAAGATGCGCGTGCCAATAGGCTCATTTTGATTATTCAACAGAACAGCCGCATTGCCGTCAAATCGAATGAGCGAGCCATCGTCGCGCCGCACACCAGAACATGTTCTTACTACAACAGCGTTCATTACGGCACCCTTCTTTACCTTGCTTCTTGGGATGGCATCTTTAATACTTACTTTTATAACATCACCAACACGCGCATAACGTCGATGGGATCCGCCAAGTACTTTGATACACATCACTTTGCGAGCACCGCTATTGTCAGCAACCTCGAGCACAGTCTGCATTTGTATCATTTTATTCTCCAGCTCTAATTCAGACCAGAAAAGGGACGCTGATTATATCAGCCCTTTGGCCAATTTAAAAGTAAATCATTGATGAAATTAAGATATAACTTCTACAAGTTCCCAGCATTTCATCTTGGACAGTGGACGAGTTTCTCTGATACGAACTGTATTTCCTATTTTGGAAATCTGGTTTTCATCATGAGCATGTAATTTCGTTCTTCGCCTCATAATTTTCCCATACTTGGGATGCTTCACTGTCCTTTCTACCATGACAACAATCGTTTTTTGCATTTTGTCACTGACTACCTTTCCAACGATTGTTCTGGTATTTGATTCACTTTTCAACATGACATTATCCTACCTTTTCCGTCATTACCGTTTTAATGCGTGCAATTGCTCTTCTTAGCTTTTTAACTATATGAGTCTTATCAAGAGCACCATTAGCCTTCTTCATTCTGAGATTGAACTGCTCCTTTCGCAATACAAGCAAGCATTCTTCAAGTTCGTCTCTAGTTTTTTGTTTGATTTCATTTAGATCTATCATCACATCACCTTGCGTTCTTCGAATGCTACCTTAAAGGGTAGCTTTGCTTTGGCCAAATCAAAGGCTTCAATAGCTAGTTCTCTGGTTACGCCTTCCATTTCAAACAGAACTTTACCGGGTTGAATCTGCGCAACCCAGTACTCAACATTACCCTTACCCTTGCCCTGACGTACTTCAAGTGGCTTTTGCGTAATTGGCTTATCTGGAAAGACTCGTATCCATATCTTTCCACCTCTTTTTACATGTCGAGTCATTGCTCTTCTCGCAGCCTCGATTTGACGTGCTGTTAGTCGACCACGTTCAATAGCTTTAAGACCAAACTCGCCAAAGCTAACTGAACTACCACGTTGAGCAAGACCTCTATTCCGGCCCTTCATTTGCTTTCGATATTTTGTTCGTTTAGGCTGTAACATTTTTGCTAATCCTCACTACTTGCTGCTGTCGCCTGTTCGATTTTTCTGAGGGACATTTTCCCCTTTAAAAATCCACACTTTGACTCCAATGATTCCATAAGTGGTTTTAGATTCTGCTGTACCATAATCAATATCAGCTCTGAATGTATGAAGAGGAACACGTCCTTCTCTATACCATTCACTTCTTGCAATCTCAGCACCACCTAGTCGACCGCTGACGCATATTTTAATTCCCTTCGCGCCTGCTTTTAACGCAGATGTAACTGCTCGCTTCATTGCCCTACGGAACATGACACGCTGCTCTAATTGCTGGGCGATACTCTCGGCCACAAGCGTTGCGTCGAGCTCAGGCTTACGAACCTCTTCTACATTTAAGTGAACTGGCACTCCAATTTTCTGAGAGATTTCATTTCGCAACGTCTCTATTCCGCCACCCTTTTTGCCGATTAGAACACCAGGTCTAGCAGTATGGATGGTAACTACAGCATTATTAGCTGGGCGGGCAATTTGTATGCGGCTCACAGCTGCAGACATCAATTTCTTCTTAAGATATTTTCGTAGATTAATATCTTGATTTAACAATTGCGCATAATTTTTATTGGCATACCAGGTTGAATTCCAGTCCTTCACAATGCCTAGTCTAATACCAATTGGATTTACCTTCTGTCCCATTATTTTTCCCCGTCAGAAACTTTTATGGTGATATGGCAGGTTCTTTTACAGATCCGATTTGAGCGACCTTTAGCCCGTGGACTAATCCGCTTTAAGGTTGTCGCCTCATCCACACAAACCATACCTACTGTGAGTTCATCAATATCTGCACCATTGTTGTTCTCAGCATTTGCAATTGCTGATTCAAGCAATTTAAGCATTAATTGAGCCCCCTTTTTGTTTGTGAACTTAAGGACATCAACCGCACTTGATACATTCATTCTTCGAATCATATCTGCTACCAACCTGCCTTTTTGCGCTGACAAGGGTGCATTTTTTAACTTAGCTGTAACTTCCATCGCTGCCTCTTACTTGCCTTTTGCCTTTCTATCACCAGAATGGCCTTTGAATGTACGAGTCATAGCAAACTCACCCAACTTATGACCAACCATATTATCCGTAATGTAAACAGGGACATGGTCTTTGCCATTGTGCACTGCAATTGTTAAATCGATCATCTCCGGTATAATCGTGGAGCGTCTTGACCAAGTTTTAATTGGCTTCTTGGATTTTGTTGCTACAGTTTCTTCAACTTTTGATAGCAAATGCTGATCAATGAACGGACCTTTTCTTACTGAACGAGTCACCTTGATACCCTCTCAACTATTATTTCTTCTTACGTCGTCTAACAATAAAACGATCCGTACGCTTGTTACTACGTGTTTTATACCCTTTTGTCGGAACACCCCATGGCGTTACTGGATGTCGGCCTCCGGAGGTTCTACCTTCTCCCCCTCCATGAGGATGATCCACCGGATTCATGGCAACACCACGAACAGTAGGTCTAACACCTCGCCATCTTTTAGCACCAGCTTTTCCTAACACTCGTAAACTATGCTCACTGTTACTTACCTCACCTACTACAGCACGGCAAGCGAGAAGAACCTTCCTCATCTCCCCGGAACGTAGCTTAATTGTTGCATAAGAACCTTCCTTAGCAACCAACTGACCGCTACAACCAGCGCTGCGCAACATTTGAGCACCCTTTCCAGGCTTTAATTCAACGCAGTGAATTGTTGTACCTACAGGTATGTTTTTAAGTGGCAAGCAGTTCCCGTTACTTATGGGTGCGTTATCTCCACTAATAATATATTGACCGTTCTCCAATGAAGATGGTGCGATGATATAACGTCGTTCACCATCTTTATATAAGAGCAATGCTATCAAAGCAGAACGATTTGGATCGTACTCAATCCTTTCTACTTTTGCTTCGATTCCATCCTTCATGCGCTTAAAGTCTATAAGTCTATATTGATTACGGACTCCACCACCAATATGGCGCACTGTAATTCGGCCTTGATTGTTTCGTCCACCCGATTTTTTAGTCTTCTCAATTAGAGATGCTAATGGACGACCTTTATGTAGATGGTGGTGTACAACCCTTATCTCTCCTCTTTTTCCTGGAGATGTAGGTTTAGATTTCAATAATGCCATAATAATCTGCCTTATTCTGTCACTGTAAAGTCAATGTCATGGTTAGGTTGAAGTGAAACAAACGCCTTCTTCCAATCGCTACGCTTCCCATTCATCTGTTTAAAGCGTTTGCGCTTGCCTTTAACATTAACTACGGAAACACTTTTAACCTTAACGTTAAACATTTGCTCAACAGCTGCTTTAATTTCGCCTTTGGTTGAATTTTTTAAAACTCTGAACGTGAACTGCTTGAATTTATCAGCGATTATTGTTGCCTTCTCAGAGGTGTGTGGCTCTCTTAGAACCATCAACATTTTTTCAGCGTTCATTGCAACTGCTCCTCAAGTTTCTTAATAGCTTCTTCTGTAATTAGAACCTGTTTATATCGAAGTAAGCTTACTGGATCTAATGATGTAACGTCACAGACATCGAAATCATAAAGATTTCTAGATCCCAAGTACTCTGACTCTCCAACCTCGCTCATCACTATCAGAGCATTCTCGATTTTCAACTCACTCATTTTACGGATAAAATCTTTTGTCTTATTGGTTGGGCATTGAAAATCGCTAAGTACAATAAGGTTACCTGTACGATTGAGTTCGGAGATTATACTACGCAACGCACGTTTGTACATTTTTTTATTAATTTTTTGTGTGTAATCTCTTTTCTTAGAAGCGAATGTTACCCCACCTGTTCTCCAAAGTGGGCTTCTAATCGTTCCAGCTCTTGCCTGTCCAGTTCCTTTTTGATTCCAAGGTTTGCGTCCACCTCCACTAACCTCTGACCTGGTTTTCTGCGCACTATTACCACTACGAGCGTTATTTAAAAATGTAACAACTGCCTGATGAACCAAGCCTTCATTATAATCGTAGTCAAAAATATCCTTGTTTACGCTAATCTCTGCATTTGTATCTTTAGTTGTTAGTTTCATTGTTTGCCCCTTTGTTGCAATTTCACTGCGGGCCTAACTTCGACTCTAGCACCTGGAGCACCAGGAATCGCCCCTTTAATGAGCAGTAAATTTCTTTCCTTGTCTACTCGGACGAGTTCGAGTGTCTGGACAGTGCAAAGCTTATTTCCCATTTGTCCTGACATTTTTTTTCCTTTAAAGACTCTTCCAGGTGATTGGTTCTGACCAATAGAACCTGGTACACGGTGAGATCTTGAGTTACCGTGCGTTGCATCTTGAGTGCGAAAATTATGTCGCTTGACAGTTCCTGCGAAACCTTTTCCCTTAGTAATGGCAGCAACATCAACAAACTCGCCTTCACTAAAGACATCAGCAACTGTTAGTAATTGGCCTGCTGAATACTCTTCAATGGAGTCCAGGCGAAACTCACCTAACATATTACCAGCTTCAACTTGTGCTTTAGCAAAGTGACCAGTTAAAGGCTTGTTAACATGACTAGCCTTTTTAATACCGCCGGTCAGTTGTATTGCTGTATATCCATCGCTTTCAACGTCTTTTATTTGTGATACGCGATTAGGATGAACTTCAACCACAGACACAGGTATAGCCTTGCCTTCTGTTGTAAAAATTCGCGTCATACCGATTTTACGGCCTAATAAACCGATCGTCATTCTAACACCTCGTTATTTTATCCTGTGTCTTATTTCCAGCCTACATAATCACTGCTAGTCATCATCTAAACTTATTTGCACATCTACTCCAGCTGCAAGATCTAACTTCATCAAAGCGTCAACTGTCTTTTCTGTCGGATTCACTATCACGACAAGCCTTTTGTGCGTGCGAAGTTCATACTGATCTCTAGCATCCTTGTTAACATGCGGAGACGTAAGGACTGTGAATTTTTCCTTTCGAATTGGCAAAGGGATAGGTCCTCTAATTTGAGCCCCAGTTCTCTTAGCTGTTTCAACAATTTCCTTTGTTGATGAATCAATCATACGATGATCAAATGATTTTAGTCGTATTTTAATATTTTGATTAGCGCTCATTATACTCACTCGATGATTTTAGCAACTACACCTGCACCGACAGTTCGGCCGCCTTCGCGAATAGCGAAACGCAAACCTTCGTCCATTGCAATCGGTGCATGCAAATTAATAACCATTTGTACGTTGTCACCAGGCATTACCATTTCAACACCTTCTGGCAAATCACAAGTACCCGTTACGTCCGTAGTTCTAAAATAAAACTGGGGACGGTATCCATTGAAAAATGGGGTATGACGCCCACCTTCATCCTTCGACAAAACATATACTTCAGCTTCAAACTTTGTATGCGGCTTAATTGAACCTGGCTTTGCCAGCACTTGTCCGCGCTCAACCTCATCACGTTTTGTTCCTCGCAAGAGAACGCCAACGTTATCGCCTGCACGTCCTTCGTCGAGTAGTTTTCGAAACATTTCAACGCCGGTACAGGTTGTTTTAACTGTATCTTTGATGCCAACAATCTCAACTTCTTCACCAACCTTTACGATACCACTCTCGACTCTTCCGGTTACTACTGTTCCACGTCCAGAGATAGAAAATACATCTTCAATGGGTAGTAGAAAGGCCTTATCTATATTACGTACCGGTTCCGGAATATACGAATCCATGGTCTCTACTAATTTCTCAATCGCTAATACACCAATTTCGCTTGTATCGCCTTCAAGAGCCTTCAGGGCAGAACCAATGACAATTGGTATATCATCTCCTGGAAAGTCGTATGAACTAAGTAAGTCTCTTACTTCCATTTCGACTAACTCCAAAAGTTCCTTGTCATCAACCATGTCCGCCTTATTAAGAAAAACCACAATGTAGGGCACGCCAACCTGCCGAGATAACAAAATGTGTTCTCGTGTTTGTGGCATTGGACCATCGGCTGCAGATACAACTAATATCGCTCCATCCATTTGAGCAGCACCTGTGATCATATTCTTAACATAATCGGCATGACCTGGGCAATCTACGTGTGCATAGTGACGATTAGCTGATTCATACTCAACATGAGCCGTTGAAATGGTTATGCCGCGCTCTCTTTCTTCGGGTGCCGCATCAATTTGATCGTATGCTTTCGCAGTGCCGCCATACTTTTTAGCCATAATCGTTGTAATTGCTGCGGTTAATGTTGTCTTGCCGTGATCAACATGACCAATCGTGCCTACGTTAACGTGTGGCTTCTTACGTTCAAATTTTTCCTTCGCCATTTCACTACCTCTTTAACTTTTATTGTTTCTTGATAATAGCTTCAGCAATATTTGCTGGCGCTTCTGCGTATTTTGCAAACTCCATCGTGTATGTCGCTCTACCCTGCGTTGCTGACCTTAAATCAGTTGAGTAGCCAAACATTTCAGACAAAGGGACTTCAGCACAAATGACTCGCCCAGCGGGTGATTCATCCATTCCTTGCAGGACACCTCTTCGCCGACTGAGATCGCCCATAACATCTCCCATGTAATCCTCAGGCGTTACGACCTCAACACTCATAATAGGCTCTAAAAGAACAGGGTTTGCCCTATGTGCACCTTGCTTGAAGCACATAGATCCAGCAATTTTAAATGCCATCTCACTAGAGTCTACTTCATGGAAAGAGCCATCAAACAATGTAACCTTCACATCCACAACAGGATATCCGGCGATTACACCATTCTGAAGCTGCTCCTGAATTCCTTTATCTACAGCTGGAATATATTCCTTAGGAATAACCCCACCGACAATTGCATTGATGAATTCATAGCCCTCACCTCTGCTTCGCGGCTCAATTTTAAGCCATACGTGGCCATATTGTCCACGCCCTCCTGACTGGCGAACAAATTTTCCTTCCTGTTCTACGGAAGATTTAAGCGTTTCTCTGTAGGCCACTTGTGGCTTGCCTACGTTTGCCTCAACCAAGAACTCACGTTTCATACGGTCAACAATGATCTCTAAGTGCAGTTCGCCCATGCCCTCAATAATAGTTTGTCCAGACTCTTCATCAGTATGAACTCTGAATGATGGGTCTTCTTGAGCTAACTTGCCAAGCGCAATTGACATTTTTTCTTGGTCCGCTTTTGTTCTTGGCTCAACTGCTACTGCTATCACTGGTTCTGGAAAATCCATACGTTCTAGAATGATCACCTTATCTATGTCACATAAAGTGTCTCCTGTAGTCACATTTTTAAGTCCAACAGCAGCTGCAATATCACCTGCTCTCACTTCCTTGATCTCTTCTCGGGAATTAGCGTGCATTTGCAATAACCGTCCAATTCGTTCCTTTTTACCTTTTACTGAATTGAAGACAGTATCTCCACATTTTACCACACCTGAATAAGCTCTGAAATATGTTAACGTGCCTACAAATGGGTCTGTCGCAATCTTAAATGCTAGTGCTGAAAATGGTTCATCATAAGATGTTTGCCGAAAGTCTTCTTCACCATCTTCATCCACGCCTTGTATTGCTGGAACATCTAGTGGTGAAGGTAGATAATCAATAACACCATCTAGTACTGTTTGCACACCTTTGTTCTTGAAAGCAGAACCACAGAACACTGGTACAATTTGATTATTAACAGTTCTATGACGAAGTGCAGCTTTTATTTCCTCCTCAGTAAATTCCTGGCCTTCAAGATACTTTTCCATGAGGTCCTCTGAATCCTCGGCTGCTGCTTCGATAATATCACTACGTAGCGCATTGCATTCCTTCAATAGATCTGCCGGAATCTCCTGATATTCAAATTTCATGCCTTTAGTATCATCATCCCAGTAAACTGCCTTCATTTTAATCAAATCAACCACACCACAAAATGTTTCTTCTGCACCAATTGGCAACTGTACAACAACAGGATTTGAACCAAGTCGTTGCCTAATTTGCTCAACGACCCGCAGAAAATTAGCGCCCATACGATCCATCTTATTAACAAAGACCATCCTTGGAACGCCGTATTTGTCAGATTGTCGCCATACAGTCTCTGATTGCGGCTCTACGCCTGACACTGAATCAAATACTACAATAGCACCATCTAATACCCGAAGAGATCTCTCCACTTCAATCATAAAGTCTACGTGACCAGGTGTATCAATAATGTTAATTCGATGGCTCGCGTATTGCTTATCCATGCCAGACCAATAGCACGTTGTCGCCGCCGAAGTGATTGTTATTCCACGCTCTTGCTCTTGAACCATCCAATCCATTGTTGCTGCACCATCATGAACTTCTCCAATTTTATGAGAAGTGCCAGTATAAAACAGAACCCGCTCTGTAGTAGTAGTCTTGCCTGCGTCAACGTGAGCAGCAATCCCTATGTTTCTATACAGCTCTAATGGAGTAGGTGACACGTGGATAGCCTCTTTTTAGTTCCATCTAAAATGTGCAAAAGCTTGGTTAGCCTTGGCCATTTTATGAGTTTCTTCTCGTTTCTTTACAGCTGAACCCTTGCTTTCAAATGCATCAAGTAATTCACCAGCCAATCTCAACATCATTCCTTTTTCACCACGGGTTCTTGCTGCTTGAACGATCCATCGCATACCAAGAGCTATGCTTCTATCCATACGAACTTCAACTGGAACCTGATAGGTTGCCCCACCAACTCGTCTTGATCGAACTTCAACAGTCGGACGAACGTTGTCTAGAGCTTGTTCAAATATTCTGAGAACACCTGCACTTGCATTACCGCCAAAACCACCCGTTCCGTCTTCACCGTCTTCATCAACCTTTTTGGTTTTTTTTACTCGCTCATCGAGTACAGAAAGCGCTCCGTAAATGATTTTCTCTGCGGTAGACTTTTTACCGCTAACCATCAGAACATTTATAAACTTTGCCAACAGCTCGCTATGATGCTTTGGATCAGGCAAAATCTCTCTTTTAGGTACTTCTCTTCTTCTAGGCATTTCGAATTCCTACAATCAAGTTATTTCTTGTCTTTCGGCTTTTTAGTACCGTACTTTGATCGACCTTGTTTTCGGTCATTTACGCCTGATGTATCCAAACTCCCACGCACAGTATGGTAGCGTACCCCAGGCAAGTCCTTCACACGACCACCGCGTATCAATACGACAGAATGCTCCTGTAGGTTGTGACCTTCACCACCAATATACGATGATACTTCAAAGCCATTTGTTAATCGAACACGAGCCACCTTACGCATAGCTGAGTTTGGTTTCTTTGGCGTTGTTGTATATACACGGGTACAGACCCCTCGACGTTGTGGGCATGATTCCAGCGCCGGGACATTACTCTTCCTTTTGGCGTCCACTCGAGGCTTTCTTACTAACTGATTAATAGTAGCCATTTATTATTAACTCCAATCTTTAACTTAAGATGATTTCATATGCATAAGGAGGCCGGATTCTATATAGGTCCAGCCCATTTGTCAACCTAGTGATCACGATTATCTGCATTAAGTGCTTCACTTAGCGCATGCTCAACATCGCTTGCTGTGACCATCCCCGTTGCGGGCTCACCATTTGCAGCTCTTAAACGCTTTAACTTACGAGTTTGATGGTATGCATAACCAGTACCGGCAGGTATTAGTCGTCCAACCATCACATTTTCCTTTAACCCACGTAAATCATCGGTCTTTCCGCTTACAGCCGCCTCAGTCAGAACTCGTGTTGTTTCTTGGAATGATGCTGCAGATATAAATGATTCTGTCGCTAGAGATGCCTTCGTGATTCCAAGGAGTATGGGGGTGCCCTCAGCAGCAATTTTACCTTCTGCCTTAAGTTTATCGTTTTCCTGTAGCATCACCGTATCTTCAATCTGCTCTCCAGCCAGGAATTTTGAATCGCCAGCAAAGGTTATCAGCCGTTTTCTAAGCATTTGCCTAACAATAGTCTCGATATGTTTATCGTTAATCTTCACACCCTGAAGTCGATATACATCTTGCACTTCATTAACAATATAATTCGCTAATGCGCCTACTCCGAGCAATCGCAGAATATCATGAGGGTTAGGTGGTCCCTCCGCCACTGTTTCTCCACGCTGTACGTGCTCACCCTCAAACACCGAAATATGGCGCCATTTTGGTATTAACTCTTCGTGGGCTTTATTTTCACCCTCAGTAATGATTAAGCGTCTCTTTCCTTTTGTTTCCTTACCAAAACTAATAACTCCAGATACCTCAGCCATGACAGCGGAGTCTTTGGGCTTTCTAGCCTCGAAAAGGTCCGCCACGCGCGGGAGCCCCCCTGTGATATCACGTGTCTTGGTACGTTCCTGAGGTATTCTTGCAATAACATCACCAACGCCTACATCATTTCCATCTTCAAAATTGATAATTGCATCTACCGGCAAATAGTACTGAGCAGGAACGTTCGTGCCTGATATAAAAATCTCATCGCCGGTGTCGGATACTAATTTCACCATCGGTCGCATATCTCGACCAACAGAGCTCCTCTGTTTGGCATCAATGACTACAATATTGCTTAAACCTGTCAGCTCATCAGTTTGACGATTCATTGTAATGCCCTCAATCAGGTCAACAAATTTGAGCTTTCCACCCACCTCAGAGATAACCGGATGTGTATGGGGGTCCCAGGTTGCAATGATATGTCCAGCCTCAACAGCAGAGTTATCCTGAACTGATAAAACAGCACCATATGGCAATTTATATCTCTCACGCTCACGACCAAACTCATCGGCGATGGTTACTTCTCCTGAGCGCGAAACAGCAACAAGGTTATTATTTGCATGTGTTACCGTCTTAATATTATGTAGTCGTATAACCCCTTTACTTTTAATTTGTATATTAGTTGCAGCGGTTGCTCTCGAAGCCGCCCCCCCAATATGGAACGTACGCATCGTCAGCTGCGTTCCGGGCTCACCAATGGACTGTGCAGCAATAATACCAACTGCCTCACCTGTGTTCACGAGGTGTCCGCGCGCAAGGTCCCGACCGTAACACTTTGCACACAAGCCAAAACGAGTATCGCAGGCAATAGGAGATCTAACTAACACTTGGTCAACACCGTGTTTCTCAAGACGGTCAACCCACTCCTCGTCAAGTAGCGTGCCTGCAGTTACAATCGGATCATTATGATTTGGAATATACACATCCTGAGCTACCACTCTACCCAATACACGCTCCTGCAAGGGCTCAACAATATCACCACCTTCGATTAGCGGTTGCATCAGAATCCCACTCTCTGTTCCACAGTCAAGCTCTGTGATCACAACATCTTGTGCAACATCCACCAATCGTCTTGTTAAATATCCAGAGTTGGCAGTCTTAAGAGCTGTATCAGCAAGACCCTTACGTGCTCCGTGGGTTGATATAAAATACTGGAATACATTTAACCCTTCTCTAAAATTTGCAGTAATAGGTGTTTCGATAATTGAACCATCTGGTGCTGCCATCAATCCACGCATCCCAGCAAGCTGTCTTATCTGTGCAGCTGATCCACGCGCCCCAGAGTCTGCCATCATGAAAATTGGATTAAAGGAGTCTTGACGAACAACCATACCTTCTCGATTAGTTACTTCTTCGGTGGCAATTTTTGCCATCATTGATTTTGCAACCATTTCGTTAGTTCTAGACCAAATATCGATAACTTTATTGTAGCGTTCACCATTGGTTACAAGGCCTGAGCGAAACTGTGATTCAATTTCACGGACTTCATTATCAGCCTGTTCAATAATGGCTGCTTTATCATCAGGGATCTCCATATCTTCAATACCGATTGAAGCACCAGCTCGTGTGGCATATTTGAATCCCATATACATAAGTTGATCAGCAAAAATCACTGTCTCTTTGAGGCCAAAGTTTCGATAGCAATTGTCGAGCACCTTTGAAATTGTTTTCTTGGTCATTGGCCTGTTAATTAGGTTGAATGCCATGCCTTTTGGAAGTATTTCGGAAAGAATAGACCTACCAATTGTAGTTTCAACCAGCGCTGCACCCAAATCAGGGTTGCGTGTATCTACCGGCAATCTCACACGCACTTTAGCGTGAATATCAACATAATCATCTTCGTAGAAATTCATGGCTTCCTGAGCACTGCCAAATACCCTTCCTTCTCCCAACGCATTAACTCGCTCTCTGGTCAAATAATACAACCCAAGAACAACGTCCTGACTTGGTACAATGATAGGTTCACCACTGGCAGGGGATAATATATTATTTGTCGACATCATCAATGAACGAGCTTCCAGTTGGGCCTCGATCGTTAACGGAACATGAACCGCCATCTGGTCGCCATCAAAGTCAGCGTTATATGCAGTACATACAAGAGGATGCAGCTGTATGGCTTTGCCCTCAATAAGTACAGGCTCGAATGCTTGGATACCCAATCTATGAAGTGTTGGGGCCCGGTTCAAAAGAATGGGATGTTCACGGATCACATCTTCCAGTATATCCCAAACTACCGGTTCTTCCCGTTCAACCATTTTCTTAGCGGCCTTAATTGTGGTAGCTAAGCCCCTAAACTCAAGTTTGCTGAAAATAAAAGGCTTGAATAATTCAAGGGCCATCTTCTTGGGAAGACCACACTGATGTAGCCTTAGTGTCGGTCCAACTACGATAACCGAACGTCCAGAATAATCCACTCGCTTACCGAGTAGGTTTTGCCTAAATCGACCTTGCTTTCCCTTAATCATATCTGCCAGGGATTTTAGAGGTCGCTTATTAGTTCCTGTAATTGCTCTTCCGCGTCTACCATTATCGAGCAATGCGTCAACAGACTCCTGTAGCATACGTTTCTCGTTCCGAACGATAATGTCAGGTGCATTCAGATCCAACAGTCGCTTAAGTCTATTATTGCGATTTATAACTCTTCGGTACAAATCATTCAGATCAGATGTTGCAAATCTTCCTCCATCCAAGGGCACCAGCGGTCTTAAATCTGGTGGAAGGACAGGTAGAACATTCATTATCATCCACTCAGGCTTGTTACCAGACTCAAAAAAAGCCTCTAGCAGTTTGAGACGCTTGGTAATCTTCTTGATTTTGGTTTCTGAGTTAGTGGTAGGTAATTCTTCTCGTAGCGATTTAATTTCCTCTTCAATATCTATTTGCTTTAACAAATCTCGAATAGCCTCTGCGCCCATTCTCGCATCGAACTCATCGCCGTATTGTTCCATAGCTTCAAGGTACACTTCGTCATTAAGTAATTGTCCGCGCTCTAATTCGGTCATCCCAGGATCAACAACTACAAATGCTTCGAAATATAAAACTCTTTCAATGTCTCGCAGAGTCATATCAAGCAATAACCCAATCCGTGAAGGTAGTGACTTGAGAAACCATATGTGTGCAACAGGGCTCGCAAGCTCGATATGCCCCATCCGCTCACGTCTTACTTTTGCTAGTGCTAGCTCAACACCGCATTTTTCACATATAACCCCACGGTGCTTGAGTCGCTTATATTTTCCACATAAACACTCATAGTCTTTAACTGGTCCAAACGTTTTAGCACAGAATAATCCATCACGCTCTGGTTTAAAGGTTCGATAATTTATGGTTTCAGGTTTTTTTACCTCTCCATAAGACCACGAACGAATTAGTTCTGGTGAAGCTAAAGCGATTCGTATTGCGTCAAATTCTTCACTTTGACCTTGTTGTTTGAGCATGCCAAGCAAATCACTCATTACAGGTGGTTTTTTCATTGGTTCGTTGCTTAGATTAGACAAGGTAATGCCTCCAAATTGGTCATTCAATATCTCTGCTAGAGAAAGGATGTTAGTCGCTCACAGGGTACCTTCAAGATACCCTGCTATGCTCAAAATTTGTAAATTGACACTCAGTCGTGATCAAGTTCTATATCGATGCCGAGTGCTCTAATTTCTTTCAAAAGTACATTAAAGGATTCGGGCATGCCTGGATCCATTCGATGATCACCATCGACAATGTTTTTGTATATTTTGGTTCTTCCGCCAACGTCATCTGACTTAACAGTTAGCATTTCTTGAAGCGTATATGCAGCACCATAAGCTTCGAGAGCCCACACTTCCATCTCTCCAAATCGTTGACCGCCAAACTGAGCTTTACCTCCGAGTGGTTGTTGAGTTACTAGACTATATGAACCCGTTGAACGCGCATGCATCTTGTCATCTACCAAGTGGTTTAGTTTGAGCATATACATATACCCAACAGTAACTGGATTATCAAATTTTCTTCCAGTTCTACCGTCAATAAGGGTGGTTTTACCATCCAACGGCATTCCAGCAAGCTTTAGCATGGCTTTGATTTCAGACTCGTTCGCACCATCAAAAACTGGTGTAGCCATAGGAACACCGTCACGCAAATTATTCACAAGTATTTTGAATTCACCTTCACTAAGGGCGTCAAAATCTATTTTATGCTGAACATCTTGATTATATATCTTATTGATATAGTCCTTTAGTTTAGATAATTCACAATTTTCATCTAGCATCTCTGCAATACGTAGTCCAAGACCCTTAGCAGCGAGACCTAGGTGTGTTTCTAGAACCTGCCCAATATTCATACGTGACGGAACGCCTAGCGGATTCAACACAATATCGACCGGAGTTCCATCCTCCATATATGGCATATCCTCCATAGGAACAACAATGGATATAACCCCTTTGTTCCCATGTCGTCCAGCCATTTTATCACCTGGTTGAATACGTCGCTTAACAGCCAAATATACTTTTACAATCTTAAGCACACCAGGAGCAAGATCATCTCCTTGAACAATTTTCTTACGACTATCATTGAAACGCTTTTCGACTTCTTTAGCCAATTGCTCTAGTTGCTTAGAGGACTGCTCCAACTGCTGGCTGATAACATCATCCTGTAGGCGAATATCAAACCACTTTTCACGATCTATCTTATCAAGGTATTCCCCGGTTATTGTTATCCCACTTTTCAAACTAGAAGGACCACCGGTTGCTACCTTATCTATCAGCAGATTATAAACACGTTGGTATATGTCTTCCTCTCGAATGCGACGCTCATCGATTAGGTCTTTACGAACACGAGCGAGATGTTCTTCTTCAATACTCTTGGCTCGTGCATCTTTCTCTAGCCCATCTCTAGTAAATACCTGCACATCGATAATAGTTCCATTCATCCCGGAAGGTACTCGCAGCGATGAATCTTTAACGTCAGACGCCTTTTCACCAAAAATAGCCCGCAGTAGCTTTTCTTCTGGGGTTAATTGCGTTTCCCCTTTTGGAGTAACTTTACCTACAAGTATATCTCCTGGACTTACTTCTGCTCCAATATAGACAATACCGGATTCATCTAGACTCGCAAGAGCTGATTCACCAACATTAGGAATGTCAGCAGTAATTTCCTCGGTACCTAGCTTTGTATCTCGTGCAATACAAGTAAGTTCTTCTATATGTATTGTTGTAAACCGATCTTCTTGGACAATTCGTTCAGAAATAAGAATTGAATCTTCGAAGTTATAGCCATTCCAAGGCATGAAAGCCACGAGTAGATTTTGACCGAGTGCAAGCTCACCTAAATCTGTGCATGGACCATCTGCTAAAATATCCCCACAGGCAACTTTATCACCAGTAGATACAATCGGAATTTGGTTAATACAGGTATCTTGATTTGAGCGAAAATATTTTGTTAGATTATATATATCGACACCAGTCTCACCAGCTGTAGTTTCGTCATCATTTATTCGAACAACGATTCTAGATGCATCAACCAGATCAATAACTCCACCTCTTCTCGCGACAACAGATACACCTGAATCCGACGCCACAGTGCGCTCCATACCTGTTCCGACTAGTGGTTTTTGTGCCCGTAAGGTTGGTACAGCCTGGCGTTGCATGTTAGATCCCATTAATGCTCGATTCGCATCATCATGCTCAAGAAATGGGATAAGGGAAGCCGCTACAGATACAATCTGCTTTGGTGAAATATCCATATAGTTAATTTTATCAGGTGTTGTCAACGAAAATTCATTCTGATGACGGCAGGGGACCAAATCAGCCTGTATCATGCCATTTGCATCAACAGCAATATTTGACTGACCAATATATTGGTCAACTTCCTCAATTGCAGATAGGTATTGTATTTCATCAGTCACTCTACCATCTATTACACGTCTGCAGGGCGTTTCAATGAAACCATAATCATTAGTCCTAGCGTAAACAGACAATGAATTAATAAGACCAATATTAGGACCCTCAGGTGTTTCAATTGGACATACTCGACCATAATGGGTTGTATGTACGTCGCGCACCTCAAAACCTGCTCTCTCGCGCGTCAATCCACCTGGGCCTAGAGCTGAAACTCTTCTTTTGTGGGTGACACCAGATAGAGGATTTACCTGATCCATAAATTGGGATAACTGACTAGAACCAAAAAATTCTTTTACCGCTGCAGATACAGGTTTAGCATTTATTAGATCTTGAGGCATCAAATTTTCTGATTCAGCTAAGCTCAGTCGCTCCTTAACGGCGCGCTCTACTCTTACCAAGCCTACGCGGAATTGGTTCTCGGCCATCTCCCCTACACTACGTACACGTCGATTACCTAAATGGTCGATGTCATCTACCAAGCCAATACCATTTCTAATATCAATTAGTGTTTTAATGACGGCAAGTATATCTTCTTTTGTGAGTGTGCCGGGACCTACATCATCCTTTCGACCAACTCGGCGATTAAACTTCATCCGGCCTACTGCTGATAAATCATAACGCTCTTCAGCGAAAAATAAATTTTTGAAAAGTGCTTCTGCAGCCTCCTTTGTAGGTGGCTCGCCAGGACGCATCATTCGATATATTTCAACTAGGGCCTCTAATTGAGTTGACGTAGGATCAACTCGTAGTGTGTCAGATATGTACGAACCATGATCAAGATCATTCGTATATATCATTTCGAAATGAAGTATTCCATGCTCAGCCAGAGCATCGAGAAGAGCATTTGAAATCTCATCATTGGCTAGAGCTAGTACTTCACCGCTATCTGTATCAACCACATTTTTAGCAAATATTTTGCCTACCAGATAGTCTCTCGGAACAACAAGATCCTTCATCTTGCCTTTTTCCATCTGCTTGATATGACGTGTCGTAATGCGGCGTCCTTGTTCTACAATTAGCTCACCAGTATCAGGCTCAACAATATCGAATGCAGCTATCTCACCCCTGAGTCTTGAGGGAATAAGTTCAATATGAAATTCACCATTCTTAACATTGCACGATGTAGATTCAAAAAATTCAGCAAGAATGCTTTCAGTATCATATCCTAATGAGCGTAGAAGGATCGTAACTGGCAATTTTCGTCGCCTATCAATCCTTGCAAAAACACAGTCTTTAGGATCGAACTCAAAGTCAAGCCAGGAACCACGGTAGGGTATGATTCTGGCAGAATATAATAACTTTCCTGAAGAATGTGTTTTACCTCTATCGTGTTCGAAAATAACCCCAGGGGAGCGATGCAATTGAGAGACAACAACTCGTTCTGTACCATTTATGACGAACGTACCAACATCAGTCATGAGCGGAATCTCACCCATAAACACATCTTGCTCTCGTATATCCTTGATAGGCTTAGGCTCACCAGAAGCATCTTTATCTAGCACAACCAAGCGAATCTTTACTCGTAGTGGGGCCGAGTATGTAAGGCCTCGCAATTTGCATTCTCGAACATCAAATGCAGGTTCACCTAATTGGTAATTGACATATTCAAGCCTTGCATTTCCGGAAAAACTCTGTATGGGGAACACCGATAGGAAGGCCGCATGTAAACCTGTTGATTGTTGTGTTACGGAATCTGAATTTGGTTGTAAAAAATCTCTATATGATTTCAGCTGGATTTCAAGCAAATTAGGTATTGCCATCTGTTCAGCTTGTCTACCAAAGCTCCTGCGAAATCGTTTTTTCTCAGCATGTGAATATTGAGTCTTAGCAACTGCTTCGGCCATGGTGATTCCTTTAAAAATTATTGATATCTGCAAACAAGTATACCCAGCCAGAAAAGCATGGCTGGGTATTAAAAATACTATCTATCTTATTACTTAATTTCTACAATAGCGCCAGCTTCTTCGAGCTGCTTCTTGATGTCATCGGCTTCGGCCTTAGAGACACCTTCTTTAACTGTAGAAGGTGCACCTTCAACAAGATCTTTTGCTTCCTTTAATCCAAGTCCTGTTATGGTGCGAACTACCTTAATTACACCTACTTTATTTTCACCAAATGATGTCATTACAACATCGAATTCAGTCTTTTCTTCGCCAGCAGCTGCCGCACTTGCCGCTGGTGCCGCAACTGCAATAGCAGCTGATGCTGCAGAAACATTAAATTTCTCTTCCATAGCTTCGATGAGTTCGACAACTTCCATAACAGACATTTGTGAGATAGTGTCTAAAATGTCATTTTTTGATACAGCCATTTCTAGCTCCTAAGTTATAAATTAAAAATGATTATCGGGTTAACCTGCTTTTGCCTCTTTTACAGCAGCAATTGTTCTTACCAGCTTGGTATGGGGCTGTACAAGAGTACGCACAAACTTCTCAATTGGTGCCCTCATGACAAACATAAGCTTAGCTATCGCTTCATCACGTGTAGGCAAGCTTGCAACAGCATCTATTTGTTCAGCGCCATACACCTTGCCACCGACAGATAAAGCCTTCACTTCAAGTTTATCGAAAGTCTTTGAAAACTCCTTTAGAAGTCTCGCTGCATCACTTGGTGCTTCCATTGACATAGCGAGGAACAAAGGCCCAACCAACAAGTCACTTAAACAGGCAAACTCAGTATTCTCAAATGCCCTTCTAGTAAGTGTATTTGGTACAACACGCAAGTACACACCAGCTTTACGTGCGCTAGCACGTAAAAGAGTCATTTGATTAACAGTCAAGCCTCGATAATCAGCAACCACTGCGGAAACAGCCTTCGAAGCGATGTCAGTCACCTCATTTACTACGGCTTTTTTTGCAGCTAATGTTAATGTCACGCTACTGACCTCCTAAAATGTGCAAATCAGTCTGATTTGACAGTTATGGTGGCCGCCTCGATTTTATGAGCCGGTTCACCGTCTGCGCAGGAAATTAAGCTTTCGCACCTGCGGTCTTCGACGGCATTCAAACTAATTCGATGCCGTGAATACGTTTATGAAGGATATAAAACTAAGATGCACCAATCTCTCAGGCACATCAAATTTAAGATATCCCACGAAATGGGTGACTATATTACATGGGAATAGACGCTGGATCAACAGATATTCCAGGCCCCATCGTTGTTGATAGAGTAATTTTTTTAAGATATACCCCTTTTGATGATGAAGGTTTAGCTTTACGAAGGTCTGAAAGCAATGCTGAAACGTTCTCGACAAGGTCACTTACAGGAAAGTCAATCTTACCAACCGAACAATGTATAATACCATTCTTGTCTGTTCGATAGCGAACCTGCCCAGATTTGGCATCACTCACTGCAGACTCAACATTCATTGTAACTGTTCCTACCTTAGGATTTGGCATTAATCCTCTTGGACCAAGGATCTGTCCGAGTTGACCCACAATCCGCATTGCATCAGGCGTAGCGATTACTACATCAAAATTGATATTACCCGCTTTAATTTGTTCTGCTAAATCTTCAAACCCAACGATGTCAGCACCAGCATTCTTGGCTTTAGTAGCATTATCACCTTGAGCAAAAACGGCAACTCTTACAACCTTACCTGTGCCCTTTGGAAGATTTGTTGCTGAACGAACAACTTGATCAGACTTGCGGGGATCAACACCAAGATTTACAGATATATCAACACCTTCTTTGAATTTACAGCTCGCAAATCTCTTCAGAAGCTCTATCGCCTCGTCAGCCTTATATAATACACCAGGTGTTATAGTGTCTCTTATTTTCTTCTGCTTTTTTGTTAATGTACTCATTAATTGGCCCCCTCGTCGATACCCTCTACTTCAATACCCATACTGCGAGCAGAACCTGCAATGGTTCGTACCGCGGCATCTAAAGTTCCAGACGTAAGATCAGGTTCTTTAGTCTTTGCGATCGCTTCGAGGTGGGAGCGCTGTAACTTGCCGACTTTTTCTGTATTTGGCTTGCCACTTCCCTTCTGTAGGCCAGCAGCTTTACGTAGCAAAACAGAAGCAGGTGGTGTTTTAGTTATAAAAGTGAAACTTCTATCACTGTAAACTGTTATTACAACTGGTGTTGGCTGACCTTGCTCGAGATTTTGAGTAGCTGCATTAAAAGCCTTACAGAACTCCATAATATTTACACCGCGTTGTCCAAGAGCTGGACCAACTGGCGGACTTGGGTTTGCCTTTCCAGCTGGAATTTGCAACTTTATATACGAATCGACTTTCTTTGCCATTTCTACTCCTATTTGGGTATATCGCTGCATGTCTCAAAGAGGTAACAGCTCCCCTGTTTCAAAAATACTTTAAAATTAAAGAATGCTGGCAATATTACGATTACCTGCACTAACATAGTATATTTAAGACTTTTCCACTTGACTAAATTCTAGCTCAACAGGCGTTGACCTTCCGAAGATGAGGACAGCAACTCTCAGCCTGCTTTTGTCGTAATTTACCTCTTCAACTACGCCATTAAAGTCAACAAATGGTCCGTCCTTAACTCTTACGACCTCACCAGGCTCGAATAGTATTTTAGGACGCGGTTTAGTCACCCCATCTTCCACCCGCTGCATTATTGCTCTAGCCTCTTTGTCCGATATAGGTGTTGGCGTTTGACTTGTGCCACCAATAAAGCCCAGAACCCGTGGGATAGCACGTATCATATGCCATGTTTGATCTTCCATAACCATATTAACAAGTACGTATCCGGGGAAAAATTTTCGCGTACTTTTACGTTTTTGTCCCGCACGCATTTCAATAACTTCTTCAGAAGGAACAACAACCTCTCCAATCTTGTCCTCAAGATGGTGATGCTCAGCTCGTGACTTGATTTCGCGCATTACAAAATTCTCATATCCAGAATACGCATGCACTACATACCATTGTTTAGATTTTTGTTCTTCCACCGTTATCTCAACCTAAATGCGTTAGTTTTCCAATTGCCCACAACATTCCCGAATCAATACCCCAGAGCGTAAAACCAGTTGCTGCTACCATTATCATAACAATTGATGTGGTCTGGACTGTTTCTTGACGCGTAGGCCAAACAACCTTTTGTAACTCAAGCTTTGATTCTTTAGCAAAAAGCACTGCTTCCCTTCCCCTTTTAGTGAAGAAGCCGGCAGCAAGAGAAATTACAATCCAGCAAATCCACACTAAAACTTTTATTGGGCCAGGTAAGTTTAGTGCATATGTTGCCGAAAAGGCAGCCGTTGTAATAAGAGCTATTAGCATCCACAGCAAGTACTCAGTGTAAATCATCCCATTAGTTTTCAAATTTTTCATATTAATCATATGTTGGCAGGCCAGGAGGGAATCGAACCCCCAACCTGCGGTTTTGGAGACCGCCACTCTGCCAATTGAGCTACTGGCCTAATATAAAGGCACGAACTCTATATACACTTGTTCATGCCACATAATTTTACTCTATGATCTTCGCAACCACTCCGGCACCGACAGTCCTACCACCTTCACGTATAGCGAAGCGCAAACCCTCGTCCATTGCAATTGGTGCATGCAGATTAATAACCATTTGCACGTTATCACCAGGCATAACCATCTCTACGCCCTCAGGTAGATCACAAGTTCCCGTTACGTCTGTTGTTCTAAAATAGAATTGTGGACGATATCCATTGAAAAAAGGTGTATGCCGTCCACCTTCATCTTTTGACAATACATACACTTCAGCCTCAAATTTTGTGTGTGGTTTAATTGACCCTGGCTTTGCTAAAACTTGACCGCGCTCAACCTCATCACGTTTTGTTCCGCGCAATAGAACACCTACGTTATCTCCCGCACGCCCTTCGTCCAGCAATTTACGGAACATCTCTACGCCAGTGCAGGTGGTTTTAACTGTATCTTTTATACCAACAATTTCAACTTCTTCACCAACCTTGACAATCCCACTCTCCACACGTCCTGTAACAACTGTTCCACGTCCGGATATAGAAAAAACATCCTCAATTGGCAACAAGAATGCCTTGTCGATATTACGTACTGGTTCAGGAATGTATGAATCCATTGTCTCTACTAACTTCTCAATTGCTGGGACACCAATTTCGCTAGTATCACCTTCGAGAGCTTTTAGCGCTGAACCAATTACAATCGGTATATCATCTCCGGGAAAGTCGTAAGAGCTAAGTAGGTCTCGCACCTCCATTTCGACAAGCTCTAATAGCTCTTTATCGTCAACCATATCCGCTTTATTAAGAAAAACTACAATGTAGGGCACACCCACCTGTCTTGATAACAGTATGTGCTCTCGAGTTTGTGGCATTGGACCATCTGCTGCAGATACAACAAGTATAGCGCCATCCATTTGAGCAGCGCCAGTGATCATGTTTTTAACATAATCAGCATGTCCTGGACAATCTACATGCGCATAGTGGCGGTTGGCTGATTCGTACTCAACGTGTGCTGTTGAGATGGTTATGCCTCTTTCTCTCTCTTCAGGTGCCGCATCAATTTGATCGTATGCCTTTGCTGTTCCGCCATATTTTTTGGCCATAATCGTTGTAATCGCTGCTGTCAATGTCGTCTTGCCATGATCAACATGTCCAATCGTGCCTACGTTTACGTGCGGCTTCTTACGTTCAAATTTTTCCTTCGCCATCGGAAAATCTCCCCTAGTCATTAGTTAATATAAATGTGGTGCCCACAACTGGAATCGAACCAGCGACCTCTTCCTTACCAAGGAAGTGCTCTACCGCCTGAGCTATGTGGGCGTCAAGCAGTACTGTTTCTAACAAGCTGGAGCGGGTGATGGGAATCGAACCCACACAATCAGCTTGGAAGGCTGAGGTTCTACCATTGAACTACACCCGCGTACTTTTACAACTCTTCTAGAACAACTTGTTTATTCTACACATCGCACTCTTCTAAACCCTGGAGGTACCAGGCCAATTCAAATTCTCTAAGAAATACAGTTTCTCAGCTTCAACTGTCGTTTACTAAACACTATACATTCCGTAACTCTGGCTACTTAGCCACTTGCCACATTAATGGTGGAGGGGGGAGGATTCGAACCTCCGAAGGCAGAGCCGTCAGATTTACAGTCTGATCCCTTTGACCGCTCGGGAACCCCTCCAAAAAGAACGATATTGTCTTTCATGAGGTTACTAAAGTCAATAGCAATCCTTAACTGAAAGCTATATGGATGGTGCTGGCACCAGGAATCGAACCCGGGACCTACTGATTACAAGTCAGTTGCTCTACCAACTGAGCTACGCCAGCATTCTGAGTTTAAAGACCAGCTAGTTCTGGCCTTTTTGAAATAAAACCTGGCAATGACCTACTTTCACATGGGGAAACCCCACACTATCATCGGCGCTCGAATGTTTCACTTCTGAGTTCGGGATGGGATCAGGTGGGGCCACTCGGCTATTGTCGCCAGGAAAACTTGTTCGGTAACTCCTCCGTTAACTTCTTCGGGTCTTCCCCTCGCTAACTTCAAAGAAACCAGGTAAAAAATAAGGTATCACAACTCACCTAAAATTATTTCAGGTTATATGGTCAAGGCAATCAGCCAATTAGTACGAGTTAGCTTCACACATTACTGCGCTTCCACACCTCGCCTATCAACGTCGTAGTCTTCAACGGGCTTCATGGGAAAACTCATCTCGAGGGAGGCTTCCCGCTTAGATGCTTTCAGCGGTTATCCCGTCCGAACTTAGCTACCCGGCAATGCAACTGGCGTTACAACCGGTACACCAGAGGTTCGTCCACTCCGGTCCTCTCGTACTAGGAGCAGCTCCTCTCAATTTTCCTACGCCCACGGCAGATAGGGACCGAACTGTCTCACGACGTTCTAAACCCAGCTCGCGTACCACTTTAAATGGCGAACAGCCATACCCTTGGGACCTGCTACAGCCCCAGGATGTGATGAGCCGACATCGAGGTGCCAAACACCGCCGTCGATATGAACTCTTGGGCGGTATCAGCCTGTTATCCCCGGAGTACCTTTTATCCGTTGAGCGATGGCCCTTCCATTCAGAACCACCGGATCACTAAGACCAACTTTCGTTCCTGCTCGAGCCGTCACTCTCGCAGTCAAGCACCCTTTTGCCTTTACACTCTTGGTACGATGTCCGACCGTACCGAGGGTACCTTTGTGCTCCTCCGTTACTCTTTGGGAGGAGACCGCCCCAGTCAAACTACCCACCATACACTGTCCTCATCCCAGTTCATGGGACCAAGTTAGAACCTCAACAACAACAGGGTGGTATTTCAAGGTCGGCTCCATACAAACTAGCGTTCATACTTCAGCGCCTCCCACCTATCCTACACAGTTATTATCAAAGTCCAGTGCAAAGCTGTAGTAAAGGTTCACGGGGTCTTTCCGTCTAGCCGCGGGTACACGGCATCTTCACCGCAATTTCAATTTCACTGAGTCTCGGGTGGAGACAGTGTGGCCATCGTTACGCCATTCGTGCAGGTCGGAACTTACCCGACAAGGAATTTCGCTACCTTAGGACCGTTATAGTTACGGCCGCCGTTTACCGGGGCTTCGATCAAGAGCTTCTCCGAAGATGACCCCATCAATTAACCTTCCGGCACCGGGCAGGCGTCACACCCTATACGTCTTCTTACGAATTTGCAGAGTGCTGTGTTTTTAATAAACAGTCGCAGCCACCTGGTCTCTGCGGCCCTCTCCCGCTCAATGCGCTGGCATCTCACAAAAAAGGGCGTACCTTCTCCCGAAGTTACGGTACCATTTTGCCTAGTTCCTTCACCCGAGTTCTCTCATGCGCCTTAGTATTCTCTACTTGTCTACCTGTGTCGGTTTGCGGTACGGTTCTATATAAGCTATAGCTTAGAGGCTTTTCCTGGAAGCCGGGCATTAATGACTTCTCTATACCCCGAAAGGTCAGAACCACTTCAGACCTCAGCGTTACTAGGAAACCGGATTTGCCTAGCTTCCCCGCCTACATCCAAGTACCAGGACAACCAACGCCTGGCTCATCTAGCCTTCTCCGTCCCCCCTTCGCACTTATATAAAGTCCAGGAATATTAACCTGGTTCCCATCGACTACGCATTTCTGCCTCGCCTTAGGGGCCGACTCACCCTGCTCCGATTAACGTCGTGCAGGAAACCTTAGACTTCCGGCGAGAAGGTTTTTCACCTTCTTTATCGTTACTCATATCAGCATTCGCACTTCTGATACCTCCAGCACACTTCTCAATGCACCTTCATCAGCTTACAGAACGCTCCCCTACCACGTGCTTACGCACATCCGCAGCTTCGGTGTATAGTTTTAGCCCCGTTACATCTTCCGCGCAGGCCGACTCGACCAGTGAGCTATTACGCTTTCTTTAAAGGATGGCTGCTTCTAAGCCAACCTCCTGGCTGTCTATGCCTTCCCACATCGTTTCCCACTTAACTATAACTTGGGGACCTTAGCTGGCGGTCTGGGTTGTTTCCCTCTCCACGACGGACGTTAGCACCCGCCGTGTGTCTCCCGTGATCCAATTAGCCGGTATTCGGAGTTTGCATCGGTTTGGTAAGCCATGACAGCCCCCTAGCCGAAACAGTGCTCTACCCCCAGTAATCATTCACGAGGCGCTACCTAAATAGCTTTCGGGGAGAACCAGCTATCTCCGGGCTTGATTAGCCTTTCACTCCTAGCCACACCTCATCCGATAATTTTTCAACATTACCCGGTTCGGACCTCCACTTGGTGTTACCCAACCTTCATCCTGGACATGGCTAGATCGCCCGGTTTCGGGTCTACTCCCAGCGACTCGCGCCCTATTCAGACTCGATTTCTCTACGGCTTCCTTATTCAGTTAACCTCGCCACTGAAAGTAACTCGCTGACCCATTATACAAAAGGTACGCAGTCACCCAACCTAAGTCAGGCTCCCACTGCTTGTACGCAAACGGTTTCAGGTTCTATTTCACTCCCCTCTCCGGGGTTCTTTTCACCTTTCCCTCACGGTACTGGTTCACTATCGGTCAGTAAGTAGTATTTAGCCTTGGATGATGGGCCACCCATATTCAATCAGGATTTCACGTGTCCCGACCTACTTGTTCGTGTGCTTAGTTCCTATCAGCGTCTTCGTATACGGGACTTTCACCCCCTACGGTCTACCTTCCCAGATAGTTCTACTCCTCGCTAATATAAATCACACCAGGCTCCTCCCCGTTCGCTCGCCGCTACTAAGAGAATCTCTTTTGATTTCTTTTCCTTCGGGTACTTAGATGTTTCAGTTCCCCGAGTTCGCTTCTGTATACTATGTATTCATATACAGATGACCATACTCTCGTATCGCCGGGTTCCCCCATTCGGACATCTCTGGTTCAACGCTTGTTTCCAGCTCACCAAAGCTTTTCGCAGGATTCCACGTCCTTCATCGCCTCTTACTGCCTAGGCATCCACCGTTTGCGCTTCTCTTCTTGACCATATAACCTCAATTAACTTAAGGCCATACTTCCTACATATCACGGCCTCCCGTAATATGCCCAAAAATACTATTGCGCTTGTGTTACCTCATTTTCTACCAAATTTTTAATGAACCTCTGGATATCCCAGAACCCATAACACTTACCTAACTAAATGCTATCGCTTCTGAACTATCTCCATCTCTTATTTATGCCTCAAATGTTGGTGGAGCCGAGGAGGATCGAACTCCTGACCCCCTGCGTGCAAGGCAGGTGCTCTCCCAGCTGAGCTACGACCCCCTATTTTTGATGCCGCTCTTCACGTTACTATTCGTTGCATCGAACAATTGCTAGACAATGTTTTTAACTATATTGCCTCGCTACGCTCAGCATCTCTGTATAAGAAATGAATCTCTGTTGAAAACAAACTGTGTGGGCGCCCTTTAAGTCTAAAGTGCCTCTTAAGGAGGTGATCCAGCCGCAGGTTCCCCTACGGCTACCTTG
>JBIIJL010000014.1:0-33193 GCA_044233795.1 Legionella sp. | reverse complement strand
TGAAGGTTTGATAATCTCAACAACACGTCCTTCATCAAAGTCACTCTTACGCCGAGTATATTGAAAAACAACGGTTTCATCAGGAAGAGCTTGTTGAATAAATGTTGCCTTGCCGTCAATGCGCGCAATGCCTCGTCCATCATGGCTGAATTTCAAAACTTCGGCAGTCACTGGCGTTTGTGGGAGCGCATTTCTACGTTTTTTCATTGAAGCCCCGCCACAAAGACTTCCACGGCTTCCTTGGAAAGCTCAACATAATCTCCTCGACGAAGCGAACGAGGCATCTGTAATTGTCCATAGCGGATACGAATCAATCGACTTACTTCTAATCCTTGAGACTCCCATAATCGGCGAACCTCTCGGTTTCTTCCTTCAGTTAAAATCACATGATACCAACTGTTAGCCCCTTCTCCGCCACGAAACTCTAACCGCTTGAATTTAGACACCCCATCATCGAGTTGTACCCCCTTTAGCAAGGCATCAAGGGCCAAAGGGCTCACTTGACCGTGGACTCTAACAGCATATTCGCGCTCTAATTCAAATTTAGGGTGCATCAAACGATTCGCTAACTCTCCATTGTTTGTGAAAATTAGTAGTCCCGATGTATTAAGATCAAGTCGACCAACCTGCACCCAGCGCCCCTTTTTTAAATGTGGCAAGTTATCAAAAACTGTTTTGCTAAACTTGGGATCCTTCCTGCTCGATATTTCACCTATTGGTTTATGATAAAGCAAAATACGTGTATTGTACTGTTCTGTTAATGGGTTGATAATGACCCTTCCACGTACGCTGATCTTATCCTCTGCTGTTGCCGAATCACCCAATTTGGCTTCTACACCATTGACTTTAACCAACCCTTTTTCAATCCAGCCTTCGATTTCTCTTCTAGAACCAAATCCTGCCTGACTTAAAATTTTCTGTAACCGTTCACTACTCATGCTCTATCCAATAAAGGCAAGTCATTCAAACTTGCCAGATTAAAATAATTTAAAAACGCTTTTGTTGTCGTATACACAGCAGGCTTTCCGGGGACATCTCGATAGCCAGCTAGACATATCCACTCTCGCTCCAATAATGTTTTTAACATAGACGTACTTAAAGTAACACCTCGAATATCCTCAATATCTGCCCGCGTAACAGGTTGTTTATAAGCAATAATTGCTAACACTTCTAATAAGGCTCGCGAGTATTTTACAGGCTTTTCAGGCATTAAGTTCATAATCCAATGGCTGTAATTCACTTTACTTTGAATACAATATCCTCCCACAATCTCTTTTAGTTCTATGGCACGTGGAGCATATTCTTGTTCTAGAAGTTGCAATGCTCGTTTAACTTCAGCACGACTGACTCTATCAATCTCAAATACAGCCAGTATTTTTTCGATACTAAGCGGCTCAGCACTACTGAGTAACAACACTTCTAAAATATGTTTAAGCTCTTGCTCATCCATCTTGATGAATCCAGACATGAATCGGCCCTTGAAACTCTGTTTGAGAAAGCACAAGCAGGGATTGTCTGGCAAGTTCTAGCATCGCGAGAAAAGTCACCACAAGCCCCATTCGTCCTTCCTTATGCCTTAACAAATGCGAGAAGTTTACCATTTTCTTACCTTGAAGGATCGATAATATATCGCCCATACGTTCACGCACTGTTAAAGCCTCACGTAAAACTTGATGATGAATCATCAATGATTGATTCTGCATCAGGTTTTTCATAGCGTCTAGAAGTTCAGACATAAAAACCGTAGGTACTATCGAGATTGATTCAGGTAACTCGCCTTGATAAAGAGAGAGCTCGAAAAAATCGCGTTCTAATCTTGGCAGATCATCTAAAAGTAAAGACGCTTTTTTAAACTGCTCATAAGTCTCTAATCGTCTAACAAGCTCCATTCTTGGATCTTCCTCAATATCACCAGGACCAAATGATGTTTGAGGGAGTAATAGTTTGGATTTTATTTCTAAAAGCAATGCAGCCATAACTAAATAATCTGCAGCCAGAGCCATACGATGAGCTTCGAGTAGTTCAATGTATTTGAGATATTGCGATGTAATTGATGACATAGGAATATTCAAAATATCAATGTTATTTTGTCGGATAAGGTACAATAATAAATCAAGTGGTCCACTAAACGAATCGAGCAATACCAAAAGGGCATCAGGAGGAATGAATAAATCGGCGGGAATCTCATGTAGAGGCTGCCCTGCAACGATGAACATTAGTAACCCAACCCCATCACTTCTCGAACTTCAGACAAGGTTTTATTGGCCTCATCTCGAGCTTGTTCACTTCCTTCAGCAGCAATACGTTTTACAAAGCCTAGATCAGCCTCATATTCAATAATAGATTTTTGAATAGGCGCGAGTTCTTTTTGAATAGCCTCAATCACTGGGCGCTTACAATCTACACACCCAATACCTGCCGAGCGACAGCCATTTTGGGCCCAATCTTGAGTTGACTCATCAGAATATATTTTGTGAAACTGCCAAACAGGACATTTTTCAGGAGTGCCTGGATCAGATCGTTTTACGCGAGCAGGATCGGTTGGCATAGTCATAACTTTCTTCTCAACAACCATTGGTTCATCTCTTAATGCAATGGTATTATGATAAGATTTTGACATTTTTTGTCCATCCAATCCTGGCATTTTACCCGTTTCAGTCAGCATTGACTCAGGTTCTGGCAAAATAATTTTGCTAACGCCATCAAGATATCCCTGCAGACGCTCCTTATCTCCAATCGATAAATTGTGTTGATTGGACAAGAGGGCTTCAGCAGTTTTTAGTGACTCATGACAGCCATTTTGTTGAAAATTAGTACGAAGTTCAAGGTAAAGCTGCCCATTTTTTTTGCCCATTTTTTTAATTGCCGCAAGAGCTTGTGCTTCAAAATTAGGCTCTCCACCATAGAGGTGATTGAAACGGCGAGCAATTTCACGAATGAGCTCGATATGGGCAACCTGATCTTCTCCTACAGGTACATAATCAGCTTTATATAAAAGCACATCTGCACTTTGTAGTAATGGATATCCTAAAAACCCATATGTAGAAAGATCCTTTTCTCTCAGTTTCTCTTGCTGATCTTTATACGTAGGTACCCGCTCTAACCAACTTAATGGTGCTATCATCGATAAGAGCAAATGAAGCTCAGCGTGTTCTGGCACCCAAGACTGAATAAAAACACGAGATAAACTAGGATTGATTCCACAAGCGAGCCAATCAACCAACATATGCCATAGATATTTCTCAATGAGGCCAGGCTCATCATAATGAGTTGTTAATCCGTGCAAATCTGCAACAAAAAAAAAGCAGTCATACTGATGCTGCATCTTCAGCCAATTTTTGAGCACACCATGGTAGTGTCCTAGATGAAGCTGTCCACTCGCACGCATACCTGAAACAACTCGTTTATTGTTAGTAAAAACTGACATTTAAATCCTCAACTAAAAACATACTATCTGAAAGGCTCAGGATCACCCTTTCCCTCACGCAAATCACTTGTTAGATCAATCACTGTGGTTGACTGATGACCACAATTTCCACCATCGATCACTAAATCAATTTGATTCCCAAGTAAATCTTTTATAGCTTCAGGTTCCCCCAATGGAGCAGAGGCTCCTGGTAATATCAATGTTGTGCTCATCAGTGGAGCTTCAAGGCATTCAAGCAACGACAAACAAATTAAATTATCGGGTACTCGTAATCCCAGAGTTTTACGCTTAGGGTGTAGCATCAAACGAGGTACTTCGTTGGTTGCATTCAATATGAAAGTATAAGAACCTGGGGTAAAGGCCTTTAGTAAACGAAAAATAGGATTAGTCACACGTGCATAGGTTGACAATTGAGATAAATCACTACAAACCAACGTCATATTGTGGTTTTTATCGAGTTGTCGTAACCTTCGAATACGTTCAAGTGCAGATTTATTTCCTAAAGCACACCCCAGCGCATAACCAGAGTCAGTAGGGTACACGATTAAACCGCCCTCTTGAACAATGAGCGCTGCTTGTCTTAATAACCTAGATTGTGGGTTATCTGGATGTATTGCAAAAAACTGTCCCATAAAAGAAAATCCCCTTTAAATGTTCCAAGCTTGCCATATCGGAGTACAGTTTACTGGCAATTGACGTTGTTGGCCAAGCCTTGTTCGTGATAATTGATCTCCATGATAATCTGATCCTGAGGAAGCCAATAAATTGTATCGATTACATAGCCCAGCCATTTCTAGTGCTTCATTCGCAGTAACCTCGCCAGAAACCACCTCCATTCCAACACCACCACACGACTTAAATGTGATGATAAGTTCATTTAATTTGGACCGTGTAAGTTTATATTTTAATGGGTGAGCTATAACGGCTTGTCCTGAAGATTGGTTGATTACAGCAACTGCTTCCTCCAAACCTACCCACGCCGTTGGCACGTAAGCAGATTTACCAAGCCCTAAATATTGCTTAAATGCAGCCTTTGAGTCTTTAACAACACCTTCGCTTAGCAAAACTTCTGCAAAATGAGGTCGCCCTACACGTTCGTGACCAGCAATAACAACAGCTTTCTGGTAAGCATCCTCAATACCAAGTGTTTCAAGACATTGTCCAATAAGCTTTGCTCGTTCTATTCTACAAAAATTTTGATGAGCAATTAATTCCATCAAACACGACGCATCAGGTGAAATCTGCAAACCAAGAATATGAATATCATATTTCTTCCAGCGAACACTAAGCTCAATCCCATTGATGATAGTTATATCACTATCTAACGCGGCTTTTTTCATAGGAGCAATACCTGAAATTGTATCATGGTCAGTAAGCGCAAGCACTCGGAGCCCGGCTGTTGATGCTTTCATAAATAAATCGGCAGGACACAATACGCCGTCAGAAAAGTTACTATGGCAGTGAAGATCAAACATTGTTTGTTCTAACCATGGTGAAAAATTACCCATCACAAAGAGAATCTAAGGGCGATTATAGTTTATTTTGCAGTGATTAGTACAAGATTGTTCAAAACGAGCTTATATCTAAATGCAATTTAAAAAAATAGAGGTATACTCTATGAGACGTCTTTGGCTTTTGCTAAGATATCCTGCGAGGTAATATATTTACTCAAACACTTTATTCAAGGAAGGTTAAAATGAAAAAATCATCTGTTGCTGTCGCTGCTTTATTAACAACACTCTCCGCTGCCACATTGGTTCCAGTTGCTTATGCAGCTTCTGACACATCTGCAACTGCTCAACAATCTACTGCTGCACCAACAACAGGATGCAATGGTTGCATGCCTTGCAACCCAGCTGCATCTAATAGTTCAACTGATGGCTCAGCCCCCTCTTCTAGCTGTGCACCTGCCTGTGCTCCTGGCTGTGCTCCTGCTTCCACCGGCACTGGAAGTGGCAGTTAATCAGTATATTTTTATACCCGCTGCTCGTTTTTTCAATGAGCGTAGTTAGCGGGTATAACTATCAAAAAATTTGTTTCTTCCCGGTTAAATGATGTTAGATGATAACCAATTCACTTTACCTCTGTTGACTAAATGGCACCAATCTCGTTTACTCAATTGTGCAGAACGAGTGCTGATGTGTCAGCAGCAAATGACAACAAAAAGAGGTAAAAACATTCTACACTATACCCTTCAAAAAAATCGGAGACATGTTCGGAACATCCACTACCCCATTGGAGATAGAATTGATACTTCTACTGGCGGACAGTTTTTTTATCATTGTCACCGTGAAGATATGGAGCTAGAAGAGCACGGTCATTTTCACTGTTTTTTACGTTACGACAATATTCCTAAACGTATCAAACCCAAAAAATTACTCGATTGGGATAAATACATTAGTAATCCCATTGCCCATATTGTTGCTATCTCCATGAACCGATTAGGACAGCCAATACGTTTGTTCACAGTTAATCGTTGGGTTACGTCCGAAATCTGGTATGATGCAAGTCATGTGACAAATTTTATACGCAGATTTAATATGAGACTATCCGATGATCCGCACTGGGTTATTCTTGACCAATGGGTCGATGGTATGTTAAAAATCTTTGCACCACAAATTGCCTGGCTTCATCAGCAACGCGACAAAGTCATAGACAAACACATTGTTGAAAAATCGAGCGATAATGTATATGAAGATAGAAAAATAGAAGAGCTCTCAGATATTCGTATTGATTTAAATCAACAGATCCAATGGATCTTAACCTCAGTATAACTTATAGCAATCTAACAACATGAACTATCACATTTTCATTCAGCATGCCTCAAGTGAAACATCACCAATTGATGATGAAAAATTAATGCTATGGGGAAAACATACTCTTGCGGCTTTTTGTAAACAAGGCGAATTCACACTTCGCATCGTTGATACGCAAGAAATGATTGCACTAAATCATAATTATCGTAATATTAACAAAAAAACCAATGTACTTGCATTTCCAGCTACATACCCTAAAGAAATAACATTAGCTATTCCATTTCTCGGTGATGTTGTCATCTGTCCAAATGTTCTTCAAGAAGAAAGCATCACTCAACAAGTTCCTCTTGAAGCTCATTGGGCTCATATTTTGCTGCATGGTATATTGCATTTATTAGGCTATGATCATATTAATGAAGATGATGCAAAAGAAATGCAATCGATTGAAATTAAATTACTCCTAGAGCTCGGCTTTAGAAGCCCTTACTTAGAAACCTAATAGCAGAGGTAGTCGATTGACGAAAGAATACGATGCAAGTTCATGGTTAACTCGGTTAAAACAGTATTTGCAAACAGAACCCAGAACGAAAGATGAGTTAATTTCCTTACTTCGAGGTGCTGAGCTGCGTGAGCTCATCGATGCAGAAACTTTAGCAATGATTGAAGGTGTCATGTTGTTAGCTCAGCTTAAAGTTCGCGACATTATGCTTCCTAAAAATCAAATGGTATGCATTGAAGAAGCTGCAACGCTTATTGAAATTACAGATATAGTCACAGAATCTGGTCATTCTAGATTTCCGGTGATTGACAGCAAACAAGATGTCATTGGTATTTTGCATGCCAAAGACTTATTAAACGTTACGCAGGATAGCTCATCACTTATCGATCTAAATGATCTCATTCGACAAGCGACGTTTGTTCCTGAAAGTAAGCGATTAGATATACTTTTGAGAGAATTTCGTGCCAATCGAAATCATATGGCGATAGTCGTTGACGAGTATGGATTAGTAGCGGGATTTGTAACCCTAGAGGACATTATTGAGCAAATCATTGGTGATATTGAAGATGAGTTTGATATCGATGAAGAGGTATATATTAAATCACATGGCGACTCTCGGTATATTTTAAAAGCTCAAACACCCATTGAAGAGTTTAACGAAGAATTTAAAGCTGACTTTAGTGATCAAACATATGACACAATTGGTGGCATTGTCATGACAAACTTTGGGTGTTTACCTAAGCGCGGGGATACTATAACCATCGAGCACTTCCAATTTAAAGTTCTTAATGCAGATGCTAGAAGGATAAAATTACTAGAATGCTACGATCTTCGACCCAACACTATAGGTACGAAGGAAAGCAAGGAATGAACAATAGTATCTTGATCATTGACGATGATAGAGAACTCACTGCTTTGCTTGTTGAGTATTTACAATCTGAAGGTTTTACAATCGTATGTGTTCATGATGGTCAAGAAGGCGTCAAGAAAGCTTTAAATCAATCTTTTGATGCCATTATCCTTGATATACTGTTACCTAAATTGAATGGATTTGAGATTTTAAAAGCTATCCGCGAACACTCAGATATCCCTGTCTTAATTCTTACTGCACGCGGTGATGATATAGACAAAATTGTAGGCCTTGAGATTGGTGCTGATGACTACTTACCCAAACCTTGTAACCCTCGCGAACTCTTGGCAAGACTTCGGGCAATAATACGTCGAACACACAAAGCAATGACACAAAAACCCATCATCGAACTTCACGATATTATGGTTGATTGTTCAAAACGGATTGTTACAATAAAAGGTGAGGAACTCGAGCTCACTAACGCTGAGTTTAATATTCTCGAAATGCTCATGAAATCGCCCAACCAGGCATTTTCTAAAGAAGAGCTTACAGAATATGCGCTAGGACGAAAATATACTGCTTATGATCGAAGCATAGACGTACACATCAGTAACCTTCGAAACAAATTAGGGGATGACCCAATGGGAGAAGCTCTTATTAAAACTGTGCGCGGTTTTGGTTATTTATTCAATGCGTAGCCTCTTTATAGGAAGATTACCTAGTTATTCTAAACCTCTCTAACTCGAGTTTAGCCAATTATGCGGCCAAGGCCTACTGATAAATCAATAAGTTAGCATTTTTTTAGATGTTGAAAAATACATTTTCACACATATTGATTTTCTTATGATCATGATAGGGGCTGTTGACGATGTGAGCAGGCATCTTTGTTACCTATGTGCCGGTCACACAAAGGTTATCATACTACTCAAACTCCTTTCTTGATGAACATCTGCCTAACCTTGGCATTGAAAACATTCTGCAAAACTCCTGATTTTAGTCCCCTGAAAATAAAGTGGTATTTATTTCTATATATCGTAGAAAATAGGTTAAGAAAATTGCTATTGTAATAGAAGATAGTGGCCCAAATATACCACCACTATCAAGTGGCTTTGATTTAAGCCCCCTTCTACCGAATCGATTCGGCAAGAATAAAATGAGCAGGGTGTTGTGGATTTGGGTTGACTATAACTACATAAGCAGTTGAAGTACGTGGTGACGGCATTTGTGCTAAAAGCACGCAGCGAAGGGAGCTCTGGCCGTGATAATCACCCTTCCTGAACAGTGGTAATGGTGTAAGCTAGGTGAGGTATTCAAAGTTCAAAATTCACCTAATTATTTTATAACCCATTGAACTAGGATTGCAGTTTGGCTAGATATAATGAAACTTTTGACAAAATGAGTGGATATTTTTTTCTGCTTGGTTTTGTTTCATCACGGTTGAATCACATGCCGAACATGTTGCTCAACACAATTCTAAATGTTGTTTCACTCGTTTCTTATCTTATCGGTTATGTCAGTTGGTACTTAGCCTCCCTCTATTATCCAGAACATCCCCCTAAAGTTGAGCAGTGGTTTGGATTTGCACAATTTAGAAGGCAGTATCAGATTGCAGCTATTCTTGGCACTCTTGCGACGATATTTTACATTGTTTCACCGACATTGCTGATTCCCTCAACTTGGCTCTACTTTATAAGTAATGCACTGTGGGCAATCAGTGAATACCACAAGAGAGAAAACCCACCTGAAGAATCAAATTACTGTCCTGAGCGTCAAACTTCGTATGTCAAATTTGCGATTATTGTGACGCTATCAGCCTTAGAGGAGGCTTTGGCAGAAACGCTGATTTGGCTACTCCCGCTTGAAGCAACCTGTATCATAACAATTTTTTCAATTATCGGTACGATACTTACTTTAGCATCCTTGTATTATTGGTATCAAAGTGCTTTTGGCAATTTTGAGAAAGAGCCTATCTCTGACAGTTATCAGTTGTTTGCAAATCAATTGGTTGTGCACCCCTCATCCTTAAAAAGATGCCCAACACCTCAACCTGGCATGCACCAAGATCATGATCATATTCATATTCAAAGCCCTTCTCCGGGGTTTTTTTATACAAGGCAATCTGACCATGAAACGATAAAAGACAGTCTCAATGATGATAATTTTCTTCAAGTATACTACGCTTCAATCAGTTGCGTTTAATGTTGAGCGTGGGTATAGTCTGTCTCGAGTTTTAACGTCTTGGACATCACCATGAATTATCAAAAAGGAACCCTTGCCCATCATTCTTTTCGAGTGATTACTGAAAAAATTCCCCATTTTAAGCCAACAGTTGGCATAGTGCTTGGCTCAGGGCTCGGTCATCTTGCTGAAGAATTAGAGAATGCTACAACAATTAGCTACGAAAGTTTGCCAGGATTTCCCAAAGTATCCGTTCATGGCCACAGCGGCCAGTTGATGCTAGGTGAGCTTAATGGTGTGCAAGTGGTGTTTTTACAAGGGCGCGCGCATTCTTACGAAGGTAATACCCATGAAGTAGTAAAAACTTATGTTCGTACGTTGAAATTGCTAGGCTGTCAGTATTTTTTAGCTACAAATGCCTCGGGATCACTTAGGGAAGATGTGCCGCCAGGTGAGCTTATGCTTATTACCGATCATATCAACTTTCAACCTGACAACCCGTTGGCAGGTCCCAATGACGATGAATTCGGCCCTCGTTTTTTTCCATTAGACAATGCTTATGATTATGATATGCGTGCGCAAATAAAAAATATTGCTAAAAATGAAGGGGTTACATTACATGAGGGCGTTTATATTTCCGTTCTCGGACCAAACTATGAAACTGCCGCAGAAATAAGAGCCTTTCGCAACATGGGTGCTGATGCTGTTGGCATGTCTACCGTTCCTGAAGTTTTAGTAGCCAATCATTGTGGGATGAAAGTCGCAGTCATTGCAACAATCACTAATTACGCAACAGGCCTTGCCACCACAAGCCACAGCCATGAAGCAGTAGTTGAAACAGCAAATGAAGCTTCTATTAAATTGGGTCGATTGATAAATGGGTATATTCGCTCATTAGAACCTACCCATGAAAAATAATTATCCTGCATGCAAATAGCCTCACACTCTAACATGAGGCTATTCGATCACAACTTATCTATATTTAAAAAATTTAGCTATCTTTCAATGCCTATCATTTCTTTGACTTACAAGCTTTAGCTTCAGCTTGGTATTGCTGAATGTTCTGATTGCAAATATTTGTGGCACAAGTATTCTGGACGACCCCTTTTTTAGTACACTGCGGGTCATTTTTAGAATTAATTATGCAATCTTGGTACATGTCCGTCCATAGGGGGCACACTAATTTTAATGATGGTGGTGGTGTGCATACACCTTTAACTTGGTTATAGCCACCAGGGCATTGGTTCGAGTAAGACGTTAAATTCCCATCAGTGCACCAGAATGATTTAGGCCAAAAATTACATTGGCATTGATTGAAGAGAACGCCGGTGTAATTTTGACACATTGAAGCTTGAGTAAACGTTGCAAAGCATGAAAGACACAGAGCTACGATACTGGCTGATATATACTTATTCATGAATAATCTCCATTAAGTTAATATTACCATATACAGTGTAGTACTAATTTATATATAGTGAACTAAAATGCAAGGCGGCTTGCCCATTTTCCAAACTCCAACAGACAATCATTACATGAGCACCAGATTGACGAATCCAACTGCAAACTCTTTTCCAATTCCAGAGCCCGCACCTGTTGCAAGACACACTTGTTTTTTGTTTATTTCCATATTATCCTTTCAAAAAAATTGGTTTTGTATTTTGACAATCAGCCAAGATCAAGCGACGAAGTATAATTTATCAACTCAGGATAAAGCTGCCCACATCAATAATCCATACCAAGCATTAGATGAAAAAGCATGAAAACAAGAGATTGGATCACGCTCCCTAAGTAGTCGTTGCTGATATATAAGCACAATACTTGCAACAGTCCAAAAACCATAAAATAATCTACTTGCGTGAATATCTTTCGCTACAATCAGCCAACCACTGTGGAGAAAAAGCTCGAGCAATAAAATCATCAATCGATCATATTCACCCAACAATATGGCCATCGATTTAACCCCTATTTTTAAATCATCTTCCCTATCTGCCATCGCATACATGGTGTCATAGGCAACAATCCAAGCAAAATTAAGTAACATTAATTCAATCACTAGCGAATTAATTGCAATGCCAGATGCCGCATACGCCATGGGAATACCCATTGAAAAGGCAAGTCCTAGAACTAATTGTGGGGCCTCGAAGAATCGCTTACAAAAGGGATAAATTATAGTAATGATCAGCGCCAATACTGACCAATATAAACACTTTACCGGTAGCAATAAAACAATAAAAAAAGCAATAATTAACAACAAACTGAACAATATTATAGCCTCATATAGTGTTATCTCCCCTGCCGTCAGTGGGCGAAGATGTGTGCGCCTGATGTGTTTATCAATTTTTCTATCAGCAATATCATTTATCACGCACCCTGCACTACGCATAATAATTGTACCGAAGAAAAAATAGCTAACGAGTAAGATAGGTGGACGTCCTTGATTAGCAAGCCACAAAGCCCACGCGGTTGGATACCATAATAGTAAAATCCCAACAGGCTTATCAAAACGCATTAAACGAAAATAAGAACTCCAATTCAAAATGCAAACCTCTCTAAATCAGGTAGGAAGATTTCAACAAGATGAAACGGATCCTTTTTATTTATAATGAAACTTGAGGATCTTCCCCATAATTTGCTCTCATACAGTGGTATCAATCCTTTAACTCTAAAATATTCATCCATTTCATCATCAATTTGGTATGGATTTAAATGCGTACGCTCTATTTTGGATTCATGATATATAATATCTCCTAATGACTCATGTTGAAGCCGCGAAAAGAGCCAAGAGTTTGCTTGATAAGTTGCTTGCGGAATAGTTGTTCGAGCGTACCAACAGGCTAAATTGCCGGCATACATTATAATCTCTCGATGAAAAACTTTCATGGACTTATTCAATAGGTAATTTTGATCCCATAAGTCAGGTTCTTCCCATTGCTCACGCAGAACGTTTAAATGGACATCCTTAGCAATTTCTTTGAGTTTTTGTGTTAATGAATAAGGATAAGTTAACCAAAAAGACAATTATAAATCTACCTTCTTTGTTCAAGAGTTTACGAAGTATAAGGGTGCCGCTACGAATAGTGAATAGCTAAATTGATCGGCAAAAAAGTGTCCAATGCTGGTTTGTCTGCAGACTAAACCGATCCTTCCCCTCCCCTCCCCTCCGTGCGAAGCGAGGGCTAGAATTATTTGATAAATATCTGGCTAAAATTAATGAATGTGATCTTGCTGTTGAAAAACTACTAATCAAATATTTCTCTAAAAAACATGATTCCCCAGGGATTACAGGCAAGAGCAAGAATAAAAGCTTAAGAAAGAGGATAATCAAGTCACCTATTGGCACACGTATCTTGAATGTCTTCGAATCCTAATTTGGTATGACGATCATGGATGGTTGGGTACAAACGATTCGTTCTACTTGGAATAACAGCCTTTATCTCTTTCTCAGCTAGGTTCTGGTTATAAAACATGCTCAATCTTCTTCGGCCAACGGTACCATTGTCCTCAAATTTTTTGGGCGGAAAAGGAGGCAGGGCCAGGTACGTTTAAAAATCTGTGCTGAATAGAGGTAGGTTGGTTTTTGCCTGAAAAATGTGCGCATTTATGAAATATGCTAGCGTATCAATTAAGCTTCATGTACAATTAATTCTGCTTTCAAGTGTTTTGAAAGCCTTTGGATAAAGATTTAACTAAAATAAGGAAGTTATGATGAATGTTTCAGAAACAAAACTCTCCCCTACAGAGAACATCAAACAAGAACAAGGCTTACAAGACTTAGTTTACGGATTAGTCAGCCGCTTTCTGGTCGAGAACAAAAGTAAATCGATTGATGATTTATACGACATGATTCTCTCAGAGGTAGAGCCACCTCTATTACAAGCGGTGATGGAAAAACGTCGTGGAAACCAGCTACAAGCTGCTAAGATGCTAGGGATTAGCCGTGGCACAATTAGAAAGAAACTACAGCGTTATTTTGGTACTAAATATTTCCGTTTGACAGAAGAGTAAATCTTAAAATTTATTTTGGGTAAGGGTTCTTAGCCCTTACCCAAAAAATACTTCTACGATGCGATCAACAACTGATTAACACGACTCACAAAATCAGCAGGATTTTCAAGCTGGCCACCTTCTGCCAAGACTGCTTGTTCAAACAACACAACCACCCACTCTGAAAATTTTGCATCATCTTCAATTGAATGCAGTCTTTTGATTAGCGAATGCTCAGGGTTGATTTCAAGGATGGGTTTAGTTGATGGTAATTTTTGACCCGCAGCTTGTAAAATACGCTGCATTTCCAAGCCCATATCTTGCTCATCCGCAACAACGCATGCAGGAGAGTCTGTCAAACGATGCGTGATTTGCACGTCCTTTACTCGCTCACCTAACACCTCTTTAATTTGCTTTAACATAGGTGCAAGTGTTTCAGACTGCGCCTTATCCTCTTCTTTGTTTTCTTCTTCAAAATCAATTTTACCTTTAGTAATAGATTGTAGTTTTTTACCATCAAACTCATTAAGATAACCCACTAACCATTCATCGACTCGATCACTTAAAAGAAGTACTTCGATACCCTTTTTCTTAAAAATTTCAAGATGAGGACTATGCTTTGCTGCGTTGTAGCTTGAGGCCGTGATGTAATAGATTTTTTCTTGATCTTTTTGCATTCTCTCAACATATTGGAAGAGAGATACAGTTTGCTTTTCTGAATCACTCCTTGTTGTGGAAAAACGCAGTAATTTAGCGATAGCTGCTGAGTTATTGAAGTCTTCAATCGGTCCTTCTTTAAGCACAAGACCAAATGCATCCCAAAATTTTTGATAAGTATCATCTTGTTGTTCAGCCATTTTTTCAAGCATCGACAACACTCGCTTCGTACAAGCCGAGCGGATACTCTCTACTTGCTTATTATCTTGCAAGAGCTCTCGTGAGACATTTAACGGTAAATCACTAGCATCAACAATACCTTTAACAAAACGCAAATATCGAGGCAAAAATTGCGCTGCCTCATCCATTATGAATACGCGTTTAACATAAAGCTTTAAACCATGCTTGGTCTCTTGTTGCCATAAATCATGGGACGCATGGCTTGGAATATAGAGAAGACTAATATAATCATGCTTCCCTTCAACTTGGTTATGAGACCACGTAAGAGGATCTTGAAAATCATGTGAGATATGCTTATACAAAGCTTTGTAATCCTCATCTGAAATATCTGATTTAGAAAGCGTCCAAAGCGCTGTTGCTTTATTTACAGTTTCAAATTCAGTTGTACTGTCTTTATCTTCATCGGATTGCTTTTGCATAACAATTGGCCAGCAAATATGATCAGAGTATTTAGTAATGATGCTTCTTAATCGCCAATCATTTAGAAATTCACTTTCACTGTCTTTTAGATGGAGAATAACGGCTGTGCCGCGTTCTTTTTTGGATTCATGCCCAATCGTAAACTCACCCGCTCCGTCAGAGGACCAAATAATTCCCTCAGAGTGCTTTAGGCCTGCGCGCCTAGATTTGACGGTAACTTTATCAGCAACGATAAATGCCGAATAAAATCCAACACCAAATTGACCGATCAGCTGCGAATCCTTAGCTCCCTCCCCTGAAAGATGATTGATGAATTCTTTAGTCCCTGATTTAGCGATAGTGCCAAGATTTTGTACCGCTTCATCCCAATTAAGACCGATACCATTATCTGAAATAGTAATCGTTTTCTTCTTCTCATCATGCGCAATACAAATACGTAAGTCTGAATCCTCTTCATACAATGAAGCATCCCCAAGTGCTAAAAATCTTAGCTTATCTAGAGCATCTGATGCATTAGAAACTAACTCTCGTAAGAAAATCTCTTTATTACTGTAAAGTGAGTGTATAACCAGATGAAGCATTTGTTTAACTTCAGTTTGAAAACCCATGGTTTGTTGTTTACTAACCATTCAAAATCTCCTATTAAGTAAAAAGGCACGAGCTCGCGCTGTAACTGCTATATGAGGACATTTAATTTAAAATCAAGGGCCGTGTGAACCCATACCCACACGCGGTTGTTGCATAAAAATATTTACGTTACCACTATTTGCAAGCACTTCGCCTTTTGAATTTACAATTTGTGCTGAAATCATATGTGAGCCACGTAAAACACCTTGCAGTGCAAAAACGGTCGTGGGCATCGGTTTTTCCACGGGCAAACCATCAAGGAGTATTTGAACTCTATCACTTCTTTGCAATTTGGGCTTGATCTCAAGAACGATAGACAGAAACCCTTGTGGATTCCTTAGAGTTACCTGATCACTGGGTTGTATAATTTTAACACTCGAATAATGACTCACCTCAGACATTGCTGAACCTTCGTTGAGTCGTTCTCGATGCGCTACGGGTGGAGTTGATGGCGTGTAGGTCTGGACAGAAGGAAGTATGATCTGTTCTGCTCCTTCATGGGGATTATCGCTAAAATGCACTCCTCCACTGCTATCCATCCATTTATAGATCGGTGTAGTGTCAGCAGAGCAGATTGAACTCATCGCCATGAAGAGAAAAATAAAACATATCTTCCCCATGAACACCCCTCAATGTTTTAATTGCTATAATAAAGCTCAAATTCTGCTGGATGAACTAAGCTTCTAATTCTGTCAATATCAACTTCACGCAGTGCAATGTAACTGGATAGGTAGTCTTGACTAAAAACATCACCTTGTAATAGAAAATCATGATCCTTACGTAAGTTCTCAATAGATTGCTCTAGCGATGAGGCAACCGTTGGGACATCCAGCAGTTCTTCAGGGGGTAAGTCGTAGAGGTCTTTGTCGATTGGCTGGCCTGGATGTATTTTATTCAAAATACCATCTAAGCCTGCCATCATCATGGCTGAAAATGCAAGATATGGGTTTGCAGTGGGATCAGGAAAACGTACTTCAATTCTGCGAGCTTTAGGATTATTAACATGTGGGATACGAATTGCAGCAGAGCGATTGCGCGCAGAGTAAGCGAGCAAGACCGGGGCTTCAAACCCTGGAACAAGCCTTTTATAACTATTCACCGCCGGATTCGTAAATGCATTCAAAGCACGTGCATGTTTTATAATGCCGCCGATATAGTAGAGCGCCATCTCAGAAAGTCCCGCGTATTGATCACCTGCAAATAAATTGACACCATCCTTAGCCAAGGATTGATGGCAATGCATGCCACTACCATTATCTCCCACCAATGGCTTGGGCATAAATGTAGCCGTTTTCCCAAAATTATGTGCCACATTATGTATAACATATTTTAAAATCTGTAATTGATCTGCTTTTTTAGTCAAGGTGTCATATTGTGTTGCAACTTCACATTGATTTGCAGTAGCTACTTCATGGTGGTGTGCTTCAACCACCATTCCTAAGGATTCTAGGGTTAAACAAATGGCTGAACGAATGTCTTGCGAAGAATCTACAGGCGGCACAGGAAAGTAACCACCTTTCAGTGATGGTCGATGTCCAATATTACCACCCTCCATTGATTTGCCAGAATTCCACATTGCTTCATCAGAGTCTATTTTGTAAAATGATTCATTGATGCTGGTTTGCCACTGAACACTATCAAACATAAAAAACTCAGGTTCAGGTCCGAAAAAGGCCTTATCGGCAATACCCGTAGACTGTAAATATGTTTCTGCACGAATTGCAAGAGAACGTGGGTCCCTGTCGTAACCTATCATGGTCTGAGGATCTACCACATTACATCGTATAAAAAGGGTATTGTCTTGAAAAAAAGGATCAGGGAGGACAGTGTCGAGAATCGGCATTAAAGCTAGATCTGACTGGTGTATCTTTTGCCAGCCTTTAAATGAAGATCCATCGAACATTTTGCCATTTTCAATAAAATCATCACCAATGGCTGAAACAGGGATGGTAATATGGTGCTCCTTACCAATGGTATCTGTGAAACGTAAATCAATAAATTTAGCATCGTGTTCTTTAACTATAACTAATAACTCATCCTTCCCCATCATCTTCTCCTTAAGACCCTATAAATCACTCCGAGCATAGTCTACCTCAAGTGACTTATTAAACCCAATAGATTAAGCTATGATGAAACCCTATACTATTGATGAAAAAAAGCTATGGGCGCATTCCAATACCAAGCGCTAAATCGAAAAGGCAACTCTTCAAAAGGTGTGATCGAAGCAGATTCTGAGCGACATGCCCGTCAGTTACTTCGTGACCGGGGCTTAATTCCTACCTCTGTACATACGTTAAAAAAATCACAAGTCTCTAAACATCGGGATAGAATCTCCACCCAAGATCTTGCACTCCTCACCAGACAATTAGCTACCCTATTAGCTGCAGGCATTCCTGTTGAAGAGTCCCTTAAGGGAGTCAGTGAGCAAACAGAGAAACCAAAAACTCAGCGTTTACTCATCGGTGTACGATCTAAAGTTCTCGAAGGATTTTCATTAGCTCAGGCCGTTGGAGAGTATCCACAGGTATTTCCAGAACTTTATCGAGCAACTGTTGCTGCAGGAGAGCAAACGGGACATCTTGATATGGTGCTAGAAAAATTGGCCGATTACACTGAGAATCAACAACAAATTCGACAAAAAATCCAACAAGCTCTCATATATCCTTTGCTGATGATCATCGTATCTACTACTATTATTAGTTTTTTATTGGCTTACGTTGTTCCTAAAATTATTGAGGTTTTTACCAGCAGCGGACAGTCCCTACCGGAAATGACGCAAGTTCTTCTCATATTCAGTGGGTTTATAAAGCACTATGGACTTTACTCACTCATCTTGCTCGTTGTACTTATCTTAGGTTTTCAAAAAAGCTTGGAGAAAACTAATGTAAAATTTGGTTGGCACCGTTTGTTACTTAAAATACCTATTATTTCACCGTTAATTCAATCTATTAACGTTGCACGATACGTACATACATTTGGTATTTTATTCGCAGCAGGTGTCAGCGTACTTGAGACCATGAATGTATCCGCTAAACTTATAACTAATCTTGTCATGCAGAGTGCTTTCAATATGGCAACTTCAGAAGTCAAAGAAGGCCGGTCAATCAGCCAAGCATTAAAAGATACTGGTTATTTAAAACCAATGGCGACTCATCTTATTGCCAGCGGGGAAAAAAGCGGTCATATTTCATCGATGATGGAGCGCGCAGCCGCCCATCTAGATAATGAAGTACGAAGATTTTTTGATACGGCCCTTACCCTATTAGAGCCTTTGGTGATTCTTTTTATGGGTGCCGTGGTACTCTTTATTGTAATTGCAACACTCGTGCCCATTTTTTCCATGGAGCAACTTGTGAGCTAGAGTGTGTTGAAAACCCTAGAATTATATTTATTTATGTTTGGAGGAGTAAAATATGGCATCTCAAAAAGGATTTTCTCTTATTGAAATTATGGTGGTAGTAGTTATTTTAGGAATACTTGCATCCATCGTGGTTCCTAAAATCATTAGCCGCCCTGATGAGGCAAGAGTTGTTAAAGCTAAACAAGATATTTTAACAATTCAAAATGCACTCGATCTATACAAACTTGATAACGGAATTTATCCAAGCACTGATCAAGGTTTACAGTCTTTGGTTGAAAAGCCAACAGCACCACCTATCCCGCGTGATTGGAAAAAATACTTAAAATCACTCCCAACCGATCCTTGGGGACGGGAGTATTTGTATCTTAATCCAGGCCAGCATGGAGAAGTTGATGTTTTCACTTATGGCGCAGAAGGACAACCTGGTGGAACTGGCATAAATGCAGAGATTGGTAATTGGGAACCAAGTAAATCCCCATCATGATGCGACCGACTGCATTGCGTGGTTTTACGTTAATTGAAATTCTCGTAGTTGTGGTCATTATTAGTATCACAATTGGTGTTGCTCTATTTGCATTTGGTGATTTTGGTCGCGAACGACGATTGCTTATGGCAGGAGAACAGTTTTTTAACTATCTAAAACTCATTCAACATGAAGCCATTATTGAAACTGTATCTATGGGTATTTGCATAGAGAATCAAAACTACCGGGTGTTACGCTTAATAAACAATCAATGGAGCGAGCCTAGCCATCAACGTATATTTCTAACACATCGATTTCCATCTGATGCTGTTATAACACTTAAATCTCTGTTAAATAAGAACAAGTGCCCACAAATTACTGTTGACTCAGCAGGAGATATTTCAACTTTTAAATTATCTTTAGGGTTTTCACTCACTCCCAATTTGATAAGTATTACAGGTCATGAAGATAATAGCCTCACCTTAGAGCACCCTACATCATGAAACAGGCCATTAAAAATGGCTTCACCTTGATCGAGGTGCTAATTGCGCTCGCTATCATAGCTATTGCCTTAACTGCACTATTGAAAGCAAGCTCCGAAGATGTATCCCATTCTACAAAAATTAAGGAAAGAACAATCAGCCATTGGGTTGCCATGCAGGGTATCAATGCAATTCAATTAAATTTGCTACCTATTCATTTAAACCAAGAGATTTCTGAAGTTACAACGATGCTAGGTGAGCGCTGGTATTGGCGAGCTCGAGTTTCACAAACAGAAATTCCCGCAATGCAACTAATTACGTTAACAGTGAGTAATACCCCAAATGGTCCTTTTACCACACCATTGTATGGATTTCGGAGAGTATCGTGAGAGGTTTTACCTTGATTGAGGTGATGATAGCTTTGATGGTTTTTGCGGTATTAGGCACCATTACATCAATGGTGCTCTCTCATGCCTTTGATACTAGAGCGCGCGTAAATGCCAAAGAACACCAACTAGAAGATCTTCAATTGGCATTAACTTTAATTTCCCGCGATACTACACAGATTATTGAACGCTCAAGTTTGGGAAATAATCTCCGCCAATTCCCACCATTTGTAGGACTTCCAACATATATTGAATTCACCCGAGGGGGCTTGGATGCACAGGCTTATCTAAAAGAAAGCTCTCTCAAGCGTGTTGCCTATCATTGCAAAGATTCAAAACTGATTCGCGAGAGTTTCAAACAACTTGACACGCCAAATCGCGCACAGCATCAATCACGCATAGTGTTGGACAATTTAGAACAATGCTCATTTGCCTACTTAAGTGCCAGTCGACAAGTTCTTACCGAATGGCGAGCCTACGCACTGGCTCAAAATCAAAAAAAGGAAACGTTACCATCAGCAATACAATTTTCATTTACTATAAAAGGTATGGGAAATATGGTATTGGTTTATATTATTCCTGGAGCACTTTATGCGGCCTAGAGGAGCTAGACCTGGAAGTGCTCTCATTTCAGCATTGTTTCTGATGACACTAGTCGCAATTGCCGCAACAGCGATGATTATACAAACCGGACTAAGCATTTATCGAACAAACATCACTGTCAATAGTGATAAGCTCTATCTTGCTACACAAGCAGTAAATTTCTGGGCTATGGAAACGCTAAAACAACCTTCAATAGATTTTAAAAGTATCGGCTCAGATGGAAAAATATTTAATTTCCCCATGAAATTGGCGCATATTTACCCAGATATTGCCCTATCAGGTGAGCTTTATGATCTTCAAGCGCTATTTAACATCAATAATCTACAAAATGGCAAATTCTACCCACTATTTATTCAATTAATGCAAGAGCATCTACCTCATGAGAATCATAACACGTATCGATCCTTGTTGGGTGACATCACCTATTGGATGAGTCCCTATCAACCTGATCGCGGCCAGGATGAAAACTTAGTTTTTTATTTACACCAAAATCCACCCTACCTACCGGGACATCAACCTTTTCAAAGTGTGACTGAGCTCCGTTTGCTTCGCCATATGAATGAAGCAACCTATCAAGCATTACTGCCCTATCTAACAGCCCTTCCAGACATTACTAAAATTAACATCAATACTGCACCCAAAGAAATTTTAAAGGCCTTAGGCAATAAATTGACGGATACGGACGCAATGGAAATCATTAATGCAAGAAGAGAACAAGGGATGAAAAATTTCGAGAAAATATATGAATTACTCGAAAGAACACAGATTTCAAATGAACAAATCACGTTAGAGAGTAATTACTTCCTTTGTGTAGCTAGTGCTGAAATTAACAATTTGAGTCTTAAAACTCGAACGATATTGAAAACAGTGAGCAATAGAAAAGGCCAGCTTTCGGTGAGCATTCTTAATGTGACCCTGAATAGCAAATGATAGCAAATTGTTTAAAACGTTTTTGCAGCACCGTTTTTTTTCTGTTAGAGTTTCGGGTTGATTTAACCACATATAAGGACTCAGGGATGAAAAAAAATCTATACGCTACGATCTTGTTTTTTTTAAGCACATCGGCTTCTGCCTGTCCAATTGCTGTACCGACGAGCGATGCAAATTTTTGCTCTTCGTTTAAGTCAGCTGCTACATGTTACTGTACATCTTCAGGACTTCCTGCAGGCATGTGCCAAGACATGAACGCGTTATATAATCGGATGATGATTGTATTTGGTTCCTTACAAAAAGCCTGCGAATATCAGCATTACACGACCCCCCAAGGCTGTATTGACAATTGGAATTGCTATTTACGTGGTGGAGTTGATTCTCAAGGCTCAGCCTGTAGCTCAACACAAATGCCTTGTCACTAAGAATGGAGCGCTTCATTTGTGGCTACTCTCTAAATATCCCATCTTAAGCGCTAGATTTAACCTATTTCATATGTTTTTTTTAAAAAGACCCATGACAAATGTAGAGTACTAATTGTGACAAATAATAAGTTCCCTTTATATATTTTCTCATTAATGGCTGTTGTAACTCAATTTAGCCATGCAGGAACTAGTAAAGATACAATGAATCATCCGATGTATTTAGGCTCTATTGTTGGATATGGATCTACGACCTGGCAAGGGCTCGTTCCCGCGAAGAATAATCAAAATGAAGCTATTAGTCTATCAACACCAGTGGGCGTTATTGAAGGCGGCGTCGCTTGGGGATTTTTTGCAGGATATGAGGTCTTACCAACTTTTGCCGTTGAAACAACTTATTTTCGCTACCCTAATGCAACTGTAATATTTGATAAATACAGCCTTTTTGCATTCAATAATGACGGTAAAACTTCATTTATCACACGGACAGAAATGGCGAGTATTATGGGCAAAGTTCTGTTTTTAGTTCCGCACACTAAGGCCTTGAGAGTATATTCTAGTGCTGGTGCTGCTGGAATCCATCGTGAAGATCTTTTGGCTGATTACTGGCGTGCAACACCTACCTTTGGAGCCGGAATCAACTATAAATTCACATCTCACGTTTTAGGTGAGTTCGGGGCTAATTATACTGCAGGCTATGGAGAATCAAATCTCAATCCAACTGATTCTTATTTTCCTTTCTTATATTCAATTACAGTGAAGCTCGCATACTGTGTATAATTAGACAATATCAGTGACGATCAGTATTTTTTTCGATTGTTAATGCAATATTTTTGGGCAGTAGCAGCCAATAATAACCAGGACTCTTCATTCGACCTGCGATTGAAGTTGCTTTTTCTCCAGTCCCCCAATAAACATCACCCCTTACTGGACCTTTGATTGCTCCACCTGTATCTTGAGCTATCATGAGCCTTTCGAGTTTCACTTGTATTTTTGAATGATATTGCGGTTGTTGAGTACTTAACCAGATAGGAGCACCTAAGGGAACCCACTTTTTATCAACTGCTAACGAATACCCCGGCGTTAAAGGAACACCTTGTGATCCCAGTGCTTGGTTTTGCGCCACCACTTCAAAAAAAACGAATGACTTATTCTTGTTGAGAATATAATGAAGATCTTCAAAGTGAGCTATTAAATATTTCCGTATGCGCTGCATCGATGCATTATCCTTGCTCATCAATCCAAGATCTATTAGAACTTTTGCTATGGAAGTATAAGGTGCACCATTTTCAGCAGCATAGTTAATCACGAGTTGTTGATGGTTATCAAGTTCGATAACCCCTGAACCTTGTATTTCAAGAAAAGATCGATCTACCCAATCATTAATCCAAGCAATCACTGGAGCATCTTCCTTGATGACGCCATTGTTTATTTCTTCTCTAGTATAAAAAGGGATAAGATAGCGACCTTTCAAGCGGCCAAAAATGCGCCTATTTTTTAATTTTGAATCAAATAGCGACAAGTCTATTGTGATTAAGTTGCTCGGTACACCATAGATTGGGACTTGGAACTCGTTAGTTTTGTGCAGACTACCCCGCAAAAGAGGCATATAGTAACCAGTAAAAAGTCCTCGAAGCGTGTTCTTATCTACATACTTCATAGGTGTAAATGACATTTCAAAAAAATGTCTAATATCTTCATTACCAACATTATTCTTGAAAGCCAGGGCTTTAATACAAACAGCATGCCAATCTTTTGCTATTAAATTAACAGATTCACTACCCACTGATTTGCTTGGCGAGTGCCTTAGAAATGTTCTGCATGATGCTTGAAAAGCAATGAGTGAGTTATGTATATCCTCAGAACCCCAACCAGGAAGGTCAGCGAACGTTACTGATTTGAGCGTAATTTTTACCTGATGAGGTTTAAATAATCTGTATCCTAAGACAATGCCAATGATAACAATCGAAGTTAAAATGATAACGTATTTTTTTTTCATCATAAGATATAACCAATTTTTTCGGGGATAAATATTGCCCATCACCCCAGTTATCGTGTTATTATTGGAAGATAATAATATCAATATAAAAAGGATAGTACATGCATCTTGGTAAAAAATGCCTAAGCGGTTTAGCATTGACGCTCATAGCATGCCAAAATGCGGCAGCAGCTTCTAGCAATTTTAGCACAAACTCTAGTGATTATTTTTTGTTTTCATCCGCTAAGCCTTTTGTAAATCCGTTCCATTCCTTATTAGATATAAACTCAAGTCATACCATTGTGCAATTTGGAAGTTTGATGAATTTCCCTTCTAAGTCTAATGAATTAAGCGGTCCTTATCTGCCTGCAAACCAATATAATCTCAATAAGCAAACATCTAATGGTGGTCTTTTAGGTCTTGGCTATTTTATCGACGCGCAAGATAAAGATCGATATTTTCTTTCCTACGGTATCAACGGATTTTATTTAGGTAAAACGCCTGTTAACATCAAATCCTCAGAAAAAACCCAATATACTAATAGCAACTACTTGTATGACATTCAACACATTCCTATATATTTAGCCGCAAAAGCACACGTCAAAGACAATACCGAATTTTTCAATATTACCTTTGACGCAGGCGTTGGTCCTAATTTCATGCGCACGACTGATGTGAGCGACCCTCTTCGATCCAATTTTTCTGCAAATGACAACCCCTATGCAACACATACAAATGTTGCTCTAGCTGCAACTGCCGGCGTTGGTCTAAGATTAAACCATATTTTTGGTAAATCGCCTCTTGAGTGTGGGTATCGGTTTTACTACCTAGGCCAGGGCCAGTTACCAATGGCTAATGATCAACTCATCAATACCATTAAAACAGGCAACAACTACGCAAATGCTCTGATGTGTTCCGCTACTGTATAAATTCTTTTTCTTTATCACCATATCACGCACCGATGCTGACTAACCATCGGAGAATCACTCGGAATATGAAACGCATTTGCAAAATCTGGTATATTCCTTAACGTTCCATTAACTCTATCTTGTGCAAGTGGATGGGGATCGGTTGTCACTAAGTGAGCCGCTCCAATGAAAAATTGCTGTATTGGAGAAATCCCATTAATAGTTTTCGCATCCCAAAATGCCTTCGAATACCTGAAGGCACGATAAGCTAAAAGTACCCCCCCTAAATCAGCAGTTGCCTCACCAGCTACAAGTTTTCCCTGAACATGCAAGTCACCATCAACACTGTATTGAGAAAATTGGTTGATGATACAAGCCGTCGCCTCATGAAATTTTTTCAAATCATCTTGCGACCACCAATTTTGTAAGTTTCCATGTCCATCAAATTGTGCGCCTTCATCATCGAATCCATGGGTCATTTCATGTCCAATAACAAATCCAATCCCTCCATAATTAAGCGCTGCGGGTGCATCAGGGTCAAAAAAAGGTGATTGTAGAATGCCTGCTGGAATATTAATGTTATTCATGGATGGATCATAGTAAGCGTTTACTGTCTGTGGAGTCATTGCCCATTCGGTTTTATCAACCAGTTTACCAATTTTGTTTAAATCTCTTTTAATTAGAAACATGTGAGCGCGAAGTACATTTGAAACATAGGGCCCTCTATCAACTTTAAGCGAAGAGTAGTCCCACCATTTGTTAGGGTATCCAACACGCTCACCCATAAGAGATAGCTTGCTTAATGCGGCTTTTCGCGTCGAAGGTGTCATCCATGTAAGCGCGTTAAGATCATTTTCCAATGCACTACGGATGTGATGTAAAATTTCAATTACCGATTGCCTTGAACTCGGAGGAAAATACTCTTTCACATACAACTTACCTACAGCAAAACCTAGTAGATTGTTTTCTGCATTCACAACCTTTTTCCAGCGAGGAAGTTCACTTTTAACACCTGTAATAACAGATCGCATATAAAAATGTTCTTTTACAAAGGGATCTGATAAATAAGGTGCAAAGCTTGCCAATAAATGCCAACGAAAATATGCTTTCCAATCGTCAAGAGACACCGATGTAAGTAAACTATTGACCGCTTTGAAAAAAGTTGGCATTGCCAGATTCATTGATGAAACATTTTGACACCCCATCAGTGAAAGATACTTAGGCCAGGAAAAATTTGGCGTTACTAAAGCAAGTCCGTCAATATTTTTCATATGATAAATAGCGTGAGGGTCACGAAGCTCGATTTTAGAAAGAGATGATTTAGCAAGCGCCGTTTCTATGCTCATCACAGCTTGAGCATGTCGAACTGAGTGGTCAGGGGTTTCTTTGAGTAATTGAAACATCCTGGTGATATGTTGAATATATTTCAAACGAATTGCTGCTGATTTTTGATCTTGATTAAGATAGTAATCTCTATCGGGCAAACCAAGCCCATCTTGCTGAGCCGCTGCAATCATTTTTTCACTATCGGTAAAATCCTGCATGCTGCCAAAATTAAAGACGGCATCAACACCAATTAAATGAAGATAACTTAGGGTATTTATCCAATCATTGATGCTTTTGATGTTATCGATACGCTCAAATTGCTCTTTGAGTGGTGTAACCCCCTCGCTATTGATGTGTTCAGTATCCATAGCACTAAAATAAAAATCACCTATTTTTTGCTCATCACTACCTGGTATGACTTTGGGATTATTTGCGGCTTGTATCAGGATCCGATGGATAGTATTTTGTACTTTCTCCTGTAAAATACTAAAAATATTCCAGCTCGGATAGTCCTCAGGAATTGGATTGTTTTTTATCCAGTTTCCGTTGGCATAAAGAAAAAAATTCTCTTCGGGTTTGCGAGATTTATCAAGCCAATCAAGATGAATAGGATCAGATGCGTTCAGAGCTGGCAGAAAACACAGATTGATTAAAATAAATATAATATTAAAAATTTGCATCCAGCACAGTCCTTATCATTTCATCAATCCAAGTTAAATGCACATTATCATATACATATCAGAAAGCGAAGAGTTGGGCATCTAAGGAGGCAGGCGGGCAACCATCTATCAAAATAATCCAACGCTCAAGCCAAGCCTTCCTTGTGCTGATATATTCGTTGCGCAAAATGACTGGTACTTCGCGTATAAAGAGATCCATATGCCAAACGAACAATAGAATCGCACATAAAATCCAGACCATAAAGAAATAGACTAATAGCCAGTTTGCCATGCATTTTAATTTTTATTGGGTTTGCTCATGCTGCCACTCTCCAGTATGCCCCCTCAACAATAGTATTGCTGGTTTTCCTAACCCCATTCAAAACCATGTGCATCATGGACCGTCGTGGTTTGTTGACCAAGAATGCGCTGAAACCACCTCTGGTACTTTTTTCAACCTCTTGTGCGACTGATTAAAAAAAGTCGGTAAAGACAGCCCTGCAGACGAACTCTGCCTTTTCGTAGTTTCTCTCGGTGACAAGGCATCCAAAACATCCGTATCCATATCTTCCTTATCCTCGACTGCCGCCATTAACCCTTCCATAGGTGAAGCAATGGCATCTCTTGCTTGCCCCATTAGTTGACCTGTCGGTAGATCATAAGACAATCCATACTTTTGACGCGCTTTCGCTTCGGTCAACTTCTGTAAAAGGCGAAATATATCCTCATCCATCGCTTGAGGTAGACAAGAGTGTAGGTGCTTTTTTAACGACACTTGACTCGTTCCAAGACGAGATGCTGCCTCAGAAAAACTTTTACTCATTAGAAATTCTTTATGAATATCTGAAATTGTATACATCGATAAATCCACTTTCTGGGTTTTCATTGGTGATTCATATCGTGCACCAAAAATTTCAGATCCTTTTTTTAAGGGAACTTCCTTTATAAATTTATAAGTTAATGAATGACCTCGATGAAAAAATCTTCCCAAGTGGCATGCAAGCGTCTGACTTGAAACCCCAAGTAGATTAGCTGCCTTACTTAAATTTGTGCTTAGTTGAATTACATCGTGCACCTGTCTTAAGGTAAGCTTATTCAGATCCACTCGAGAAGCCTCCATCAGTGACTCATAGCACTTACCAAAAATATGAGCTCCATCCTGTAAGGAAATCCTCTTCAAAATTGCATAGCTTATTGGAACCTCTTGATGAGAAAATTTACCCAATTTTCTTTCAAGCGTCTTATTTTCAACGCCAAGGCGACTCGCTGCGTCATGTAAGCTTGCGCTTTGTAAAATTACATCGTGCACCTGTCTTAAGGTAAGCTTCTTTAAGTCCACTTGAGAAACACCTATCGGTGATTCATAGCGCTCACCAAAAATCCGATCCCCATCCTGTAAGGAAATCCCCTTCAAAATTGCATAAGTTAATGGGGCCCCTTGATGAACAAATTTATTCAAGTGTCTTTCAAGCGCCTGACTGACAACACCAAGCAGAGTCGCTGCATCATTTAAGCTTGTGCTTTGTTGAATTACATTGTGTACGTGTCTTAAAGTAAGCTTCTTTAAGTCCACTTGATAAGCTTCCATCGGTGAATCATAGCGCTCGCCGAAAATCTGATCCCCATCCTGTAAGGACATCCCCTTCAAAATTGCATAAGTTAATGGGGCCTCTTGATGAAAAAATTTACCCAATTCACTTTCAAGCCTCTGACTAGAAACCCCAAGGAGATTCGCTGCAGTACTTACGCTTGTGCATTGATGAATTACATCGTGTACGTAACTTAAGGTAAATTTCTTTAAGTCCACTTGATAAGCTTCCATCGGTGAATCATAGCACTCACCAAAAATCTCCCTCCCATCCTGTAAGGAAATCCCTTTCAAAATTGTATAAGTTAATGGGGCGCCTTGATGAAGAAATTTACCCAAATTACTCACAAGCGTCTGAGTAGAAACTCCAAGGCGAAGCGCTGCCTCACTTAATTTTTCGCTTTGTTGAATTACATCGTGCACTTGGCTTAAGGTAAGCTTCTTTAAGTCCACTCGTGACGTTTTCAATGGCAATTCATAGCACTCAGCGAAAATTTGAGCCCCATTTTCTAAGGAAATTCCTTTCAACATTTCATGAGTCAATGGAGCCTCTTGATAAATAAATTCACCCAAACGACTCGAAAGCATCTCACTTGAAACTCCAAGAAGACTCGCTACCTCACTTATACTTTCGCTTTGTTGAATCGCTTCGTGGACCTGTCTTAAGGTAAGCTTATTCAAGTCCACTCGAGAAACCTCCATCAATAATTCATAACATTCCCCAAATACTTGAGCCCCATCCTCTATAGAAATTTCCTTTAAAAATTCATAAGTCAATGAATGACCTTGATACACAAATTTAGCCAAATAACGTGCAAGTGTCACATCTGTAACTCGAAGGGCTTTCGCTGCACGATACAAATTTACGCTTTTATAAATACTTTGGTGCACCTGAGCAAAAGTAAGTGCACTCAATCGACTCGTTTTAGACATGATTTCTCTCAAAAATATTAAAATACTGATTTAACTAACCACATTAAGAAAGATAAGCATCAAAAGCCGCCTATAATTGTCGGCTTGAACTATAAACTCCCCACAGAACTAGATTTATTTGTTAGAATTTGTTTGTTAATATCCGCTCGAAAAGCACCTATCGGTGAGGCATAATCCTGACCAAAAACTCGAGCTCCAATTTTCAAATAAATTCCCTCTAAGAATGTATAAACTAATAAATTACATGGATGCGAAAATTTACCTAAATACCTCACAATCACTCCCGTTAAAAAGTAAGATTTACGAACAATGAAAAAGGAGCGTTTGGATTTGTTATTGATTTGTGGACTTATTGTTTTTGTTGTTTTTATTAGAAGCAGTATAACGGAATATGGTCGCCATGTTAATTATTAGATCAATTAAATTGTCGTTATATTTGAATACAATAAAAAGAGTGAAACATCGTTTAATTGCTTTAACAAATTTCAATGAGGGAACTTCCTTATGAACTATTTATCTAGTGGTAAAAATCGGACGTGTTGATCTACTATGAGCGAGCAAAGGTATTTAACGTGCGAATTTTGAGATTTGATGCTTATCAATTGAGAAGATATGTTACACTCTGCCTTAAATAACAAACAAAATATTCCATAATGCTTGACCGCATACTACAATTTTTGGCTGAAACATTGTTCGTCAAACCTCGCACCTACCACCTGTTTGGCCTCCGAGAAATACCAAACCTCGGGCTCACACAGCTAATTAGAACACTGTATCATCCAGAAACGATTGCTCATGAAATTATTCCCAAATTTTTCATCATTCCGAAAATGATTTCGGAGATGCCAGATGAAAAGGCGTTAATATTCATGCATCATATTGCAAGCCCCTTATTTCATGCATTGCCATGGGTCGCTCACAATCTTGCCTCAGAGAGCCCTTTGGAGCTCGCGAATATTGACAATATCGCAGCTATAATTGCCTCTCATGACCAATCACTTTCAAGGACCTCGATTTCCCTTACCGAACCAACAACCTGTGAATTAAGTTTTCAAAGCTATGTCAGCACAGTGATAACGTATACGATTTTGGCCTATATATCAGGAAGATTAATAGAAAAATTTTCCCATGAAGTACAATACATTGCAGAAATTACTCAATGGATGAATCTATCTGAAAGCTACTTAAAGAGGAGTACAATTCAAATATCCACCAAAAACGCCATGTTGGCCTTTGCCGATGCGTGCTATAGCATCATAGAGCCCGCAGCTGTAGCTGACGTTCCTGAACATGCAAAACATGTTGAAAAAGTTATACATCACATCGCATCTTTCCCCGTTATCAAGCATAGCCTGATGATAAGAAGCCTTCACCGAGCTTTAGATACCGCAAAAAACTTTGATAGTATTAAAGGCTTATTGATTCGGCTCATTCAAGATGAAGACAAACCGCTCATCAATGTCTTTTTATATCATCCTCAAGAGTTTCAAACGATTGTAAATTATATTTTTCATGATAACCCATCACCCAAATTATGCAGCACGAGATTATTTTTAATACAGAGTGGATTAAAATCAAACCAAGACCAAGATCCTAATGTACGGTTTGGTTTTGCATATGCACTGTATAATAATCACGTTCTCATTGGTAACGGTACACCATACAAAGGTAGTGTCATGACGTTATTAATCAACACTTTTCTCGAGGAACGAGGTCTTCCTACGAGTCCTTACGTTCGTTTTTTTATGAGGCACCTATTACCCCACAATCATTTTGATCTGGCCTTGGCTGTTTGTTTATCGACAATAGATACCATTCCTTTTGAAGCTAAAAACCGATTGTTCGTTAAATTAATGGATATTGCAGGCCCCAACCAAGAAATCATCCAAGGTTGGGCAAAGATCATCCTCTACAAAGACCTTCCGGTTGATATAGAAATATATTTCTATGGCCTTTTTAAAACCTATATTGATGAGGGGTGTTTTAGCAATCCCGTAGCGCTCTCAAGCGTTTTACGGGCTTTATATCAGTTGCTTGAAGAATTCTGGTCCACAGAAGAGCAAGCAGAAGTACGTCGCCCTCGTCTTACGATTATAATAAATCATATTGCGTTCAATTTGGTTAATTATATTAGACATGCAGAAGGTGGAACACTAACCACTCTGTTCAATACACTTAAGCAATGTGATGAGTCAATCAATCGCTGCTTGTTCATTATCTTGATCTCCGCAAAAACATTTTCAAGCCCACTCAGACATCTTGTAAATTCACAACAAGAGTCTTCAGTATTTTTAGATATTACTTCTTGTAAACCAATTTATTTAAGAGCTTTAACCAACAAACTTGCCCAATTAGACCAAAGAAAGCTACAACAAGACATATTCAACCGCTTTGTGGAACATGAGGACAAAGAAACAAGATCAAAATTGTTATTGCTGGTACTGATGGTTATCTCAAGAAATACTACACAAGCTACGGTCACAAAACCTGGGGTTTGGATTCAATGCCTATTTTCTATCATCAAATCAATTATGAACGACACAACTGAAATGGCAGCTATTCTTAGCCATCATATTGCAACGCTCAATTTTTCGTTATTGCTTCCAAAACCACAACAAAATTTGTTTCTAAAAGCCATTCAACCACCAATTGATTATAAATTAACAGAAGTAACAGAGGAGTCTGATTTAAAAGCAAGTGCTGTCGAATCTAAAAAATCAAGAAGGCGGCGTAACCGACATAAAAGAGAAAGTTTAGATACAACTTCTATTACAATCAGTGTTGAACAAGCTCGAGCTTTAGAACAAGATTTTGAAGAAAGGACTCATGCCCTCTCTCTTCATCCTGTGGTAACTGATACCATTTCTTCGTCTGCGACAATAAATGCAGATGAATCATTGAGCAGAGAGGATAGTCCTATAAATTCAATGACAACAGAAACGATTGAAGAAGAGCCGATGCTCGCTCAGGGGCTGCTAAATAAATCGTTACTTTCTAGTATCCATGGTATACAAAAATTTTTGACTGAGATAGCCTGTTACGAGTTACCTGCCGGATTTGATACAGCGTTATCGACGATAATACATGCAGTTGAATGTGTCGCTATAGTAATCAATATGCCTGTTGCTGAGTTTCAAATACAGCGAAAACTCACTCATTATCAAGCTCTTGATAATCCTGCAAAACTTAAGCTTGAAGATGAATGGAACAAACACCTAGCAAAATTTTCATGGCACATTAAACGGGCAATTGAGAAGTATCAGGGTGCTGAAGAAGATATCGTATTTATTAAAGAAGAAATAACTCGCCAGCTAAAGATTATGAGCCACTGCTACTATAAAAATCCAAGGCTACATATTTCAAGCGACATAATACGCTACTTAGATTTTATCCAAGCCCATTTTCAAGCCAGAAACATCAGAGTAACCATTAAAGGTAGCTATTTTTCTTTTCCTGAAAAAGCTTCTGATATTGATCTGATGTTAATTGCAAACGACCCCGATACAAAAATTCTAT
>JBIIJL010000121.1:0-4156 GCA_044233795.1 Legionella sp. | reverse complement strand
GAGAGCTTTGGATACAAAATAGCATGACGATTGCCTGAAGCCCCCGTAGCGATATCACTTTCTTGATCAAGCAACGAGATCTCCCATCCCTTTCTTGCTAATGCATATGCAATATTGCATCCGGCGAGCCCTGCTCCAAGTACTATTGCTTTTTTGATTTCATGAGGTTGTTGTGAAGATAAATGCCAGGGGGTGAAACGCTGGCCACGAGATATAGGATTATTGTCAAACGACCCACTGCACATCCCCTCACTTTTCTCAAAACCAGGTGTTTTAAGCACCTTAAAACCCGCTTTTGTTAATCCATCTCTAACAACATCAAGAACTAAGTTGGTTGCAAAGGTACTCCCTTTTTTCGAAAGCATACTGAGGGTTGAAAACAATGTGTCAGACCACATCATAGGCTTTTTAAATGAGCTAAATCCATCAAAAAACCACGCATCAACATGAAAGGTTCTATGGAGGGGCTCCTGCTTTACATCATTTGTAATTAGTAGCTCGCGAAAAGATGTTAGAGTGTCCCCCAACATCAATGTCAAATTGATACGATCGTTCTCAAAGGCCAATGGATGAAAACCCGGGGCTAAGATTGGATATTGACTGAGTAAATTTTGCGCTTCAAACGACAAGCTTGGCCATAACTTACAAGCACGCTCAATATCACTGAGTGACAAGGGATGTATTTCAGATGAATAATAAAACAATCGTGCATTTTGAGGGGCATATTGTTTCCACAGAGAATACGTTAATAAAAAATTTAAACCACAGCCAAACCCTGTTTCAGCAATTACAAATATTGAATCGTGTTGATGGTTAAGTGCTCGCCAACGGTCCACAAGCTGATTCCCATCAATAAATACATGTCGAGCTTCGTTTAATCCACCAGATTTTGAAAAATAGATATCATTAAAATCTAGCGAATATGGCGAAGTATTTCGCCACTCAATATGAGCAGGAGTAATTGGTTCAAATCGATTACTCATAATATATTGCGACTAACACATTGACCTAAAACCTCATCTGCCAATTGCTGGGTTCTATCGATGTCTTCTCGTTGATGCGCGCATGAAACAAAACCTGCTTCAAACATAGATGGGGCAAGGTACACCCCCTTTTCGAGCATACCATGGAAAAAACGTTTAAATAATGTTTCGTTTGAAGCTGCAACATCAGAATAATTTTCTATAACGGGCTTTTCACTAAAACAAAAACCGAACATCCCGCCCAAGGATGTGCCTGAAAAAGGCAGTTGATGCACGAGAGAAGCTTGGCGAAAAGCTTCAACTAAATGCACGGTTTGTTGGGATAAACGCTCATAAAATTCAGGTTGCTCAACGATTTCAAGTGTGGCAAGCCCCGCTGCCATTGCTATTGGATTCCCTGATAAAGTACCTGCTTGGTATACAGGCCCTTCGGGGGCAAGATATGACATAATATCAGAGCGTCCACCCAGCGCACCTACTGGCATGCCACCGCCGATAACTTTCCCAAGTGTTGTCAGGCATGGCGTTACTCCATACGCTGCTTGAGCCCCACCTAACCCCACTCGAAAACCAGTCATGACTTCATCAAAAATCAAAATTGCTTGATACTGATCGCAAAGTGCACGAAGTCCTTCAAGAAAACCTATTTTGGGAAGAACAAAACCCATATTACCTGCTACGGGTTCAACAATGACCGCTGCAATATCGTGACCATATTTTTCGAATAATTGGGCAGTTTCTGACAGAGAATTAAATTCAGCAACCAATGTCTGCTCACTAAATTGTGCAGGAATGCCAGGGGTTGAAGGAATCCCCAAGGTTAGCATGCCAGATCCTGCTTTAACCAAAAGACTATCGCTATGACCATGATAACAACCATTAAACTTCAGGATTTTATTACGACCAGTAAATCCTCGCGCCAATCGAATGGCCGTCATGGTGGCCTCAGTTCCTGAATTGACCATACGAATTTTCTCAATCGATGGCATATGTTGAATAATTTTTTGAGCAAGTAGAATCTCAAGCTCAGTTGGTGCCCCAAAGCTCATACCATGATGTAACGCATTTGAAACACTTGAAATTACATGCTCATGACAATGCCCCACAACCATAGCGCCCCAAGAACCCACATAGTCGATATAATGATTATCTTCAACATCGATAATATACGCACCTTTTCCTGCCTTGAAAAACAATGGCTCGCCACCCACGCCCTTAAAAGCTCGAACAGGTGAATTAACACCGCCAGGAATAATAGCTTGTGCTTCGATAAATAATTGATGTGAACTAACCATCAAGGTCTCCTATAGCTCTAAATTGATGGTATCTTAACTTTTTTTTTCTTTACATCCTACCCAACTCTCGATAAATTACGCCTTTTATCAAAGGTCACAGAATATGAATCCTTATAAAAAATACATTTGTGTCATCTGCGGGTTCATCTATGATGAAGCTATTGGCTGGCCTGAGGATGGTATTGAAGCAGGCACCCTTTGGGAAGAAGTGCCGGAGAATTGGTTTTGCCCTGACTGCGGTGCTGCAAAGGAAGACTTTGAAATGGTAGAGATTGAGAACGAATAAAGACGACCAGAGCAAAAAATTAGAATGGTTTTACCACGACAAGTAATACTGTACAAATAAGATAAATCGTAGGTATTTCATTAAACAATCTGAAATACTTCGATTTTCTCGTATTTTTGTCCGCAGCAAATTTTTTCACGTATTTGCCACATTTCAAGTGATAGGCCCAAATTGCCAAAATAAGTATAAATTTTGCATGCATCCAGCCTTGTGATAGATAATACTGCCAACTGAAACTCACTAACCAAAGACCAAGAAACGTGGTCATAATACCTGAAGGCCAGGTAATGCCATAATATAGTCTTCGTTGCATTATTTTAAATCTTACAATACTAATTTGATCAAAAGAATCTGCGTGATATACAAATAGCCGTGGTAAGTAAAAAAGGCCTGCAAACCATGCAACCATAGATATAATATGGAATGCTTTAACATACAACATGTTACTCTCCTTAGCTTTTATTCGAGCGAAGATAGCGCTTCAGCTGATTTAACCCCTCCACGGCAAGGGAGAAGGCAATGGTAAAATATACATACCCCCTGGGTATATGGAAAGAAAAACTATCTGCTACCAACACCGTACCAATCAAAATTAAAAAACATAATGCTAACATTTTAATTGAAGGATTTTTTTCGATGAACGCTGACACGAGCTCGCTTGCATAAATCATAACAAGAATCGCAAGACTAATGGCAAGCGCCATGACCCAGAAATGGCTAGATAAACCAACGGCAGTTAATACACTATCTAGTGAAAATACAATATCCATTAATGCGACCTGCATCACAACTTTCTTAAAGGAAAGAAAAGTGGGGGCTGATATTGATGTTCGTAAGGGGGGATGTTCAACCTCAAAGCGAATTTCTTCCGTGGCTTTGGCAATTAGAAAAGCCCCCCCAGAAAATAAAAAAATATCCCGTATAGAAAAAGAAATTCCAGCAAAAGAAACGATTGGCTGAGTAAGTTTTGACAAACTAACTGCAAAACCCAGCAAGACAAGCCTTGAAACCCAGGCGAAAGTTAATCCCCAACGCCTTGCTTTTTTTCTCTCATCAGGATGAGCGCGCTCAGTGAGAATCGATAAGAACACTAAATTATCAATTCCAAGGACAATTTCGAGGATAACCAAAGAAAATAAACTTGCAATAATATCTAATAAATCCATGCCACCCACCTGTTAAAATGAAATGATTCACATTAATCTCAAGCTTGGTTATAATAACGCGTGAACACATAACAAGAAATAGGTGAAGACAATCATACGATTTATAAAAAAACTGTTGCGAAAAAACAGGATTAAATCCCCTCCTGTTGACGCTTCCTACATCATACCCCGCAGCCATCACAAATTATCAAAAACAGATATTAGTCCCAACGCATTAAAAGTTTTAAACCGCTTAAATAGCAGTGGGTATAAAGCATACCTCGTTGGTGGCAGCGTACGGGACTTACTTTTACGTAAGTAACCGAAAGACTTTGATGTTTCAACCAACGCAACGCCTAATGAAATTCGCAACCTCTTCAAAAATGCACGAATCATCGGTCGACGGTTTAAATTAGTACACATTCTTTATCATCGTGAAATTATTGA
>JBIIJL010000154.1:0-3089 GCA_044233795.1 Legionella sp. | reverse complement strand
TTCATCGCGCGTCATGCCCCGCCCATTATCGCGCACGCGGATGAGCGAAACGCCGCCCGCCTCCAGCGCGACATCAATATCATTCGCCCCCGCATCGAGGGCATTCTCGACCAGTTCTTTGACGACGGATGCAGGCCGCTCAATCACCTCCCCCGCCGCAATCTGATTGATGAGGGTGGGTGGTAGACGGCGAATGGTTGTCTTGTTGAGCACGTCCGCCATGGGGGGTTACTGATGCCCGGTGGGCGATGGGGCAATCGGCTGAGCGCTATTGGCCTCGGGCGTGCCGCCCCCCACCGCAAACAGGAAGTTGGCGGGGTTGAGAATCTGCGTCGCGATCTCGTTAATATCGCCGCAGCTCACATCGCCAAACAGCTTTTCGCGTTTCCTCATATAATCGGTACCAAGCTTGTGCACCTGCATGGATAGTAGCATGTTGGCAATATCCGAACTGCTATCGAGCTTGCGCGCATACGAGCCAATAACATAGCTTTTCGCGTCGCTGCATTCGGCGGTGGTCACCCCGGTTTCGTGCATGTCCTTCAGCACTTTTTTTACCGCCATCAATGCCTCTTGTGCATTGGCGTTACGCGTGGTGAGCGACCCGCTAAGGCTGGCGCTTCCCCGGCGCATATCGAGGTCGGTGTCGATGCTATAGACCAGCCCCTTGTCGCGCCGCACTTCGTTGCCCAGGCGCGAGAATAGGGCGCTGCCGCCCAGCACCTGGTTGAGCAGATATTGCGCATAAAACCGTGCGTCATCGCGCGCGATGGCAGGCGCAGCGAAAAGAATGGTCGTCTGCGGAGCATTGGCGATGGTTTTGCGCAAGGTTTCGCCCGCGCCCTGCGGGTTGGTTTGCGTTACCGAAACCGCACCGGCATCGTTCTCGGGCAACGCATCGAGTACCGGCTCAAGCACATCTTCAAGCAGTCCGGCATCGACATCCCCGGCCGCTGCGATCAGCACATTGCCGCGCGTGACATAGGTTTTGAGGTATTCGCGTACATCCTCGCCACGCAAGCTTGCCACACTGGCGAGGGTGCCATAGCCGGGGTTGGCATAAGGGTGCCCCTTAAATGCGCGCTCGTTTATCATCCGCGCCGTCTGGTAGCCGGGGCGCTCCTCCAGCCGATTGAGTAGCGACGTAATATCGGCTTTCATGCGCGCCTGATCGGCCTCGGCCAGCAGCGGCTTTGCCAACGCCAACGCCAGCAACTCACCGGCACGTGGCGCGTGCTCGCGCAACCCATAGAGGTGAATCTCCAGCCGGTCATCCCCCGCGCTGGCGCTAAGGGTGATCGCTTTTTCATCGAGCGCATGGCGGAATGCGGCACTATCGAGATTGCCTGCCCCTTCGGTCAGCATGCTGGCGGCAAAGGCTGCCCGGCCGCCCTTGCCTTCGGGGTCGCTGGCTGTGCCTGCCCCTTCAAAACTGAGAATGATATGAAACACCGGCACCACACTGTTTTCCACATACCATGCCTTGACCCCATGGCCGACATTGCTGGTCTTCACCTCCATCGCTGCGCGCGCAGGGCTTGCAACAAGCATCATCGCCCCAACGCAGGCAAGCATGTTCCGCCAACGGTGATTATGGGCCATAGGGCACCTCCGTTGCGATTGCGGGCGCAGGCGTTACAACCGGTGCCACAGGGGGAGCGACAACCGGTGTAGCCGCTACAGGCAGCAACTGACCCACCACGCGCTTTTGGGGTACCAGCACCGCCTTCGCGGCAGCAGCAGCGTTTTGCTCGTTCACGCGCCCAATCGCATCGCTCCATTGATAGAAATAATTTTCGTCAAGCCCCGTGCCATAAAGCCCGGCCATCACCCGCGCCAAACCTTGCAGCCCATCCTGCGCAAAAATAATCTCGGCCTTGAGTTGGGTTTTCGCCCGCGCGAGGGCTGCGGCCTCCAGCGGGGTGGCAAGCACCCGCGTCAGCTCACGGTCAAGCGCCTGTTCCAATTGTTCCAGGGTCACACCCGGTGCCGGCACCGCCACGATGCGAAACAGCCCCGGGCCTATCGAGACCGGGTCATAGCTAGCGCTCACACTGGTAGCGAGTTTCTGTTCGCGCACCAACGCGGTATAAAGCGCGCTGGTATCGCCACCACCCAGATAATGCACAAACACGGCAAGCGGAATGGCGTCCTCTGTCTTGCCGCTGATCGCGCTGGGTGCGATATACTGATACATAAGCCGCGGCTCATTCACCCGCGCATCCTCCATCACCCCACGGCGTGTCATGCGCATCGGTGGCTCATCCGGCCAAATGCGGCGCGGTGCCTCAGCCGCCACCAAGCCACCATAATAGCGCTGGGCATAGCGGCGCACCTCGCGTGCGCTGACATCGCCCGCCACCAGCAAGATCATATTGCTCGGGCGATAATAGCGCTCATAGAACGCGCGCGCATCGGCTGCGGTGAAGGTCACCATATCTTCCGCCCAGCCAATCACAGGCTGGCGATAGGGATGGTTGAGAAAGGTGATGGCATCGAGCTGCTCGATCCATTGCGAAACCGGGCTGTTTTCGACACGTAAACCCCGCTCCTCGGTAATCACTTTCAATTCGCGCGCGGCCGCCGCGGGGTTGAAATCGATATGCGCAAAGCGATCCGCTTCCATCGCCATCACCATCGCGAGATGTTCTTTGGGCACGGTAGCATAATAGAGGGTATAGTCGCTGTTGGTGCTCGCATTCTGGCTGCCGCCGACACGGTTGACCGCGCGATCATATTCGCCTTCAGGATAGTTGGGTGTGCCGGTGAACATCAAATGTTCGAGGTAATGCGCGAGGCCAGATTTGCCATAGGGGTCGTCCCCCGCGCCTACCTTGACCAACAGCATATGGCTGACAACCGGGATGCGGTCGCTGGGCATCACCACCACCTGCAGGCTGTTGCTTAAGGTGAACTTCTCTACCGGCACCGCCGTGCGCACATCGTGCGAGCGCGTGGTCGCACCGGCGATAAAATAAATGACCGATGCCAGCGCTACCAGCACCACAATCACAGGGATAAAATAGCGCTTGAGCAACGGTTTGGCTCCTAGAAGATTTTATCGATAACGCTGGATTTCTTTGGCTTTT
>JBIIJL010000133.1:0-3123 GCA_044233795.1 Legionella sp. | reverse complement strand
CGATGAATAAACTCTTCAAATTGCATAGGACGATTATCCAGCGCTGAAGGCAATCTAAATCCATAATTAACCAGCGTTTCCTTGCGCGATCTATCTCCTCGGTACATTCCACCAATTTGCGGGACGGTGACATGCGATTCATCGATAATAAGAAGAGCTTCGGGCGGCAAATAATCAAAGAGTGTAGGAGGCGGTTCACCTGGATTACGGCCTGATAAATAGCGGGAATAATTTTCAATGCCTGAGCAATACCCAAGCTCTAAGAGCATCTCAATATCAAATGCCGTCCGTTGCTGCAATCGCTGTGCTTCAACCAACTTATTTTGCGCGCTTAATTCTAATAGACGCGCCTGTAACTCTATTTTCACCGCGTCAATCGCCTGTAAAATACGATCGCGAGGCGTAACGTAGTGCGTTTTGGGGAAAATCGTCACCCGGGGTAACGCTTGAATCATCTCGCCTGTTAATGGGTCAAACCGTGCGATATTAACCACTTCATCATCAAACAACTCAATTCGAATTGCATCTTTTTCAGAATCAGCAGGAAAAATATCAATCACATCACCATGAACACGAAACTGTCCTCTTGAAAGGGTTTGCGGACTCCTCGTGTACTGCATTTCAGCAAGCCGCTTTAATATTTTACGCTGGTCCGTGTGTTCTTTGCGTGAAAGATGTAATAACATGTGCAGGTAAGCATCGGGGTCGCCCAAACCATAGATCGCAGAAACTGTCGCTACAATGATTGCGTCCTTGCGTTCAATCAGTGCCTTCGTTGCGGAGAGGCGCATTTGCTCAATATGCTCATTGATAGAGGCATCTTTCTCGATAAATGTATCCGAGGCCGGAACATAAGCCTCGGGCTGGTAATAATCGTAGTAGGACACAAAATACTCTACGGCGTTGTTAGGAAAAAACGTTTTAAACTCGCCGTATAATTGTGCAGCTAATGTTTTATTGGGAGCCATGATGAGGGTGGGTCGCTGTATCGCCTCAATAACATGGGCTATTGTGAATGTTTTCCCTGATCCTGTAACCCCTTTTAGAATCTGGCGGGCAAGTCCTGATGTTAAGCCTTCAACCAATGATGAAATGGCTTTTGGCTGATCACCGGCGGGCTGATAAGATGAACAAATTTTAAATTCTTTTTTCATAATATGAACTATACCATAGGAGCTCATGGATGGATATTGTCTTGGCAAAACGCATGCATATGGTCAAAACATCACCAACACTGGTCGTTGCCGCCAAAGCGTCTCAAATGCAAAAAGCCGGCAAAGATGTGATTAGTCTTGGCGCAGGCGAACCCGATTTTGACACCCCTCTGCACATCAAAAAAGCAGCTATTACGGCCATTGAAACAGGATTTACAAAGTATACTCCTGTCGATGGCATTCCAGAGCTTAAAGACGCCATTAAAAACAAATTTAAACGCGATAATGGTCTTGAATATGATCTTAAGCAAATTTTAGTCTCGGTCGGGGGGAAACAAAGTTGTTACAATTTATGCCAAGCCTTGATTGAGGAAGGTGATGAGGTATTGATTCCATCCCCTTATTGGGTGTCATACCCTGATATGGTACTTTTGGCCGGCGGCACTCCTGTTATTCTACCAACAACACCTGCTGCCCATTATAAAATAACACCTGAAGAATTGGCCAAAGCTATCACCCCCCAGACCAAACTTTTCTTTATCAATAGCCCTTCGAACCCCTCAGGTGTTGCATACACGATTGATGAGCTTAAACAACTTGCCGAGGTTTTAAAGCAACATCCACACGTTATCATCGCCAGTGATGACATGTACGAGCACATTATTTGGTCACAGCCTTTCTGCAATATATTGGACGCCTGTCCAGAACTCTATTCTCGCACAGTAGTCCTCAATGGTGTATCAAAAGCATATGCGATGACCGGGTGGCGAATTGGCTATGCAGGTGGTCCAGAGTCATTGATCAATGCTATGAAAACTGTTCAATCGCAATCTACCTCAAACCCTTGCTCCATTGCGCAAAAAGCAGCTGTAGAAGCGTTGAATGGGGGTGATGCATCGATTAAAACCATGGTATACGCTTTTCACGAACGACATGATCGCGTGGTTGAGCGCCTACAAGCGATTCCTGGGATTGAAGTCATCCCTGCGGATGGTACATTTTACATTTTTCCGAATGTAGAGGGTATCATTCGTCGGCGGCGGTTTGCTAATGATATTGAATTTGCCGAGCGTTTATTACAGGATGTTGGCGTAGCACTTGTTCCAGGTTCAGCATTTGGCAACGAAGGGTGCATCAGAATTTCATTTTCAACAAGCCAAAACCTCTTAGATGACGCGATGGATAGGCTCGAGCGTTTTGCAAATAGTTAATTTAAGCCTTTCTCTTGACCAATCGCCAGAATCCATTTAAGATTCCGGCTAATTCCCCGGTAGCTCAGTCGGTAGAGCGGATGACTGTTAATCATTAGGTCGGCGGTTCGAGCCCGTCCCGGGGAGCCACACTACATAAGGGTTGTGGCAATCTAGCTCGATAAACCTAACTCACCATGGGGCACTGGTGGGGCAATTAGAAATAACAAACAGCAATAAATGGGCTCTTCCCCAAATCCGGGGGCACTTTACTCATCCGCACAGTACTCTAACTCGTAACCCATAGTTTTCAAAATTTCTAAACCCATAAGCTCTTCGTTGAATCAATTTCATCTTTCGATGAAATCCCTCAGTAATTCCATTGTTCTTCATAAAACGAAGCATTCTAACCACTTCTTCCCTCCATTTAAATAACGTATTCCCTAGTGTTCTAAGATGTTGAAAAGCACTTTGTTTTAATTCTTTAACCATATCCAAGAAGCGTGGTAACAAGCGTTTGCATTCTTTTGCTGTGCAATGCTTCTTAGTTAATAGCTCATGCAGCTGTTGTTTAAAATCATAAATTGCTGCAATCGCCGGTTGCTGCTCCAAGTAACGGTCACGCTTGGTTAAGCGCAATGGCGTTAGGTTTCCTGGTTTGGTTTTCAACGCCATGAGGGTGCCTCTTTGGTACTTCATGGCTGGATCGATTTGATGAAAGGTTTGCATACTCAGTTGATTGATTAAACGTATGACATGAAAGCGATCAGCCACAATTT
>JBIIJL010000021.1:0-27729 GCA_044233795.1 Legionella sp. | reverse complement strand
CGGCCGTACCTTTCACTGTTCAGCATATGAATACGCCTATTGGGCGAAAGACACGCACATGTGTCGCATGCTAGAGCATTATATGAATGATGCCACCGAAGCAACGATGTTAGAACGTATTGATGAAATAGAACGTATCGTTTTAAAAATAGGGCAACCTATGGGGCTAAGTTATCAATAAAATGGTGCTGAACATCGTAGTGCCCATTTTGATTTTGAACCGCTTGGATAGAGGTAGGTAAAGCCCAGAGTGATGTTCCAGCTCACGTTGCGCAAGAGTATTGCAGACAAGACCGTGCGTTTTACCCGTTACCGTCCTTCAATGTCGATAGGGAAGATATTGACAAAGAAACATTACCGAGAGTTCTAGCGATTATCAATTTTAATTCTGAGCTTGACGACGCTTGGTTCCCACTTGGGTTGGGTGACAATGTTATTGGCTCTGATTTTGCTGTAAACCGGACCGGGAGTGATGTGGCTTACGCCGTTGATGCGGTTGGGGGGGTGGTACTGTCATGGGCTTGCAAATCGATTTGGCGGTTATTAACCGGCTTGAGGAAGTGAGAACCAAAGATCTTACGCTTTCGCGATCCAATTTAAGGGCGCAGGAGCATCCTTGTATGTCACTGTAGCCTCACGGATCACTTCTGTCGCGATATTCGCGGCGGCAGTATCTCAAAAGACCTCCACAAGCCAGCTCAATCATTCCTGAGCTTGCAAGCTTTGTGACGATTTTACCCACCACGCGCACCAAGGGCCCAAGTAACCCATGATTCGATGAAAAGCTTATATGTGAGGAAAAATTTTAATACGCAAGTGTGCGTCTGAACCCAAAGAAATTTGATATCGTCCTAGATGGATAATAAATGGCACATTTGCCATATATCATGAACACGATATCTGATACTTTGCTCTCTTGCGGTGGGCTGTAGCAATCGTTACTATCTGTATCAATATTCAATGTAAGACAGATAACACTATGAATCCTGAATTAATTCGTATTGTACTTGTTTCAACCTCACATCCCGGAAATATAGGGTCTTCCGCACGCGCGATGAAAACTATGGGTTTAAGTCGTTTGTATCTTGTAAATCCGAAAGTATTTCCCGATAGACACGCCAATGAATTGGCTGCAGGAGCAGATAATATTCTTGAGAATGCTAAAGTTACTCTATCGCTAGAAGAAGCACTTCAAGGGTCTCATTTGGTTTTTGGAACCAGTGCACGGGCTCGTGAAATGGCAATACCTGGTTTTACTCCTGCTACTTGTGCACATAAAATTGCAGGCCAAGCAAGTGATACCGAAATTGCTATTGTGTTTGGGCGTGAGCACGCGGGGCTTACCAATGAGGAGCTCTTACAATGCCACTATCATCTCCATATTCCAACTGATCCAGCGTTTGCTTCCCTTAACCTCGCCCAAGCTGTACAAATTGTTGCTTATGAGCTTCGCATGGCATTACTATCACCAGCGGCGATTGTGAAGATGCAAGAAGATAAGCTCGCAAGGATTGACGATGTTGAGCGCTTTTATACTCATTTACAGCAAGTCTTGGTGGCGATTCGGTTTTTGAACCCCTCCCATCCAAAAAGGCTTTTGCAAAGGATTCGACGGATGTTTAACCGGATTCAATTAGAAGAAATGGAAGTGAATATTTTACGCGGTATTTTAACCGAGATAGAACGCTCAATCGTCCTTAAGGGTGGAACAACCAATGAATCATAAGCCCATTTATTTCGATTATATGGCCACAACGCCAATTGATCCTCGCGTGATTGAAGTAATGCTCAATTTTATGGGGCCTACAGCACATTTTGGCAATCCCTCGTCAACTCATCGCTATGGGCAGGTAGCAGCTCAGGCTATCGAAAGGGCCCGTGAGCAAATTGCCCTATCTGTAGGGGCGAATGTTGATGAGATCGTATTTACGTCTGGTGCAACAGAATCTATCAATATGGCAATCATAGGTGCGGCACGTTTTTATCAACGCAAAGGACGCCATGTGGTGACTATGCATACGGAGCATAAAGCTGTATTAGACAGCTTTAAGCAATTAGAGCGAGAAGGTTTCGTCGTTACTTACCTCAAGCCTAAAGTAGATGGTTTGTTGGATATATCAACACTAAAAATGGCATTGCAACCTGATACGATATTGCTTTCTATCATGCACGCCAACAATGAAATTGGTGTGGTGAATGATATTACTGCTATTGGTGAGCTCATCAGAGGGCGGGGGATTGTTTTTCATGTTGATGCTGCGCAAAGTGCTGGAAAATTGCCAATTAATGTTCGGCAATTTTCAGTGGATTTAATGTCGTTTTCTGCCCATAAGAATTATGGGCCTAAGGGAGTGGGGGCATTGTATGTTAGGCAACAACCGAGAATTCGCTTGACTCCTTTGAGTTTTGGGGGAGGACAAGAAGGAGGGCTACGAGCAGGGACATTGCCCACGCACCAAATTGTTGGTATGGGGGAGGCATTTGCACTTGGCGAGGAGCTACGTTCAACAGAGCAAGCGCGAATACTTAGCTTAAGGACGCGCTTGTGGGCTGGTATTTCTCATCTTCCGGGGATTCAATTGAATGGGCATGAAGAGATCCGTGTGGCTGGTAATCTTAATTTTAGCGTGTGGGGTATCGATGGTCATGATTTGTTGATTGCATTATGTGATCTTGCGCTATCAACAGGCTCTGCTTGTGCTGCCGCAAGACATGAGCCATCCTATGTGTTACGCGCCTTGGGTCTATGTGAGGAGCGTGCTAACAATTCTGTGCGGCTGTCTTTAGGTCGGTATACGACAGAGGATGAAGTGAGCCGCGCCATTGAACTATTGTCGCTGAAGATATGCGAATTAACACAGTAAATAGAGTATAATTGGCTTTTTTGGTTCGTTATTGGATTTTAAAATGAGTGATGTGGTGATGCAGGTGAAGGGGTCAGCCCCTGAAATTTCATTTAGTGATAGAGCATTGCGGCATATTTTGTCTTACCTTAACAAGCAAAGTGAATGTAAAGGATTAAGACTCTCAGTTAAAAAAACGGGGTGCTCTGGGTTATCTTATGTGATTGATTATGTCTCAATCACCGATGTTTCAGACATTGTTTTGCCTCTTAGCGAGCAATATGTGGTATCAATTGACAAGGCTAGTTACCCCTATCTTAAGGGTGTACATATTGATTATGCACAACAGGGATTAAATTATAAATTTGTGTTTAATAACCCAAACCAGACTGGTGAATGTGGTTGTGGGGAGAGCTTCACCGTTGACTAAATACCGCAACTGTTCAATATAAAATCATCTTAGAGTATGGTTCACACTTGACATCTAGAACATCTGCTACACTCAATTTATATCAGCTAAATTAGGGACTATTCATGCGTGTGCTTATCTTATTTTTGTTGATGTTTGCCAATACTATTTCCCACGCGGAACTTAAGGAAATAGCCATAACCATCGATGATCTGCCACTGGTGGCTTCACGGATGAATACACCAGGCAATCAACAGCGTTCTGAAGAGCGTTTTAGGAAAATCATCGAAGCATTTAAGACCTATCAGGTACCGGCCATTGGCTTTGTGATTGGGGGTGCTATTGAGAAAGGCCAGTGGGCATTTCTTGAAGAGTTTCGTCAAGCAGGCTTGATGATTGGAAATCACACTTATACCCACGATTCATTAGGTCAATTGGGTGCTGATAGATATATTGCAGATATCAATAAGGCTGATATTTTGCTTGCACCATTAATGACGGAGCCTAAGTATTTTCGATACCCATATCTTGCTGAAGGATCGGGTGAGGCTAAGCAAAAAGTGTTGGATTATCTCCATGAACATCATTACATAGTTGCGCCAGTTACTATCGACAGCAAGGATTTTAAATTTAATGAATTGTTATACAAAATTCCTTTTCGCGCACGAGAAAATTATACATTATCGACAATGAAACCTCGCTACCTAGAATATGTATGGAAGCAAACTTTGCGCGCTGAAAAACGCGCCAATGGTAAACCTGTCAAACAGATTTTGCTGATTCATGCAAATCTACTGAATAGCTATTTGCTTGGTGATCTGTTGGAAATGTACAAACAAAATGGATATAAATTTATCAGCCTTACTGAAGCATTAAAAAACCCTGCGCCGGTTATAACTGCACCGATCTTAGAATCAGACGGGAAAGATAGGTCACCAACTGATTCAGTGAAAGAGATGAACAACTGATGTCCAGTTGCTCATCTCTTAGTGGTTGATATCATGCACTAATTGCATGATTATTGACACAAGTTTAGTTGTCGAAGCATTTTTTTTATTAATGTAACCCCGCGTATTTATTGAGTTTTATCCTCTTAAGCGTCCGTTAATAAATGAATATCATTAAAACAATATTTACACTCTTTGAGATATTTGGTACTATATGATTCATGATGTTCGGGCTATGTGTGGCTGAATACATTTATAAACATTTTAGTATTTATAGTTTGGAGAAAGAAATGAGTTCAGTAATGGATGTTCAACAACAAAGTGAAGCGTTATCTCAACAAGTTGTTAGTGTTGTTAAGGGTTATCTTAGTTCCGTGGGCAGTAAGGATGCTAATCTCAATTTGTATCAATTGATTGTTGAAGAAGTTGAAGCCCCTTTGTTTCGGACTGTAATGGAAATGACCCGTTATAATCAGTCAAAAGCGGCAAGAGTTTTAGGTGTAAGTCGCGGTACGTTGCGAACAAAGCTAAAACGTTACTTTGATGATGAGTTTATTGGTACACGCGAATTTTAATTTGCTGGGTTTTGGCAAATCAATCTGTTATTATTCACTTCAAAGTCGGTCAGACAATCGCTCTTACACTCGCTGTAAGGGAGGAAAGTCCGGGCTCCATAGGGCGAAGTGCCAGGTAACACCTGGGAGGCGTGAGCCTATGGAAAGTGCCACAGAAAATATACCGCCAGTGTTTCGTTGTGGGTCAGACTACGGTGGGATGCTGGTAAGGGTGAAATGGTGCGGTAAGAGCGCACCGCGCGGCTGGTAACAGGCGTGGCAGGGAAAACCCCACTTGGAGCAAGACCAAATAGGAATCCGTGAGATATTTATCTCAACGCACTGCCCGTGCGGGATTCGGGTAGGTTGCTTGAGGCAAACGGTGACGTTTGTCCCAGATGAATGATTGTCCGCGACAGAACCCGGCTTATCGACCGACTTTTATTGTTGCTTCTCAATGACTGCTTGTTGTTGTGCAAAGAGTGCTATCAATGCACCCGCCAACACAACGATGACGCCAATGATATATTGTTCATCGGTTCATACAAAAGAACAACCCCAAGAATTAACACGATGATTGGTTCGAACACCGAGAGAATGGATGATTTTACTGAACTGATATAATTCAAACCTCGTAGAAAGAGCAAAATGGGCAAGGTCGTTGCGATAATACCGATCCCTAGCAAGTTGATCCAAACATCCATACTGTATGGGATAGTAAAGGTATGATTAGACAGTGCCAGGATGATAGACATTGTCATACATCCCAGACACACGGTTAGTGTGCACACGTTGGCGGATAGTTGCGTAATGCTTTTACTAGAAACAATGTAAGCTGCATACAAGACTGCGGAGAGAATCGATAGCACAATGCCCAGCAGATTAAATTCCATATGGTTTCTATCAACAAAAAAGCTTAGTCCGAATAAAATAGTGATAATAGCTAGGTAGTATATGCGCGGGATATGATGCCCATAGATAAGATAATTAAGCAGCATGACCATAGCCGGATATGTGAAGAAGACCACCATAGCTAAGCCCGATCCAATATATGGACAGGCAAAAAAATATAGCATTGTTGACAGGCCATAGAAGATTGCGCCATTCATAAAGGCGCGCATGACGTCTTTTATAGTATTGCGATAGGTATTTTTAGGACTAAAAACAATGATGAATACCATGAAAAGGCTTGCAATAAAGAATCTCCAAAACAACATGTTTGGGACAGAAAAGGCTTCTTTAATGACACTGACGCCGAAGTAACCGACCGATCCATACAGAAAGCCTGATGAGATGGCGCACAATGACCCACGAAACTCTTTTGAATTCATGATAAATCTTTCCGTAAGAAAACTAAATTTCCATAGGGGTAACTGGTGAGTGTACTATTTTTGTTCTTGAAAGTGAATTTAGAGTCTGGGTCAAGCTTCAAATATATTATAGCGAAAAAAATTAAGAGAGCCTCTTTAGACATAAGGCAACTGCTTTGTGGAATGCACGATGCTTGCGCCGAGGTAACTTAAGAGAGGGTAGTAAAAATACAGCCCTCTCGATATATTTTTAATCTTAGATATAATAGCGCAGGCCAAACAGAACTGAATTTAGTGTTGGATTTTGGCTACTAACGTATGAGTTTTGGATAATCCCAGCTTGGCTTGCGAAGGTGTTCTCCGAAATGCGAGGGTTTGCACCAAAAACATGTACATAAGAAGCGGTTAGCGCTAGTTGACCATTAAATGCGATGAATGGAAGCATATAATTAGCCCCAACCTTTATTTCAGGAAAGACTTGTGTAGCATTCGTGTGTTGAGAGACACTACCTGACAGAAAACCGCCAGGAATGGCTTGAGCCAAATCTTCCCATCGATTATTACGGAAGTTTTCAATCATGAAACCTGCATGACCAAATAGTTCGATAGACTGAACCACCATCAGCGTGCCGACTAAAACGTCATAGCCATCAATGGAGAAGCGATTATAGGTAGCGGGGTTACCAGAAGCGTTTGTACCAATTTGTTTTTGACTACCATAGGAACCACCACCAATTTCTCCTGTAAGGAAAAGCCGCTCCCCAAAAGGATGCATTAAACCTAGCCCCAAGCGACCACCCCAGACGTTGCCTGATTTGATCATGTTGATTGAGTTAATGCCAATGGTGTTGAAATTTGTCCAGGTTGCTGATGCCTCTCCTGTGACATAAGGAACGATTGACGTGTGTAGGCCAACAGAACCCATTGCTCCTGCCAATGCATTGCAAATCCACATTACGCCCGTTAACGAAAAAAGTAGTATTTTTATCACAATAACATTCCCTGTTTTTAAAATAAAACACAGATTAATACAAAATATATCAAATTACTAGGTATCGAATGAGTCTAGAGTAATTGTCAATACGTTCCGATATACGTTAGCTAAGTAATGCTTGGGGCATTCATGTCTGCAGCAATGCTTACACCTTGCAAAACCAGGTCTGGTAAATGTCTATCGAAGATGTTTTGATTTTCAAATAGTGCAGCAAATCCCCCCGTGGCCAAAACCAACACTTCTTCACCTGAAAATGCGTCTGCCTTAATGCGATCAATCAATTCACGACAAGCCCCTATTGCTCCAAAAAATACGCCTGACTGAATGCTTTCAATGGTTGAACGGCCAATGATTTGTTGAACTTTTACAATTTCGACCACCGGTAGTTTTGCGGTATTTTTAGCTAATGCGTCGGCAGCTAACCGCAATCCAGGGAGAATGATTCCGCCTAGATAGGCTTTTAATTTTGTGACTACACAAAATGTCGTTGCTGTACCGAAATCAATAATAATTAAATTTTTTCCAGGAAATTGCTGACTACCTGCTATAGCGTTTGCTATGCGATCGGCACCAACTTCAATGGGGTTTCGGTATTTGATATTAAGACCAGTCTTTACGCCTGCTTGTAAGAAAAAAGGATCAACTGAGAAATATTTTATACACGCTGATCGTAGGGAATAATCCAAATGGGGCACTACCGAACAGATAGCAATACCCTGAATGTCCTCTGAGGGGCACTGATTTTCCCTAAGGACACTTTTTAGAAAAATGCCAAGCTCGTCGGATGTACTTACCTTAGAGGTATGACGAAAACGTAAAATGATCTCGCCTTCATTCATTACACCACCATAGATATGTGAATTTCCTACATCAATACAGAGCAACATAAAATAGCATCTTAAGTAAATGAGGCGATTATAGTAAAAGGAGTTGCTGGGAGATGCAACGAAAACAAGTACAATTTGTAGGCTCAGACCTTCGAAAATGATAAGACAAACTACCTTGCTTTTTTGAGCAACCGAGTTATCATCTGTTTTTTTTAAAAACAGATTACCATAATTAGCCCACATAAATCTTTTTTGTATCATCTGCGCCATTTCAAGATCAATTCGCAGCCTATATTTCATCAAAAGTGGCGTTTTGACTTGACGCTAGGGAAATTGTGTTTCTATAGTGTAGAAAAGTGGGTTAAATTAATTAAAAGGTGGAGAATTGTGGGAGTAAATTTTGTATACTCCTGATTCTTTAGTGTTCCACAAAGTGGGGCGTTATGTTTCGTGGAATTAATGCAGTCAATATTGATACTAAAGGGCGTTTCGCAGTCCCAACGCGCTATCGCTCCTCTTTGGTTGAGCATGACCAGGTATCGATGGTAGTAACCATCGATACTGAAGAAACCTGCTTACTGCTTTATCCAACAAGGGAATGGCAGAATATTGAAGATAATTTGCAACGTTTGCCAAGTTTTAATGCAGCAGCAAGAAGAATTCAACGCTTATTGATAGGGCATGCGACTGATGTTGAGCTTGATGCTAGCGGTCGGGTTTTATTACCACCGTTGTTACGTGACTATGCCGAGCTTAAAAAACATATGGTCATGATTGGTCAAGGCAACAAATTTGAATTGTGGGATGAAACATTATGGCAATCCAGGCGTGGTGAATGGTTGAAAGCCGAATCTTCAAGAGAAGATGGTTTGCCGGATGAAATGAAAACGTTTTCTTTATGATGGAAATAAATGATGGCCGCACACTTTTCGGTCTTACTACAAGAATCAACTGAGGCATTGGCGATTCGTCCTGATGGGATATATGTCGATGGAACTTTTGGGCGAGGAGGGCATTCAAAAGCTATCCTCGAGTTGTTGAGTTCCTCAGGTCGCATAGTTGCTATAGATAAAGATCAGGAGGCTGTTGAGTATGCTAAGGCCCATTTTGCAAATGATCCGAGATTTACCATTATTCAAGGGTCTTTTGCAAAGCTCCGTGAGATAGCTCAAGAGTTAGGGATTTTGGGGCGCATCAATGGCATTTTGCTAGATCTAGGCGTTTCTTCCCCCCAGCTTGACAATCCAGGGCGTGGTTTTAGTTTTTTAAAGTCCGGTCCATTGGACATGCGAATGGACTTGCAACAGGATTTTGATGCACAGCGTTTTATCAATCATGCCCCTGCTCAGGAACTTGAAAGTGTATTTAGAACGTATGGTGAGGAGCGATATGCAAAACGGATCGCGGGAGCCCTTGTTACAGCGCGTGCAAACGCTCCAATACAAACCACGGATGTATTAGCCGAGCTTGTTAAAGCTGCTCACCCTAGATGGGAGAAGCATAAACATCCAGCAACAAGGGTATTTCAAGCGATTCGTATTCATATCAATCAAGAATTGGCTGATTTAAGTAGTTGCCTTAAACAATGTGTTGATGTTCTTGCCGTGGGTGGCCGTCTTGTTGTCATAAGTTTTCATTCCCTTGAAGACCGAATTGTTAAACAATTCATGCGCAGTGAAGAGCAGGGGTTATGCCCGCCGCCGAGCGTGCCGGTTAGGGCTCGAGATATCAAAACATCTTTTAAACGGATTGGAAAAGCCATCAAGCCAAAGGAGGGTGAGATAAGAGACAACATACGTTCCCGAAGTGCAGTCCTTAGGATAGGAGAAAAAATATCATGAATGCTGCAGCGAAACAGATCAATCAAAGTAGTTTATTTAGTGGACATCTCACAGAGATGAGATTTTCAAAACCGCTGTGTCAGCAAATAATATTGCTTGTTTTGGTTTTAGCTAGTGCACTGGCTGTGGTTTATGTTACCAATCAGCATCGGCTTGCCTTAAGCCAGTTGCAAATTGAAGAGCAATTGAGTAATGAATTGCAATTGCGATGGGGGCAGCTGCTTTTAGAGCAGGCAAGCTTGGCGACGCCGTCACGGGTTCAACAGCTGGCTGAAGATAAACTGAATATGGTGTTGCCAACGGCGAAGCAAACTTATATTTTGCGTGCACAATGAAAAAAGGGCGTCATCAAGCAAGAGTGCTGTTTGTTGCGCTATTTTTTGTTTTGATCTTTTTGACCCTTGTTTGGCGAATGTTTGATTTGACGGTTATGGACCGTAAATTTCTTCAAGGTCAAGGGGATGCGCGCAGTATGCGTGTTATCGATATCCCGGCTTTTAGGGGGATGATTATTGATAGGGAAGGATCTCCTCTTGCAGTTAGTACGCCTGTGCAATCAGTATGGGTAAATCCCAAAACCTTTGAAGCAACTAAAACACAATTAGCAGAACTTGCTCGATTGCTCGGTACTTCAACACGTATTCTTGAAAAGCGGATATCTTCAGCGCATCGTCGAGAGTTTGTTTATCTTCAACGGCAATTGCCGCCAATGCAAGCTAAAAAAATTGAAAAATTAAAAATTCCTGGAGTTAATTTTCAAGAGGAATTTAAGCGCTATTATCCTGATGGTGAGAGTATGGCCCAGTTGATTGGCTTTACAAATGTTGATGATAACGGCATTGAAGGCTTGGAACTTGCTTATCAACAATGGCTGGTGGGATTAAGTGGTAAAAAGCGTGTGGTTAAAGATAGAGTAGGGCGTGTGATTGAGGATCTAGGAACCATTAAAGAACCTAGACCTGGAAATTTGCTGCAGTTGAGCGTTGATAGGCGTTTGCAATTTTTTGCATATCATGAGCTTAAGAATACTATAGAAAAATTTGGGGCAAAGTCAGGCTCTGTAGTCGTGCTTGATACCACTAATGGTGAAGTGCTTGCTGTCGCAAACTATCCTTCATTTAATCCTAATGCTCGATTTCGTTATAGTTTAGATAGTTATCGAAATAAAGCGCTCACCGATACGTTTGAGCCAGGGTCTGTGATTAAACCACTTAGTATCGCAAGTGCGCTTTTAAGCGGGCAATTTACACCACAGACTGTCATAGATACCCAGCCGAGTTGGATGGTGGTTAATGGTCATGTGATTCGAGATATTCATAATTATGGGGTGTTGGATGTGGTTGGAGTATTACAACGCTCAAGTAATGTTGGCGTTACAAAAATGGTACTTAAAAGTCCCCCTGAGCAATTGATTGGGTTATTGATGCGGGTGGGGATTGGGCAGCGTACCGAAAGTGGATACCCTGGAGAAAGCGAGGGCAGTATTGTGAAAGTGGCTGATGCTAATCCCTTTGTACTTGCGACACTAGGATTTGGCTATGGCTTATCGGTCACGCCATTGCAGTTAGCAAAAGGGTATTTGATCTTTGCTAACCAAGGGCGATTATTACCCATAAGTTTAGTGCGTACCCAAGGCCCTATCACATCAAAAGAAGTATTGGATCCACGGGTAGCCCAAGAGGTGCTAGATATGATGGAGGCGGTGGTTACAGGTGAAGAAGGTACAGGAAAGCAAGCACAGATTCCGGGGTATCGTGTTGCCGGCAAAACGGGAACTTCACGTATTGCTGGAAATAAAGGCTATGAAGAAAAACGTCACATAGCAAGCTTTGTAGGCATTGCGCCAGCTTCGCATCCAAGATTGATTGTAGCCGTGGTAATTCACGAGCCCTCACGTTTTGGATACTATGCAGCAGCTGTTGCCGCTCCTTTATTTCAAAAAGTCATGGCAGTAGCTCTTCGCATTTTAGATATTCCGCCGGATGGATCAACGAGCGCTGGATGAGGCACTGATGAAACTAACTGAACTATTAAAGCCATGGATAACAGGAATATTACCCAATTTAGATATTACAGGGCTTTGTCATGATAGTCGATTGGTGACAGAAGGGTGTTTGTTTTTAGCCTACCCTGGGAGTGCTTTTGATGGGCGTGTATTCATTGAAGAGGCTGTGGAAAAGGGAGCCAGAGCTGTTTTTTATGAAGAAAATCATCTTCCAGCAACATTCATACTTTCAAATAAAGTACCTTGTATTGGATGTGACGCGCTCGCTGAAAAAGTCGCAGCTATAGCAGCCCGATTTTATGATGATTCTTCGAGTCATTTGAACATTACAGGCGTGACTGGCACTAATGGGAAAACAACCATTGCTTTTCAATTAGCAAAAGCGTATGCATTATTGAGAAAAAAATCAGCATATATTGGCACCTTAGGTCAAGGACCTGCTGATACTTTGGAGCCATTGTTGAATACCACGCCTGATGCTTTATGTTTACAAAAGCTCTTTAGGGAATATTCGCAAAATGACATTGAATACGTCGCCATGGAGGTCTCCTCTCATGCGCTCTATCAAGGACGGGTTGATGAGATTCATTTTAATCAGGCAGTTTTTTCCAACCTGACACACGATCATCTCGATTATCATCAAACGATGCAAGCTTATGCAGAAGCCAAGGCATTATTGTTTGCTTATCCGGCCTTGCAATGCGCCATCATTAATTATGATGATGCCTATGGTGAATTGATGCGAAGCTCAATATCATCTTCTTGTCAGACGCTTACTTATGGCCTAAAACCAGATGCTGATGTTCGGGCGGTAGAGTGGCATATGGATTTATCTGGCACCACTATTATAGTTGAATCTCCTTGGGGGCAGTTGAATTTGCATGTTAAAAGTCTTGGACAATTTAATGTTTATAATAGTTTAGCGGTATTAACGAGTTTATTAGCGAATGGTATACCGGTAAATTCTGTGATTAGTGTGATGAGCGAGTTACCCGCGGCACCTGGTCGATTGGAGGTAGTTAGAGAAAAACCATTGGTTGTTGTAGATTATGCACATACACCCGATGCATTAGAAAATGTATTGAAAACCCTCAAATCACTGAACCATGGCCGTTTATGGGTAGTGTTTGGTTGTGGAGGTGATAGGGATAAAACCAAACGACCCAAAATGGGGAGCATTGCGAGTCGTTATGCAGAACAGGTGATTATCACCAGTGATAATCCAAGAGGTGAAGTCCCTGAAACCATTATGGAAGAGATTGAAACAGGTCTTGAGTCAGGCATTGCTTATTTCAAAATTACCAACAGACGTGAAGCTATTCAATATGCGCTTAAGCACGCTTTAGATGAAGACATTGTGTTGGTTGCAGGGAAAGGGCATGAAGAGTATCAACAAATTGGTCAAAAGCGTCATCACTTCTCAGATAAAGAAGAAGTGATGCGCGTGGTATAATCGTATCTATGCATCCTATTGATAAAACGAAGAGTATCTTGGTCTTTATGTTATTGGTATACCGTGTGTTTTGAATGCTTAATTAATTTTTTTGTCATTTACAGAGAATAAATTTACTCACTAATGGCAATCCGCTCATCAAAGACAAAGCAGGAACCTTCCCAAAGGGATTCTTCTTTAGGAATCGATTCCATATAATTTAAGATGCCACCTTCTAACTGATAGACATCTTTAAAACCAAGTTGCTTCAAATAGGCCGTAGATTTTTCACAGCGAATGCCGCCTGTGCAAAACATAGCAATTTTTTTGTCTTTTTTATCTTTAAGATGCTCCTCAACAAATTCAGGAAAATCTCTAAAGTTCTCTGTTTTTGGATCGATAGCATTTTTGAATGTGCCAAGTTCTACTTCATAGGTATTGCGAGTATCAACGAGCACGACCTCTGGATCTTGGATAAGACTGTTCCATTCTTGGGGCAAGACTCGGCGTCCTGTAGTGTTTTGTGGGTTAATGTCTTTTACCCCAAGGGTTACGATTTCTTTGCGAAATTTAACTTTAGCTTTTTCAAAAGGCATAAAATCGGCATAGCGCTCTCTGAAAAATAAATCAGCGAGCCGTGGATCTTGTCTTAAATATTTGCATAAGGACATAACATCATCATGTTGTCCTGCAAAGCTCCCATTAACGCCTTCTGATGCTAAAATAAGGGTTCCGAGAATACGGTTCTCTTTCATTGCAGCCAGCAATGGCACCTTCATGTTTTCAAAATCATCTAATGGGACAAATTTATAAAACGAGGCAATGGTGTAAGATGTCATATTAATACCTGTATTGGATCAAATTGTTAGTCAATATTGGTAGGCAATATACCATAATTGATGTAAAAAAGTGAGGGGGGGCTTGCTCAACCTCCAGTTTTCAACCAAATACCGCCCGAACTTTCGCTGACAATTGACTCATATCGTAATAAGTACTGTCATGACGGTAATGGTGTGCACTTCTAAGCTCTAGAAAGGTACGTGATTTATCACAGGCCTTCTTTAGGGTAGAACTCTCTATTTCTGGGTTATAAATACAAAGCGCAGATTGCTGCCAGGTTTCGCCACGAAGCTTCGGGGGATTATGATTTAATATTGAAGGCTCCGGGGCGGTGAGCCCGGCATGAAGATGAATAGAAGCACTTAGGATTCTCATGATGTTATCTTTTGCTTCTATTGTTAGGCCTGCAATATGTGGAGTGGTGAGATAGGCGTATTCAACGAGCGCTGCATTGATACTTGGCTCGTGGCTATACACATCGGTACAGTAAGTAATATTCGGCTTCATGGTGATTAAAGCTTCCTCGTTGATAATGCCACCACGAGCAGCATTGATGATGATAGTGCTAGGCTTTAATTGTTCGAGTATAGCTTTGTCGATTAAATTCGCGCTTGGAAAGGGAGGAGTTTTGTGAAAGTTTGCATGCACCAATAATAAATCGACATCGCAAAGCTCCGCTATTGAACAGTTTTGAAGGTCATTTTTAAGGTTTTTTTGATAAGGATCTGAACCACGTACATTAAAACCTAACGCTTGAAGACGGGGTACTACTTTTTGACCTACTTCCCCTATCCCGATGACGCCGGCATTCATGCCTGATAGTTTTTTGTGGGTTGAGAGATAGGCTAAAACTGAGACTACGTAATCAGCTACAGCGTGAGCGTTGCCTCCTCTACCATCAAATAAGGTAATGTTGTGTTCTTTTAAAACTTGGATATCAATATGATCAATACCGCTACTAGCGGTTGCGACACAGGTTAAGTTGTTATGGGTTAAAAACTCACGGTTAACTTTTAAGGTTGACCGGCACAGTAAAATATCGTGCCCTAAAAGTTTTGTTTTGGCATCAAGTGCCGATTTATATAAGGTTAGCTCAAAGGGTTTTGGAAAAAAGTGTCTGAGCGAAATCAATGTTTCATCGGCAAGAATTTTCATAGTTTAAAAATAGTGTTAATCAATTCAAGAGACCATTCTAATAGGGGTGTCAACAGTGAGCCTAACAAGCCCGAAAGGAGAAGGCCAAGTAAAATAAAAAACCCAAAAGGCTCAATGCGCAAAAAGCTTGCCGCAGCCGCTCTTGGTAAAAAACCAGCCAATATCCGGCTGCCGTCTAGAGGGGGGATGGGGATGAGATTTAAAAAGGCCAGGACGAGATTGATTAAAATGCCAGCCTGGGAAGTAAGTAATAAAAATAGCATTACAATCGAGGTCTCTGGATGAAAAAGGGAAGCCATTTTCAAGCAACAAGACCAAAATATCGCCATGAGGAGGTTTGAGACTGGACCTGCGGCTGCCACTAAACTCATGTCGCGTTTTGGGTGTTTTAATTGTGACCAATTGATGGGTACAGGCTTTGCCCAACCAAAGATAAACTGAAACTGGCTTAAGACTGCAACTAAAATAGGTACAAGTAAGGTACCGATAAAATCAATATGGCGGATTGGATTTAAGCTTAATCGATTGAGCATTTTGGCAGTGCTATCGCCTAAGCGATTCGCAACCCAGGCATGCGCAGCTTCATGTAACGTAATAGCGAACAACACGGGAATGGCCCATACGCATATTTTTTGAATCAGGGTTATAGTTATCATCGGCCCTCGGGCTTTTAGTCAAAGAACAGAGATATTCTAGAATAAGACATCGCATTGTACTAGAATCTATAATTTTATGAAGGGGTTGGCGAGTGGGTCTATTCGAATCTTTGTATGCTGCTATGACAAAACCATGGGTGGTCATTGCAATAATCGTCATCCTTCTGTTATCTTTTTTATATATTGATGAGCCCGTAGCTTATTATTTTCAGAACAAAGCTTTTGGTACGCAATATCCTTGGTTATTCTCTTTTACCTTGCTTGGTGACTTTAAATTGTATTTGGGTGCATTTTTTATAATGGCACTTTATTTTCGCTATGTCAGGCGCCTCAGACGCTTTGAAATCTGCAGTTGGTATTTGTGGTTTTGTGTGTTAGTCCCAAGTATAGTTTGCACCGTACTCAAGATAATGCTTGGGCGAGCAAGACCTGAGTTATTGTTTAGTGATCAATTGTATGGATTTTATGGATTTCACCTCCAGCACTCGTTTTGGTCTTTCCCATCAGGGCATACAACAACAATCATGGGGTTAATGTTTGGTTTGTGTACAATTTTTCCGCGATATTTTTGGGGCTTTATGCTACTTGGTGCATCTAGTGCGCTGACTCGGTGCACCTTAAACTATCATTATCCGAGTGATGTATTGTCTGCTAGCTATCTTTCTTTAGTCCTAGTGGGGTTTTTGTATCGTGGGTATTATAGCAAAAACGGTTTTAGATGACAGGCGGGGCTGCTTGTCTAGTGCATTGTTGCTCAAATAATATATAATCGTTGAGCACCAGTCGTCTGTATTTATTTATTACAGTCTTCAGGAGGTTGTTGGTCATGAGTATCGAACATATTTGGCTATTGGTAGGCTTTTTGGGGCAGGGTATTTTTCTTTTAAGATTTTTAGTGCAATGGCTTTTGCAAGGGAAGGGCAAGCGAAGCATGGTCTCAGAGATTTTCTGGTACTTAAGTGCACTGGGCAGTACGATGTTGCTTGTCTATGCAGTTGCTGAACGTGACCCGGTGTTTATTTTGGGTCAATTCACTTTGGCATTGATCTACTCGCGGAATTTGATTTTGGTAAATCGGGAACGTTTGTCGCGGGCACAAAATAGCAACTTAAGTGAGGTACAGTGATTAATAAAGTGCATTACCCATTTCAACATTGTGAAGCACTTCGTCGCCTAACGTTACTGCTATTTTTCTTATGTTCTTTTATAGGACATGCTAACTCTCCAATCACACGTTGGTATCAAACAGATCCCAAGCTCGATGTGGTCGTGAATCTTGATCTCTTTGTTTCTTCAGATTGTCCGCATTGTCGAAAAGCAGATCAGTTTTTCTTAGCGCTTGAGAAAAAACAACCATGGATTCATGTACAACGGCACTACATTAATCAGGACAAAGCTTCGATTGAGCTTTTTTATGAGCGTTTAAAAGAGCAGCAAATATCAAATTTTGTTGTGCCTGCCATGTTTTTTTGCGACTCATACTGGACGGGGTTTGTTGATGGCGTGACCACAGGAAAGACACTTTTCCATGCGTTAGACTACTGCAGACAACAAATCATTACTAAGGGGAGTCTAACCCCTGCTTCGAGCGCTGTGTTGAAGAAATGGGGCAACGCGAGTCAGTTTAGAGTGAGCCAGGGCGTTTCGTCGCCAATGATGCTCCTGTTCACAACGGCGTTACTTGATGCAGTGAGTCCTTGTTCTTTATTTACGCTTTTGGCGCTTTTCTCTTTTATGTGGTTGTTTCCAGGCCAACGCCGTGGCCAGTGCTATTTAGGAGGCGTATTTATATTCACTTGGTTACTGACACATTTTTTACAACAAATTTGGAGTAAATTTTATCAATTAGCATCTGAATGGCGGATGGCTATCGCTATCGTAGGTATAATTTTGTTACTATTTATAGCCAAGGTTTTGAAATCGATTTTAAAACGTGCTCTTGAGCTTAATATAGTAACCTTCCTCATCTTGTTACTTACTGTCTTTTCGCTCGCGCTTTACCAGTATGCTTGTTCATTTAATATCTCATTGGTGTTTCTGCAGTGGATTAATGAACAATCTGCTACTGTCACCTTCACCTGGCTCTATTTGTTACTTTACCAGGCAATTTATATTTTGCCGCTCATTTTTGGCCTGGGATCGTATATCATGGTTTTCAATTCATCAAGGTTTGTTACATATCAAACCACGTTTAAAATTTGTGGAGCGTTGTCACTTGCTTTTATTGCGATAATTCTTATTTTTTGCCCAATACTCGTGTCGTCTACTCTAGCGTCTATTGTGGTGTTTTTAATATCTATTCTTGCAGGATGGCTTGTGACAAAAAGGCGTATAGGACATGAGTAAATTACTTGAAATCCCCGTCGTGGTTGAAAGCGGCAAAAAATATACTACCCAAGAAGGAACTGTTGCTATAAAAGATGGTATTAAATCTTCATCAGCACCTCATCAGCGATTGCCGAAGCCTGACTGGTTAAGAATTGTAAATCAAACTTCACCTAACTATATAAAGTTGAAGAATGAAGTTAGAAAACACAAACTCGCTACAGTGTGTGAAGAAGCCAAATGCCCCAATATTGCAGAATGTTGGTCACATGGCACTGCAACGATTATGCTGATGGGTGCGGTTTGTACGCGAGCTTGTCGGTTTTGTGCCGTAGATACGGGCAACCCTCATGGATGGCTTGATGAACAGGAGCCAGTTAAAACTGCAGAAACAGTTGTGTTGATGAATCTTGATTACGTCGTATTAACGTCAGTGAATCGTGATGACTTACCTGATGGTGGAGCCAAACATTATGCGAAGACTATCTGTGCTATTAAGGAGCGCTCACCTAAAACTAAGGTTGAAGCACTCACCCCCGACTTTCAGGGCAACCACGTTGATGTTTGCGTATTATTAGATAGCGGTGTGGATGTTTTTGCCCAAAATGTTGAAACAGTACTGCGGCTTACGCACCCAGTTCGAGATAATCGAGCGGGTTATTGGCAAACGTTGGATGTGTTGGCTTTTGCTAAACGTTATCGCCCTGATGTATTAACTAAAACAAGCTTAATGCTTGGTTTGGGAGAAACGGATGATGAAATTATTCAAACTATGGATGATTTACGTGCTCATCAGGTTGATATTCTCACGTTAGGTCAATATCTTCAGCCTACTAAAAATCACTTGCCTATCGAACGCTATGTCACGCCTGAAACCTTTGTGAAGCTTCGTGAGATTGGATTACAAAAAGGGTTTTTCGAGGTAGCCTCAGGGCCTTTAGTCAGATCGAGTTATCGTGCAGATAGAGTATTTAAGCGGGATAATTTAGGGCTCTAGGGATTTATTTTCTACCAACATGACGTTGATATATTCGATACACGAAATCCTCATTTGTTGGGACTGGTATTTTAGATGAGTTTCTGCTGAATTCATGGGATGCGTAACGTTTAATGAGTTGGTAATCCTTGAAGAAACCCATTTCTCTTAATTCGTCATTTAGGTTATTCCCGTGCGCAAGTTTCGGGTAATAGCTATCAACCACCCAGTCTGGTTTTATCAAATTTTTGATGCGATATGCATACTGCGTTTGAGATGATATATAGTTACGGTTTGTCATCATGTGATTATTGAGACACAAACTGTCAATAAAATGGATATCTTCTCGGGCAAAAAAGGGGATAACTCCACAGTCTGCAATCAAAACACGCTGGAAAGGCTTAACTTGCTGATTTAAATCTGACGCAATTTTATTACGGATGCGATTTCGTTCTTCGTAGTGTTTGTTAAATAGCTCTAATTCATCGCTCGCACCATTTGGAATAAAACACGCAGCAAATAACAGCGCAATGAGCGTGCTTATCCAAGCCTTCTTGGATGCATCCCAAGAGAAAAAACTGCAAAAGGTGTTTATTCCAATCGCGGGGGCTACCGTAAAAACGCAAAAAGCTGCTAAAAAGAGCCGATTAAAATAGGCAATCGCAGGGCTTGCTTGATATAGCAGGATGAAATATATCACTGACGGTAACCAAATCAGTAGCTGTCGGCAGTCTTTATTACCTATAAAGTAAGGCAAACTTAATATCAGGAGTGGCCAAATTAGTTTTAAATAGTCCGCATCAAGTTGGAAAATATTGCTGATACTTACCTGTTTACACAGGAAACTATTGGGCAACAACTGATTAAAATACAGAATCCTTATGAAAAAATAGATTGCATAAGGAATAATCACACAGAATGTTGCAACAAGGATGATGTGACGGTAATGAGCTGACAGCGTATTTTTAGCCCGGCAGAGGGCACAAATCATAAATAGCAATACGATAAGACCCCAAATAATGCCATCGAAACGCGTTAGCATCAGAAGCAATAATCCAGTAGAGGTCATAATCCATGCCTTAGGATTGTATACAGGATCTGCTGAGTCAGATTGATATCCAACAGCCAAGGCGCATTGCCAATTTACAAAAGCAGCGAGTGCTACATAAAAAATAGTCTCAAGCCCGCTGACCATCCAAACAGCAACGCCTAAGTAATGGCTGTAAAGTAACAACGGAAATGTACTAAAAAGTGGTGAGAGGAATGTGCGTGAAAAACAATAGAGGTATTTGAGTGAGGCAATAAAACACACTACACTCATCCATTTCAGTGTTGAGGCGATAGGCAATCCCGCTTTCATAATCAATGCACTTAACATGACCCAAGCAAAATTTGAATAACCTTCAACAGGAATTCCATCAATATTAAAACGAAGCCCGTGACCATGAATCAAATGCACGGCATAGCGCCAGCTGATAAAAGCATCATCTGTGGTAAACGACCATATATGATAAGTCGAGATACTAAAATCTATCACGATGATGATAACAATCATTATCGTGAGCAGATTTTCAGTGTTGTTTTGACGGGTATTCAAGCCAGTAAGATCCGTTGTTGACTAAACGATCGATGCAGCTGTTTGGCAAACAAAAACATGAACACACTGCAGATACAAGCAATCAGCCCTAGCAATAAATAATAGCGTTGATAGATAAAAAGGCTGTTTATAGGTGATGTGATGGTTTCAGGGATAGCCACAAAGCTTGCAATTCTGCCTGATATTGCGCTTGATAATGAGCAGGCGAGATACCATACTCCCATTGCAAATGCGAGTTCTTGGGGCTCACAGTAAAGTCCTATCATACTTAACCCAATGGCGCTCACCCATAATTCGGCAATAGTAATAAATCCATAGGTAAGCGCAATGTAATTCCCATTAACAATACCTGCTTTTGCAAAATACGTGCCCAGAACTAAAATAAGCAAGGAAATTCCTGCTAATAGTGTGCCCGATGCGAATTGGTATGGTATGGAGAATTTGGGAAATATTTGATAAAATTTGGGCATTTGTAGTCCCAAAATAATGATGAGCAAAGGGTTTAACATTTGATATTGAGCGGGCTTCACTATAAAACCTAATAAATGTGTATCGGAATTATTTGATGCAAAAATAATTAGAGTGCTGTTCATCTGATTGTAAATGACGAAAAAAATAACAGCTTCGATGATTAAAAGACAAGCAACAAGCTGTTTTTTTCTGATCTCTCCTGATAGGGCGAGTGTATTTACCGCAAACCAGGTCAGGCCTGCTAAAGCCCCAATGCTAATGATGATACTGGCGATATAAATTTGCCAGTATGCGAATAAAGTAAAGCCATAGAGGATAATAAAATATCCAATGAATTTAAGTTTGGTATGAAAGGCGAAGGAGGTCTTATCACTTCCAATAACGATATTGTCATAAATTCGATATCGATAAGCGAAATTGAGCGCCGCAATTGACTTGCCTACAAAGGTAAGAGCTAACACTGACAGTGGCCCATAGCGACTATCTAGGAGTGTTGGTGCGATGAAAGCTGCTAATAGCCCACCGACATTGATGGCAAGGTAGTAGTAGGTCATAGCTGCTTTGGCCTTGAGGGCATCATCGCCGTAGATACGTGAGATCATACCTGAGGCTGTGCCTACGAGTAGTGAGTTGGCAGCAGGTGTCAATGCGTAGGCTGCAAGAAAGAGAGTGTCGCCTCTGCTTGCTATGGTTAATCCACTCAACATTACTAAGAGATAGGCCATTGCCAAGAGGATGCTTCCTATTAAGATACTGCGCCTAATGCCTAATACCTGATCAGCCATATAGCCACCAAGAATAGGCATGAGGTATCCAGTAGCTTGGCTGATGCCCATAAAAGCGTATGCCTTGGATTGACTATAATGGAGTCCGTGTTCAATGAGCGGGCGTGTTAGAAAGAGAACTAAAATGGAGTTAAGTGCATAAACTGAAAACTGGCTCCAAAAGGTAATCATGATAATATTCGTGGATTGTTGCTCGCGAATCGCCAATTGAGGCACAAAATGTTTGAGGTGAAGAAAGGTCACATAACCGCCTTAAGGAAAAAGAGCTTATTTTTCTGCGAGTACTACGTCAATGATATGTGTGTCTTGATATGGAAAGGTAAAAATTTTGCTAAATAAGCGCCGCAAACGTTGCATTAAGAATGCTTGTGGAAGCATTCTTATAGACAAACTATTTAAAAACCACGTGCCCTCCACCCCAAACAAAGCCAATTCTTCTATATTGTTCAGTGTGATAGGTATATGAAGCCGTTGGTGTTCGACAACCTTAAACCCATTAGTTGTGAAAGCATGCAATAGGTCACCTTCACCTCCTGCAACCGTTGTGTTTTTGACGATGCCTTTATAATAATGTCCTACGATGCCACTGAGTAGCGACTCTTGAGCGATAAAATTTGCTAATTGCTCTTGGGCTCTGGGGAAGGAGTCGTAAGTTGTGGTGATGAGAGAGAAGTGCCCATTGGCGCGGGTTAGCAGGGAAGCTTCTTTGAAGAGGTTCACGATGGGGATATAGGCATTGACAAAATGGGCGAGCACGAGATCTTGACTATGGTGGGGGAGATAGTGACTCGCTTCTGTGGCACTGGTTTCAATGGTGGTTAGGTTTAGTTCACGTTGTGCCATGGTTAAGCGATCTTTGGATACATCAATCCCGGTAAAATCGGCCAAGGGTAATCCGGGCATCAATTTCTTTAAAAAAGCACCATTGCCAACTCCAAGGTCAAGCACGCGATAGTGAGGTCTTAAACCCAAACGAGCACGTTTTATTTGATCAATTGCGCAATTCTGGCTTTCGCTAACTGAGCCAAAGCGGTTGGCGGTAGTATAAGTGCCCACGACGTCTTTATACATGGCCTTTAAGGACATGCAACTTTCCAACTCATAAACATCAGAAGAGTATATCGTCAATTTTTCTGCTTGGGTACTGCCTTATGATGAAAGCCATTTAGCATCAGAATGCATTGGGGTTATTTGATATCGATTTGACTATGGGGTGTAAGATTGATAACATCGCGCGAGCTCTTTTGTGCATGTCTAGGACCATTATGCAATTTATTGATTTAAAGACCCAATCCAACCGGATTGAAGATAAACTATTCGCGCGATTTAGAGATATACTAAATCATGGCGCTTTTATTCTAGGGCCTGAGGTCTCGGAGTTAGAAGGAGCTTTGGCGCGTTTTGTAGGTGTTGAGCACGCGCTTGCAGTTTCTAGTGGCACTGATGCCCTGCTAATTGCCTTGATGGCACTTGGAGTTGGCCCAGGTGACGAGGTGATTACAACCCCATTTAGCTTTTTTGCAACGGCTGAGGTCATTATGCTCCTGGGGGCAAAACCTGTGTTCGTTGATATTGAAGATGATACCTATAATCTATCGGTTGCTGGGCTTGAAAAAGTTATTACGCCTAACACCAAGGCTATCATGCCGGTCAGTTTATACGGGCAATGTGCCGATATAGATGAAATTAACGCCTTGGCTTGTCGGCATAGCATTCCGGTGATTGAAGATGCGGCCCAAAGCTTTGGCGCAATTTATAAAGGTCGTCGCTCTGGAGGGCTTACTACGATAGGTTGTACGAGCTTTTTCCCATCGAAACCATTGGGTGGCTATGGTGATGGCGGGGCGTGTTTTACCAATGATGCCGAGCTTAATTTGCGGATGAATGAAATTCGCACTCATGGCCAATCAAGACGTTACTACCATACTCGCTTAGGAATTACTGGACGGCTTGATACTATTCAGGCTGCAATTTTGTTGGAGAAGTTAGCTATTTTTGAAGATGAAATTCAAAAGCGACAAGAAGTCGCCGCAAGATATCAACGTCTACTTCCGCAGGCTGTGAAATGTCCAGTCATTAAAGCACATAATCTAAGTGTTTTTGCACAATATACAATTGAAGTTGATGCCCGAGATACGGTGCAACAAGAATTGCAGAAAATGGGCATTCCAACAGCGGTACATTATCCACTTGGGCTACATGAGCAACCTATTTTCAAGTCATTGTATCCTGAAGACCAATGTTTTCCAAAAACTGAAGATATTGCAAGACGAGTGATAAGCCTGCCTTTCCACCCGTATCTTACAGCAGCTGAGCAACAAAAAATTTGTAATGCGCTTGCGGTCGTTTTGCAAGAGCAAGCTGCTGTGGCGTAGTTGTTAATCTACTGTTCCTGAGTTAATTTCTATACCATAGCTGCAAGACCTGCTTCTTGTTTTGCACTTTCTACCCCTGGTTGATCGAAAGGGTTAGTGTTCCAAACGACACTTTGAATGAATATTTTGTGCTCAAAGAGTGCTACAAGAGCTCCGATGGTAAAAGGGGTGCAATCGGATAACTGGATGTGATTGAGTGGGATTCCCCCTTGGATATGACCAGATGGTTGGTGAGGTAACTTTCTGCCGTGGGTCAGAACATGCATTCTTGATTGACACATACTATTGATGAGCTCGCCTGAATGGCAAGTCAAACTGATAAAGTCTGCAGTAGTTTTGTGGGTGCCTTGGCACAATAGTTGAAAGTAACTGTGCTGTGCGTTGTTGCCCATACCTCCCCAGATGATAGGGCTTGTGGCATGTGGAATGTTTCGTCCTTCACGGTCGATAGATTTACCATTACTTTCCATATCCATTTGTTGAATAAATGGAACAAAAAACTCAAAAGGACGTGCATAGGGAAGGATAACTAAGGACGGAATGTTCAAAAAATTAATGTTCCAAATGCCAATGAGTGCCAAAAGTAGGGGCATGTTGGACTTGTCATCTGCTTCCAGAACGTGTTGGTCCATTTGATGCGCGCCATTGATAAGCGAATTAAATTGTTCCGCTCCTATGGCAATAGCTGTGATCAAATTAATTGCTGAGCAAAAAGAAAAGCGTCCTCCCACCCAATCCCAGATGGGGATAATGTTTTTTATACCAAATTGCCTGGCTTTGTCTTCACAGGCAGTGATAGCAATGAAATGGTTAGCACTAAGTTCATGTTGACCAATCCATTCAATGGCCTTTTGTGCATTGTGGATTGTTTCAGGTGTAGTAAAAGATTTTGAGGAGATGATAAAAAGAGTGGTTTCTGGGTTAAGTTTCTCAATAACATTATAAAAACTCTCAGGCGAGACATCTGAGATGAAATGATAGCCTAGTTCTTCTGTACAGAAGTTTTTCAAAGCATGAATGGCAAAATAAGGTCCTAAATGGGAGCCACCTATCCCAACGTTGACAATATCTTTAATGGGTTTTCCAGAGAAACCGAACCAACGTTTCGCTCGAATAAGTTCAGCAATGGTTTCTATTTGGTTACGAGCTGCAAGAACCTTTGGTACAATGTTTTGAAAGTCCACGAAGATCACTTCATGAGGCCTCGCTCTTAAAGCTGTGTGAAGAGCGGGGCGTTGCTCACTGAGGTTAAGTTTGTCGCCTCTCATCATAGAACGTATGTTGCTAGAAAATTGGCAAACATGTGCCAATTCAAATAGTGTCTGTAAGATCTCTGCTGATAGTTTTTGACTTGAGTAATCGAGGTGAATGTTGCATGCGTTGGTGCTAAATTGATTGTGGCCTTGGAAAGTGATGGGACTCTCATATGCTTGTGCACTATTTTTGAGGTCATCCCAAATGGCTTTTTTCGTCCTTGGTGTCATGTATAGTACTAAAGGATTTCGGTTGAAGCTAAGTTACCATTATTTTTTAGGATGTTAAAGCATCTTCTGTACGTTTAATGTTATGTTACGCTGCTTTGGTAAGAGGGGGTTAAATCAAGATGATGATGATTTATTTTACACTGGTTGCCTTCACTGTGGCGTTATTGTTAACGGGGTATTATCGTCGTTACGCGATTACCAAGAGTATAATGGATATCCCAAATTATCGTAGCTCACATAAAGACCCGACACCACGTGGCGGTGGGGTGGCGTTTGTTCTTGTCCTGATAATAATTGTTCCTTGTTTGAGCTATACAAACAATGCCTTTGTGCCCTTTTCTGTGGCTTTTTTGTGCGCAGGTGGAGTCGTTGCTCTAGTAGGTTTCTATGACGATTTCAAGCCGGTTTCAACAACCGTTAGGTTGTTAAGTCATTTTGGTGCTGCAGGTTTTGTTTTGTACTGTATGGGAGGTATGCCATCGATTGTTCTGGGGGATTTGGTGCTTACAAAAGGGATTTTATTAAACATTTTGGCGTTAATATATCTTGTCTGGCTATTGAATTTGTACAATTTTATGGACGGAATTGATGGGCTCGCGGCTGTTGAAGCAGTGAGTGTTTTTTTATCAGGTGCATTGTTGTATTGGTGGGTTGGGGATTTTACTGCATTGAATCTGCCGCTTACCATCGCCGCGGCCGTTGCGGGTTTTTTGGCTTGGAATTTTCCGCGAGCACGCATCTTTATGGGGGACGTTGGTAGTGGTTTTCTTGGGCTTACCGTAGGGTTGATGTCGATCCAAGCAGCAGTGGTTAAGCAGAGCTTGTTTTTAAGCTGGATCATTTTGTTAGGCGTGTTCATTGTAGACGCAACGATAACGCTTGTTACTCGAATGTTACGAGGGCAAAAAATATATGAGGCGCATCGAGATCATGCTTATCAGCATGCGGCTCTTCATTATCAAAGCCATGTTAAAGTTACTTTGGGTATTTTGATGGTCAATATATTTTGGCTATTACCTATTGCTATTCAAGTTCAAAGCGGCATTTTTGCTGGATTAACATGGGTGATAATAGCTTATATCCCTTTAATAGCAATCTCGTTGATGTTTAAGGCTGGGCGAGAAGTTAAATTCTAGCGCTAATATAATGAGTAAAAAACTTGCTACGTTAATGTTTTGTTAAGATTCAAACTGTAAAATGTCATGCACGCAGTCATTAGGACTGTATTTTTGTGAAAGTGGTCGTAAAGAACACCATGGATAGTTCTATGGAATATATCGCGACTACGCTGTTAGGGAGATTTTCTAATGTTGATTTTAACTCGCCGTGTAGGTGAAACGCTTATTGTTGGTGATGATGTAAATATTACTGTGCTTGGTGTAAAAGGTAATCAAGTCCGTCTTGGTATTAATGCTCCTAAAGATGTATCTGTTCACCGCGAAGAAATTTATCTTAGGATCCAGCAAGAAAAACAAGGCGTAGATTCGGGCGATGAAACTGAAACTGAAGCCTAATTGTATTAAACGCATGTACCGTTTTCGCTCCGAACAAAAAGTTTGGAGTGTTTCACGTTAGTGATCTCTGTCACTTCATGTGAAGAGATGCTTCGCCTGAAGAAATTAGATGAGTATCGTCTTTATCATCAATGAGGATAAGTGCGCCTGCCTCGTTCACTCCGTTTGCTCTACCGACCAACGGACCCAGCGGTCTTGATATCTCAATGATGTTACCAAATAAGTAGTCAAAATCGTGCCATTCGTTTGAAAAACTTTGAAACCCATGTTGCTCAAATCTGGCTATAGAACGGAATAGTTCAATAAGTAATTCAGCAATCAAGATATTTCTATCATAAAAATGCCCAGTTATATCATATAATGAGCACCAAGGCCTGCCAGGCATGGGA
>JBIIJL010000058.1:0-14566 GCA_044233795.1 Legionella sp. | reverse complement strand
CTGAATTGACATTAAGTCCTATCCCAATCATCACATCACTAGATTCTTTAGTAATGGGCCTGATTTCGATGAGACTGCCGGAAAGTTTTTTGTTGTACCATAGAATATCATTGGGCCATTTGATTTTGATGTTGTTTATCAGAGCAATTTCCGTTAAACAAGTTATAATAGCAAGGCTTACAACGAGGCTTAAGCCGCCTAAATGCGATACAGGTTTTGCTAATGTTAAACGGGCAGAAAGGTAAATGTTTTCTCCTTTCGGGGAGTACCACTCCCGACCAAAGCGACCTCGACCGTGGGTTTGCATCTCCGCCATACAGATCTCTGTCATTTTGCTCAGCGGTCGCTCTTTTATAAAACGATGGGTTGAGTCTATGCTATCAAAACTATGACAAGACAATTCATTAAATGCACCTTTTGTTCTCATATGTTTTTGAATCAGTACTTTGTTAAGTGGGATCTGATGTTTAGTATGTAATTTCATTTAAGTCACTTAAACATAGATAACGGATGTCTTTAACTTCAGGGTGGTGACAGAGGGCTGCACTACAAGCGATTTCTGGCATAAAAGACTGCATGCGCCATGATGTATGGTGAATTTTGTCAAGGATATCATATGCTCCTGTTGGTAAAACAGATACATCAAATTGTTCAGTTGGATAAGATAAGCCAAGCCCAGTTGCTTTGATGAAGGCTTCTTTTTGCGCCCAAATATGAAAAAAACCTAGCGGTTTGAGTATTGGCGTAAGTTGGTTTAAGTCTTTTTGTTCAGCATCAGAAAAAAGAATATTCGCAATGCCAGTGAATGGACGTGCAGTCATAAACTCTAGATCAATGCCAAGCTCAAAGTCTAGGCCTACAGCAAGTAATGCAAGCTCTCCTGAGTGGCTTAAATTAAACTCAATAGCATGTACAGGCGTGAGGGTTGGCTTGCCCTTGTTCGGGTATGCAAAGATAAGCTCATCAGGTGCAGCTTGCAAATAGCGCGCAAGAATCGTGCGTAGCATTGAACGTGCAACAGTAAATCGGCGTTGATCGCGCTTAAAATGATATCGTGTTGCTCGTTGCTGTTCTTCGGCATTGAGCAAGGAAAAAGCAAAAAAAGGCTCAGTCCGTAAAGAAAACTGCCAGATATCGATACGATTTCTGTTAAGCATAGTATCTTTGGGGCTAAAGGTTGAAAATGATGGGGTCATTGAAGGCTTCTAGTTTATCAAGAGAAAGTAGCATGAATTAAGCGTTGCGGTTATCATAACGCATGATAATAAATTTACCAAAGAGTAACCGATGAGCCGACAATTTTTGGACTTTGAGCAACCAATAGAAGAATTAAATCAAAAAATTCAGGCGCTGCGTATGGTCAGTAGCGACAACGAAGTGAACATTAGTGATGAAATAGCACGTCTTGAAGCAAAAAGTCGTGAGTTAACTGCAACCGTTTTTGCCCACCTTGAACCATGGCAAGTGGCCCAGATGGCAAGGCACCCACTTAGGCCACAAACCACAGACTATATCGAGCATCTTTTTACCCATTTTCAAGAACTCCATGGTGACAGACATTATTCTTCAGCGCCCGCTATTATCGGTGGTTTGGCGCGTTTTAATGGTGATGCAGTGATGGTTATGGGGCACCAAAAAGGTAAAAAAACCCAAGAAAAAGTTTACCGTAATTTTGGCATGGCGCGACCTGAAGAGTATCGTAAAGCACTTAGGTTGATGAAGATGGCTGAAAAATTCAATTTGCCCATACTGACCTTCATTGACACCGCAGGTGCTTATCCTGGAATAGGTGCTGAAGAACGCAATCAGTCAGAAGCAATTGCACGTAACCTGCAGGAAATGTTCAAACTTAAAACTCCAATTATTTGTATTGTTACCGGTGAAGCAGGTTCTGGCGGTGCGCTTGCGATTGGTGTTGGTGATAGGGTTCTAATGCTACAGCACTCTATTTATTCAGTGATTTCTCCAGAAGGGTGTGCTTCAATTTTGTGGAAGGATCCTGCAAAAGCAAGTGATGCCGCGCGTGCCATGGGTATCACTGCTAAACAAATATATGAGAATCATTTGGTGGATAGAATTGTTGAGGAACCATTGGGGGGCGCCCACCGAGATATAAATAAAATGGCCAACACACTTAGAGCTGTCTTGAACGAAGAATTACATCACTTAAAAGCTCTATCTACCGATGATTTACTCAAAGTGCGCTATAAAAAATTCATGGCTATGGGAGCATGATTGAATCAATTACTAGATGTTGCTCTCTTAGAAGATTGGCGGCCCATCTTTTTGCAACATGATAGGGTGTTTGTAGGATATAGCGGTGGGCTTGATTCAACTGCGCTGTTACATGCTTTAAAAGCACTGCCTTGCCTTAGCAATAAACTCTGTGCAATTCATGTTCATCATGGGTTAAGCCCAAATGCTGATGATTGGGTGCGCCACTGTCAACATTTTTGCAAAACTTTTGATGTGCCACTTATTGTTCGTCATCTTGAGCTTGATATTGAGAGCAACATTGAAGAAACATTGCGTATTGCACGTTACCAAGTTTTTTCTGATGAACTTGAGAGCAATGATTGTTTGGTTATTGCTCATCACGACGATGATCAAGCTGAAACCTTGTTGCTGCAATTGTTTCGTGGCACGGGTATTGATGGCATGGCTGCAATGTCTTGTCAAAGTTTGACTAGTCATCAGGGGCAGCTCTATCGACCTTTTCTTGGGCTCACACGTTCAGATCTTGAGGTTTATGTAGCCTTTCATCGTTTGAAATACATTCAAGATGAAAGCAATCTTAACCCGGAATTTTTAAGAAACTATCTGCGGCACCAGGTCATCCCATTATTAAAGACCAAATGGCCAGGAGTGGTCGGAAATTTAATCAAAACAGCTAGCCATTGTTATGAGGCAAAAATGAATCTTGAAGCGCTTGCAGATCTTGATTGCATAGGATTAAATACTTTTTCAACACAATTCCCATATGCATCTCTAAAAAGACTTCCGAGCATAAGGCTTAAGAATGTCTTGAGATTATGGTTAAAGCACAATCAAGTCAAATGTCCTTCTCAGGTACAATTACAGTGTTTGCTGGTGGATGTAATCGATGCACCTGATGATAAAAGCCCCATGATTCAATGGGGTGATGTTGTGATTAGACGTTTTCAACAAACACTTTTTCTTATCAAAAATCCCCAAATTTTTTCCTCTGCCTCAATCAAGTGGTCCCATTTTCCCTTGCCTATCAAACTTCCATCAGGGAGTTATTTACAAGCCGTTCTTTGTGATGAGGGTCAATATGTGCCGGAGGGGGCTGATATCACTGTACATTTTAGAAAGGGGGGTGAGCGTTTTTTTTGGCGCGGACAAACAAAAAAGCTCAAAAAATTAATGCAGGAATGGCAAATTCCGCCTTGGCAAAGGGACTCAATTCCGCTGATTTACATCAATGGCGAGTTTGCTTCAGTCGTGGGCTTCGCGATTTCGGATCGTTTCTATAATACATCGACGCACGATTTAGTATATCGATTTGAGATTCAGAGTCTCGAGGGTTTTAGTTGAAGGATAGAGTCGTCTATGCTACCCACTAATTTGTGCGATTCAGTATTGAAAAATGAAAAACAATTTCCTCGTTGATGATGATTAACAACCAATGCGGCTAAATAAACGATGCCAAGGCCAAGAACTAGCAGGGTAATATTGAGTAATAAATTCTTGAATCCACGGTGTTTATCAAGCGATTTATGTGCATTTTTGAGTAAAGGCGTACAGAAATTTTTAAATGCCTCGTATGCTTCGGGTGACGGGGTCTTAAAATAAATCTTAGAGGCGAATTGCAGGTCTCGATGTAGCTTAAAAGCTGCAAGACTTGCATTTTCTTCTTTGCGTGATTTAAGATCCAGTGCTTTTTTAAATAGCTTTTCGAGCAGTGTCGTGAATTGACGTTTTTCGAGATCCCCAAGGATTTCTTCAGATGTCACATTGAGTAGTGGTATGTCGGTCTTTGGTCTGAGGGGTTTTATTGTTGTAAGACTTCGATATTGTCCTTGATGATAGGTAACCACTTTTCCAACCATGCTGTCTAAATTGATGATGTTTCCTGCTGTGGGTTCTCTTGCATCATGGCCATGAACAAATGAAAGCGCATACCCTTTGTGTAGTGAGGGGCGTTCTAAATCTAAAGAGTTACGGTTCCATATCAGGTATTCTATGGCATTATCTTGTGTAGCCTTGAGCTGGCCAGAATAACCTTTCTCCAATTCGCTAGGATTGTATAGTGTATGGACTATATTACCCTTTACGGCTTGTTTAAACTTCTCATTGATGGCATCGATGGTTGTTGCTAATGTTTCAGGGCTTTCATCTTCAAAGGTGACCATAAATTTTTGAGCAAGTCGACGAAGGGTTTCGAGGCCAACAACCGCATGGGTATAAATAGTGATGCCGTGAGGATCTTCATCGAGGTTGTAGCTTAATAGCTTTAACATAGGGCTGTAGATTTTTTCATATAATGACAAAATTTCATCTGCTAAAACTAGATTATTGCTAACGAGTTTTGCTAGATTTAGAAAAGATGCGTTATGAGTTTCCAAAAGTGTGGTCGCTTTTAATTGCCTCCCCCTTTCCGTAAAGCGTTCACAGGCTTCTATAAATTCAACGCCATGGTTAGAGAGCAAAATTTCTACTCTGGCCCCTTCTTGGGAGAGCTTCTCAAGTATTTTTAAGATGAAGTAATCATTCTGGCCTCGGTCTGCAACTTCGTCCCCTATTAGCCTGACGAGAGCTTTTGTATTAACAACCTTAAGTCTGCTAATAATTGTTTTGAAAGAATGGAGTGATGCTTCGTCAATTTCAGGTAATTGATAAATCACGGTGAGAGCATTATAGTCGGCCGGCTCTATTTGACAGACACCATGGCGAATCAGAAAATAGATAAGCCTAATGGCATTGGCATGAAGATCGCCACTCGTGATTTCCTCTATGCCATCTATATTGTCATCTACGGCACCTGAGTCACTTATAGGATCTAAGTCAATATTGACATCTTCTTCGACGATTATTTTGCTCATCAGGGTTGATCCTCTTTTCTTTGCCTGAAAATATGTGTAATTGACAAGGGTGTACAACAATAGCACATCAAGAGCATATTGTAAACGTAATAGCGCCGCAAAAAAAAAGCATCAATGCTATAATATGCCATAGAATATAGAAGACCCGATCTTTATAGAAACTGAGATACTTGATGGTTAAATTGTTGATTAATATTCCGCTGAGGCAAGCGCGTGTTTATGCTGTATTTCTAGTTCTATATGAGTTTTTAACCTATATTGCGAATGACATGATCATGCCTGGAATGATTAGCGTTGTGCAATCTTTTCGAGGTCAAGAATCAGAAATTGCCACCTCCCTAACGGCTTATGTGCTCGGGGGGGCGAGTTTACAGATCTTCTTAGGGCCGATTTCTGATAGATATGGCCGAAGGCCTGTGATGCTTTTTGGAGCGCTGTTTTTTTTCCTGTGCACCGTACTCATTGCATGCTCGAGTTCGATGAATGCATTTTTATGGGCGCGATTTTTCCAAGGTATGGGGTTGTGTTTTATTGGTGTTGTAGGCTATGCAACACTTCAGGAAATTTTTTCTGAAATGGATGCCATTCGTCTAATCGCAGTCATGGCTAATGTTGCCATATTAGCTCCATTAATTGGCCCACTCGCAGGTGCTATGTTCATCTATTATTATAGCTGGCGAATAATTTTTGTGTTGATTGGTGGTTGTGCCCTGCTCGCCCTATGGGGGCTGTGGCGGTTTATGCCAGAGTCGGTAGGCCAAGAGATGTGTAAAGGAAAGGAAGTCATACAACCATCATTTTCAGCTCGAATGATTGCAAACAATTACCTGATGCTTTTGAAAAATCCTTCTTTCATATATGGCGCCTTAGCGCTTGGTTTTGTGTACTTGCCTTGCATGGCTTGGATTGCGCTTTCTCCGATTATGTTGGTCAATGTTGCGCATTTGACATTGATTGAATATAGTTTTTGGCAGATTCCAGTGTTTTCTGCATTTATTTTAGGCAACGTTGTTCTGCAGCACATGACTCATCGTGGTACAGTAAAAAAAATGATTTGGCTTGGATCCATTGTTGCGTGTTTTGGAATGCTGATGATTTGCCTGCTACCACTTACTGTATCGGCATATTTTGGTTGGCTCATGCCGGGTCTTGTGGCCTATTTTTTCGGAGTTGGATTGATTGGTGCTCCGCTTGGTCGGCTTATTTTATTTTCAACTCATGTAAGTAAAGGGACTGCCTCTGCCTTAATGAGCATGATTTCTATGTGTGTTCAATCGGTAGGTATTGAGTTGGCCAACGTAATTTATACAACACACAACAATTGTTTGTTTGGATTTTATTGTGCCGTTGTAGCTTTAATCTATATTGCTTGTATCCTCGCATGTTTTGCAAAATATCAAGCAGCAACAACCCCACCACCCATCAGTTTATAGGATAGGTGAGCTCACAGACCGAACAATCAACGCGAGGGCTTTTCACGCCATAAAATCTACCTTGATTAAGTTTAAGACACACAGCTTTGCCCTCTAGCTCGTTTAAGCAATGAGAGAGTGTTGGTGATAGACAATCATTAAAAATATCTTTCATTGCTTGATAGTGTGCTTGTCCCCACTGTGCATCTTTAAGGGTGTAATAGGTGGTGTAATCTTTAATCTTATGATTTGAATTTAATGTAAATATTTTTATCCCAGGGTTATTACGGTGGATGCGGCTGATAGATGGCGTAGAATACGCATAAATCGGCGGGCCATTTTGGAGTTCAATTTTTCTTATATCATCCATATGGGTATGCGCAGTTAGCAGGCTGATTTGGCCATAGCGTGGAAAGGCGTGGTCTAGGATGTTGATAAATTGATTCAAGTAGAGATCATACCAGATAGGCTTACCATTATAATGATGTCCCGGTGGGATGTGCATAGCAATCAGCAATTGTTTGGCGCTATGGGTCTGTAGTTCTTGTTCTAGCCATTGAAGCTCTGCAATCGCATCTTTATCTTGATTGGGGTACTTAGGAAGGAAAAAAGGTGTTTTACTAAAGGGGATGCTGTTTAGAGCGATTAAAATAATGTCTTTGTTGCCGGGTATCACGTAGCTTGAGTAGTAACCTTTATCTTCCATATGAGACCCATCAATTAATAACGCCTCACAATATACACAAGCACCTTGCCAATCATGAGCCAATGTTAAAGGACTTTTTGCAGGTGATGAAAAAGGCTGATAGTTGCCATTCAGAGAATCATTATTACCTGCAATAAAGAACATGGGAATAGCCGTTGTGTCTGCTTGATAAAGTCCGTGAAAGACAGTTTCGAGAGAAGTTTCTTTTTCGGGCGTCTTCCAGAAAGAATGCGTGGGTAAATCTCCTAATGCAAGAATGAAATCGACGTTCTTGCTTAGCGTTGTCAACTTGTTAAGCGCTTCTTTAAACAAAATACTGTCGGTATCTTTACCATCCCCTGAGGTGTTATTTATGCCAAAGTGAATATCAGCGATGGTCAAAAAACTGATTTCAGCATGAGAATATGTGATGGTGAAAAGTAACCATGAGAACAAAAAGGCGCGCATAAATATCCAAAAAAATTGATGTATCAAGGCTAGATAAACTAAGCCTCATGGTCAAGAGAAAAATATAAATGGATATTCTGTAATTAGAATGTATAATTTGTTGGCTTGTTTTGGTTGTTGTATTACAGAAATTTGTCTTATAAAGGGTGTCAACATGCGTGAAGTCAAACAAAATATTTTATCTCGGACTATTGAAGAAGACCAGCAAGCAGTCATTAATATGTGGGTTAAAACCTTTAAGCACAATGATGAAGAAAGTGAAGAAATCAAAATTGCAAGATTGGCGTTTGCAATGATCGCGTGTAGCGATTTCAAAATTAAGCATGCATTTGCAACTGAAGATAGATTGGTTGCTCCTTCAACAGTTTTGACTCTAGCAGATTATTTATCCCATGCGAGCAGAATTGTTATTGATTATCAAGCCTTAAGTCAGCTTCATCGCGAGGAACTTCTTGCGTATTTTCCACGCCATACTGCTGTTTCTCGAACGGCAACTCATGCGGTGAGTAGAGACAAAACAGGTAAAGTGAGTGAGCTGAAAGGGGCTCAATATGGTATCCTTGGGCTAATGCCAAGTATTATAAGTAAACCGCGTGATTTTGGTATCAATATCGCCATGGGCGGCAACGGTCAATCGAATTTCGCAGGTAGGATTATCAAGGCAAATGGTTATAGCGGCCACTGGTATTATCATCTTGAAGACACTCAACAGATAATGATGATGGGGTTAGAGCAGGCAAAACCTCTTCAGATAAGGGCCTTATTTCGTGGGGACGTTGAAGACTCTAGTGACAGTGAAGATGCTCAGAGTCATATCGACCAATTTGGTCAGCAGCACTCAGTGATAGGAAAGTCAGATGTATTCACTGCGGCCTCATCTATTTACTTTAGCGATCCCGTTTATCAGGCAAAATTGATGGATGAACATCATATATTACCCCCAGAGAAATATGATGGAATGCATGTGAAAATCACGGATGTACATTGGGATGCGATTAAGATGTATATGGGAGAAATACGAAGAGCTTCTGTCGATCATGGTCATGAGGCCTTAGTTCGGCTATTGAACTCACGGCCTTCAACAGCAAATGGCGATGAGATTTCTTATAGAAGTATTGCTGAGTTTGATTTTAAGGGTTATTTTGATAGAATTTTTGAATATTTTGCGCCACAAAATGATGAAGCAAAAGAGATTAGGCTAAAGATAAGCCGGTTTCAAGAGATGTTGTTAATTTCACTCAATCACATAAAATCAGGACGAGTCCACCATTATAAAGATTTTTTAGAGAGGCTGTTCACATTGATAGAGTGGCCTGATTTGCCCAAAATGTACTGTGCAGCCATGGTTCGTTTGAATCGTCTTTTTTTGGCAGAAGAATCTTTAAATCAAGAACTTAAAAGCATACGAGAAAACCTGCTCCTAGAAAAACGCTCTGCCTTTGTGCAAGAAGTAGCAGAAGAACTTTATAAACAATGTTTAACTGTGCAACATGATTTGTCATCTGACTGTGTGGTTAAGGAGGGGATCGAGGACTATAAGAAGTTACTCGATCTGAAAATGGAAATCTTGCAGCGATACCGTTTATCAGAGGAATATGTAAGTCCTGTGCCATTGGCAGAAGAGTTCATCATGGAATCGGAAATTTTATTTGATGAAATAAGAATGTTGTTAATTAACCGCCCGCGCCTTTCTGCTCATTTTATTTTAGAAGAATTAAGATTAGAGCTTTTGCATACACAACAAGAGGCGCAGGAAACAGCCATTAAAATTAACGAAATGCAAGATAGGAATGAGGTAAGCATTAGGCGAATGTTACAAGTTTTCCCATTGTTAAGTCATCTTGCCACTCTTGAGGCAAAGGCAAAAAACCTCGAACAAAGAAAACATGTTGAAGTTTCTGATGCAGTAAAAAGCCTTATTGTTGCAATTAAGTCAGCGGTTAAGGAATTTGCTGAGAAATATGATGAAAGTGATGCAGAGGCTTTGGCGACTTTTAAGCGTGTGTGTAAGGATCAGATTGAAGAACGAAGAGCTACTTTTGAAAAGCATCGGGGCTTCAAAACCTTTTTCAGTAATCTCTTGTTAGCCATCGCATTATTGGGCGTTGGATATATTGTTGCGGCTGGGATTAACCGCTACAGAACGGGACATTGCTCTTTCTTTAGAGCAACAGATACCCAAGAAAAGCTAGGCCATTTTATGGCAGCTGTAAATGCATTTTCTGTTGAAAATACTGAAAAAAACACTTCAGGGACGTTACCTAGTTAGTTCGTATTTTTGTTCTAACTTCTTGGGCGTGTTGACAATTGCCCCCAGGCCTTCGTGCTTCGGCTTGACTACACCCCTAGTATGTTCCCCTTCATTGCATTAAAAAGGAGTAAGAGCGTGGTGTTAGTGGCAGGTGTGGATGAGGTTGGGAGAGGGCCTTTAGCAGGTCCTGTGGTGACCGCTGCGGTCATATTCGGTCAACCGATTAAAGGCGTGACTGATTCTAAGAAATTGAGTGCTCGTCAACGTGAAGCTCTGGCACTAACGATTCGTGAACAAGCCCTTTGCTACGCTTATGGTCGGGCAGAGGTGCACGAAATTGATACACTAAATATTCATCATGCGACCCTATTGGCCATGAAGCGCGCAATTCTTGCCCTGCCTGTTCCTCCCGAGAAGGTATTGATTGATGGATTATACATCCCAGAGCTTGCCATTCCTTGCGAGGCAATTGTGAAAGGTGATCAACTTGTGGCTGAGATTGGTGCGGCTTCCATTCTGGCAAAAGTACTACGCGATCAAGAGATGGAAGAAATGGATACAGTATATCCAGGCTATGGATTTTTATCCCATAAAGGCTATCCAACACTGGCGCATAGAGAAGCGTTAGAGCGACTAGGACCTTGTGCCATACATCGCCGAAGCTATGCGCCAGTAGCGTGTCTACTGGTATCTTAATCCATACTATTAAACAAAATTCGGTGGGAGCTTATGGACATTAAAATACCAAAACTGGCAAGGAAAGTCAGCATCGCAGTGCCACCATAACTCACCAAAGGTAATGGAATCCCAACCACAGGTAAGATTCCCATGACCATGCCGATATTGACGAAGGCTGATAGAAAAAAACTCATTGCCAAACTGGCAGCCAATAGCCTTGTATAACAGGTTTGAGCATTTTTTGCGATCTTAAGGCAACGCAGCGAAATCAACACAATTAGACCTATGAGAATCAAATTGCCAACAAAGCCAAACTCTTCACTACTCACTGCAAAAATAAAATCAGTCGCATGCTCTGGCAAGAAATTAAGGTGTGATTGACTCCCATTTAGCCATCCTTTTCCAAAAGCCCCTCCCGATCCGATGGCAATTTTCGATTGAATGATGTGATAGCCGGTTCCAAGCGGATCTTGTTCTGGATTAATGAGCGTAATAATTCGCTGCTTTTGGTAGTCATGCATGACATGCCAAAGTAAAGGGAGTGCTGCGCCGACGAGGAGCACTAGCATGAGCACGATTCGTAGTTGAATTCCTGCTAAAAAAATTACGCAAAGTCCCGCGGCTACCACCATAATGGCTGTTCCCAAATCAGGTTGCTTTGCAATGAGCAAAGCTGGGATAAAAATGAATAGGGCAACATATGTCAAGGATTTAAGATGAATGGGTAGCGGCCTTCGATCGACATACCATGCGGCCATCATCGGCACGGCCAATTTCATGATCTCTGAAGGTTGAAATCTAAATATGCCTAAATCAAGCCAGCGTTGAGCGCCCTTACCTATTTTGCCTATGACCATCACGGCAATCAGAAGTAAAAAACCGACACCGTAAAGCCAAGGTGTCCACAATTTGTATTTATGAGGTGGTATAAACGCAAAGATTACCATGATGACCAATGCTAAGGTTAAACGCAGCGCTTGGCGTAACACCATGCCTATATCTTGGTTAGATGCACTATATAAAATCACTAATCCAAAGCCAAGAAGCAGTATCAACAAACCCAAAAGAGGTACATCAATATGCAAAGATTTCCCAGTAAACCGATAGGTTGGGCGAGAACTGTTAATTATCATGATGTTCCTCTTTAAACGCAAAATAGGCATCCAGGACTTTACGAGCTACAGCTGATGCAACCACATCATTTTCTACGAGAACAGCAATGGCTATTTCTGGCTGCTCTACTGGTGCATAGGCAATAAATAGAGAGTGATCGCGCAGTGCTTCAGGCATGATGGATAATCGCGCCTTTTCATATTGAGTTCCGCCAAATACTTGAGCTGTACCAGTTTTTCCGGAAACTGAGTAGGGTACAATGCGACCAAAACGGTATGCTGTCCCTTCGTCACTTTTGATTACCGCCTGCATTGCATCACTGATAATTGCCCAATAATTGTTGTCTTTAAGTGAAATGGGGTATTCTTCTTCTGGTTTGATTTCTTTAAGTTGTCCTCGATCTTGCATAGTTTTATAGAGTAGGTGTGGGCGAAATCGGTGTCCTTGTAGGCTTAGCGAGGCTGTTGCATTCGCAAGCTGCAGGGGAGTTGCTAGCATGAACCCTTGCCCAATGGATGTGATCAGGGTATCGCCTGGGTACCAAGAAACGCCTTTACTGGCTTTTTTCCAATGGGGGCTTGGGACAATTCCGGAAGTCTCTTCAAGTAAGTCAACATGAGTAAGTTGTCCAAAGCCAAATCGCGTGAGCATGTCTTCGATAGCAGATATGCCCATCCTGTTGCCCAGTTGATAGAAATAAGTATCACAAGAGACTGTAATGGCGCGTTTAATGTTGATGACTCCATGTCCACCTCGTCGCCAATCGCGGTATTTATGCGTTATTTGTGGTAAACGATAATATCCTGGATCGTAGATTTTGGTATCGTTGGTAATAATACCCTTATCAAGGCCTGCAATGGCAATAAATGGCTTTATCGTTGAGGCTGGTGGATAAAGTCCTCGTACTGCTCGGTTATATAGCGGTCGATCTGGGTTTGTGGATAGTGATTTATAGTCTTGTTGCCCAATGCCATTGACGAATAAATTGGGATCGAAACTGGGTGCGCTCACAATGGCTAAAATACCACCATCCTGTGGGTTGATCGCAACCAATGCTCCTCTCTTGTCTTGCATAGCGTCAAAGGCCGCTTGTTCTAGTCGTGCATCAAGGGTTAAATAGAGTTTTTTTCCGGCAATAGGAGCTTGCTTGCTTAGGATTCTCAAGGTCCTTCCGCTGACATCAGTCTCAACTTGTTGGTAACCAACAGTGCCATGAAGGATTGATTCGTAGTATTTTTCTATACCTGTTTTGCCGATGAAATTAGTCGCTCGATAGTTGGTCGGATCAACACTTTTTAATTCTTCTTCATTGATTCGCCCTACATAGCCGAGCGCATGAGCGGCTACTGGCCCCAGAGGATAATAACGCATCAGCCGAGCCTTAATGCTCACCCCAGGAAATTGATATTGATTGCTCGCAAAAGTGGCAACTTCTTCTTGGCTTAATTTAAGCTTAAAGGGGATAGGAACATAAGAACGATTTTGCTTTCTTTCGCGATTAAAATTATCAAGATCATCAGAAGTGATCGAGGGGATAAGTTCTTGTAGGCGTTTAAGAGTGTCGCTCATGTTTTTGATGTGTTCAGGGATAATTTCTAAGACATACACAGGGATGTTATCTGCAAGAATGATGCCATTTCTATCGACAATCACTCCTCTTGGGGGTGCGATGGGGGTAATACTCATCTGGTTTTTTAAAGACATGGTCGCATAGTGTTTGTATTGCGAAAATTGCAAATAGGCGAGACGCAAAACTAAGATAAGCGATAACATGAACATGAAAGCCATAAGCATGCTTAGGCGGAAGGATTGCTGCTGAGCTTCGAAACGTTCGGTTATCGATGATCTGTTAGCGCGCGATAATTTCATATTATTTATGGTATGGATGGTGATTTAAAATCGCAAACGCTCGGTAGAGAGCTTCCAATACAGTTATTCTGACCAGAGTATGCGGTAATGTGAGCTTTGATAAAGACCAATGCTCGCGCGCTTTTGTCAGTAGGGTTTTGCTTAATCCTTCAGGTCCGCCAATAAGAAAGCAAAGATGGCTGGTCTTGTGTTGCAAAAGGGCGATATTTTCCGCCAATTCTTCGCTGGTGAATGAGATACCTCTACTATCAAGGGCGATGAGTTTTGCTTGGGAAGGAATAGCTGCAGACATGATTTCCGCTTCTTTGTCTAAAATAGCCATCAAGGCTTGGTTTTTCCCGCGTTTTAAGAGCGGGATTTCAATGAGATTGAATGTGACGTGCTCTTGTAAACGTTTGCTATATTCAGCGACGCCATCCTCTACCCAGGAAGGCATCTTATGACCCATTGTGACTAAGGTTATTTTTAGCATGCTAATGCGCGTGGCCTGTTAACTTAAGCATCAAAAATTTTGCCACAAACCTTCTAAATTATAAAATGCACGAATTTCGGCTTGCATCACATGCAATACGACATCGCCAAAGTCAACCAACGCCCAATCACCACTGTTAACACCGTTATCGCTTAATGCATTGAAGCCTTGAGCTTTCATGCGTTCAAGTGCTAGTTGTGCGATGGCTTTGACATGGCGCGAAGATCGTCCACCACAAATCACCATAAAATCAGTGACAGTGGTTTGCGCACTCACATCGATGACAGTAACATCGATGGCATGCATTTCTTCTATGGCTTGTAATAAGGGTGTTAATACGGCATTTTTTTCGTACATAGTCTAAATAATATTCATTAAAGGCCGTGAATCATAACAGTTATTCTCAGTACATACAAAAAAAGAACTTGACCATACCCAGCCAAATAAATTATCCAATAAAATATTCCTACTCTATAGACTTTTTTAGTCATTGGTAAACTCCTCTTTTTCGACGAACAGAAGTTATACCGTTTAGGTTCGTAACGCTATATT
>JBIIJL010000007.1:0-42763 GCA_044233795.1 Legionella sp. | reverse complement strand
TCACAGTCAACCTGTTTTTTCATTTGGGTTTGCATCGGTATACTCCTCGCGCTTTATTTTCTCAGGAGTATCTAGTGTTTTAATGGCTATTTGTAGGTGGGGTTAATTCACCGCTTACCAGTCAATGAGGCTATCGCTAGTGGAGAAAACGCCTATGTCAAACTAAAGCAGACCAAAGACGGCAGTAGAGCATGAACGTCGCTTTTTTTTCGATCTCATTTACAAGAATACATCAGAAATTCAGCCCGATATTTTTTCAAGCAATAGGGAAGGAGTAATCAACTGAATTTCTTACTGCTTCATCTAATTGAACGCTTGTATGCCCCACGTTACCAATCATTAGGTGATAAAAGCGATTCTATTATTTGCTTCTCTGATCCATCTCGATTCAAAGATTGCCTCATCAAACCAGATAAAAAGCTGAATGAGAAATTAATTTTATCTGAAGAGGATAATATCCAGCATATTTTTGCGTCCTTATTGATGGGAGAAACCAAGCAGACTAACATCATCACAAAATTAAGCTCTCAGCAATATGCCAGCAGGACAAAGCGAGCCCTGTGGGAAATGAACGCCGTGTTAATGACGGATCACCTTCTGAATTACATTAGTGATTTGATCTATAGACAATCGATTCAAGGCTCGCTTGGGCGAGGTGAAGCATACCATCAATTACGACGTCAGATCGAGCGCGTTATTGGCCGACATTTTAGAGGCACTGACGAAACCCAAATTTCAGTATGGAACGAATCGGCTAGGGTGTTGGCTGATTGTGTCCTTTATTATAATGCAACAATGCTTAATAAATGGGTTAAGCAAAGTGATTCCAGAGGAGAAATTGATTGTCGTTCTATTTTTAACCAGGCACTTTGGAGCGGCTTCTATAAACGCACCACCATAGTCTTATCATTTTCCTCTACCACAGTTGAGTTTGTGCTATCTTGAGTCGCTTCGTGCCGCGTTCTTAATTGACCACCAAATATTTAAGGCCCCATTTCTAAGGAAATGCCTCTCAAAGATGCATATGTTAATTGAGGATCTTGAGGTACCCCAATGGTTTGTAGAGTCGCTACATGCGCCGTCTGAGACATATCTCGACGAAAAAAACGATCATCCGAACCATTTCTTCTAAACATAATTTCTCCCCACTCTATTTAGTTACTGGTTTAACTTACCCCATTAATAATGAATAAGCATTAAGGCCGTATTTTGATTGTCGAGGCACGATAAAGCATACTCAATAACGTTTTTTTTATAACACTATGTGCTATTTTTTGATAAAGTTTAATGTGAATAAAATAACAGATGCACGCGAGAGGCGGTGATGTATAATTAACAATCTTGGTCGATATTTAAATGGAGTTGGGCGATGGCCATTCCTCATGTTGTAAGACTATATCAATGGCTGCGTAGCAAACCGAACACGCCCTTCCCCACGTTAAGTGACATAGCTTTTTCACCCATAGTAATACTAGACGCAATCATGCAATCTAAAAAGAATCAACTCTTTTTTATGAGAAAAGTGGCCCATATTAAGCACCTCCAACACATACCAAAGGTCGAAGATTTAAAATTAGCCTGGTTCGATAACTCAGAGGATTATACTGGATTAAGTCATTTTATTGGGTTTATCCTTGAGCAGGTGACAAAGGAGGAACAACAACATCCATTGCAACTGACCCTAAACTACCTTTTGATTCAGCTAGAAACAGCAACCCATCCTTTAGAAGCATTCAACACCATCTATACAGCATGGATGGCGTCAAATCCCATTGCTGCGGTGACATGGTATGAAGATGAGGCAACGGAAAAAAAACTACTATTAATCTCTCAAGAACCACGCCTCGCAATTGCCAAAGTTCTTGTCGAACACTATCTGCAAGAATCGCGCGACCTTTTCAAATTGGTTGAAAATCCACTTGGTTTAATTTCCTTATTTAGTGAATTTTATTATAACCCACAACGAACAGCTGCTTTTATTCTTTGTCTGCTGGAGCACCCGTCAACATCGGACGAAATGAGTGAGATCGATGATAAAATTATCCAAAGCGGCCTTCTCCATGAGTTTTTTCTTACCCATGCCGGCTTTATGAGAAGTCACGATAACCCAATCACGCAACTCTATGCGTTATTAGGTAAATTTGAGCAAGCCATCTCCTTGGTCAATACAGCGCACCTTATATCTGTCATGACACAGGCTGAACTGCATGTGGCTGAGTCAGCTGAACAAGCAGGAGAAGCATGCAATACAAGATATTTTGAATCTTATGCTTTAGATGGAACAGAAAAACGCTATCAGCTAAAAGTGGTTGAGACACACCCTGTTGCGTTCGATGCAGTGCCGCCACCAGAGCATTTCAAACTCTTTTATCGTTTATTTGACCAAAGGTTTTTATTCAATCTTCTGAATTATTACCGCACAAGTCATGATGCATCCGTCAAACAAATTTTAGAATACCAATTTAACCATCTTACCGATGATGGCCTATCAGATCGAGCGCTAATGCAACTATTAAACGTGCTCGCAAGAGAGAACCAAGATTCTCTTTTGAGAACGATGGCCGAGCTCTTGCAGGAGGCAACTATCAATACGCTTATAGAATCTGGCAGCTTTGCCATATTTCACTTAATCCCTTTCAAACCACTATTGCTCGAGAAACTTAATTTGGAACTCGTTCAACGCTATATTGCAAGCATCAAGCCTAACGATAATTTATTTGAGCAAATGATATTGCTAAGAACTATTCTGGATCAACTTAACTATCGCTGCGAAGCCTTCGAAATCAAAGTATTGGTTTTTGATAAAATAATTGGAGTACTCATGAATTCGCCCAATCTCGATGACGCAAGACTCATTGAAACACTACGATCAGTCGCAGATGCCCCAAGACTCAAAGAACTACTTCAGGAACAAACAACACAGCTTGCAGACCTTTTAAATCAATCCATAATAACCACAATTGCATCACCTGAGGGATTGACACCCGATACGTTTATTGCGCTTGTTGATGCCTGGCACTCTTTATCTAGGAGACAAAACACATTAAAAGAAATATCACTGGATTTAGCTAGCGATTTTCCACTCGATAAGTATGCGTTTTACGTTAATGTAGTTAAAGCTGCCGCAGCTGCCCATGAAAAAGCCCAATTTGAGTTGAAAGTTATTTTGCCAGAATATCAAGTCGCCCCCCTTAATTTACAAGCCATCCTCAGCAACTTCTTTCCAGTGGAATTACAGAACTACCCCGAGGACTCTGTCAGTGATCAAGAACGAACACTGATTGAACTCTTGGCATCTATTGAAAATGAGATGCTCTGGGCTCAGGCTATCCAATTAATTGAAGCCCCACCCATCAACCGTGTAGATTGGGCATCAAAGGATTATGGAGGTCACAGCATTATTGAATTAGCAGAAAAAAAGGCGAATAGCTTATTCATCCAATATCTATTCAAAAAAAATATGCTGAATCAAGCAGCAGTGAACCATCTATTGAAAATGGCTATTGGTGCCTCTCAATGGGACACCGTAAAACAACTTATCCATTTAACGGGAGATAATAAACCTAGTATTGAATTTGTCAGTGACGCCTTGGTAGCAGCAACCAAATCAGGACAGCTTGAGTACCTCCTTCGGGCAAATGATGCGCCTGCTCTTGGTTTTTTTCCGACACGACCCAATAGCATTCGACTTCCAGTCGAGCCCGCACCCCTGACTGCATTAATTGTCGCACACGGCGAAGAAGAAACCGTAAAGCAACTGATCAAATTATCGCCAAGCTTTCTTCGTGCCTTAGTCACTCGCACCCAGGTCACCGATTATTCTGGCCGCACATTTACTGATATCTCGCCTTTTCAATACTCGATATGGGCACTGGATTGGCACATGTGGGGTATGATGTTGGAGTCGTTGCAAAACGCGTCTAGTAAAGATTATGCCGAGGCAGATGCCATAAGAGAAGAAATGCTGCAACAATATAAGGAAGTTGCAGAGACTCATGGCGTTGACTACACCCTGGGTGGTGAGGTAATCCCAGCTGAACATCACTTTGATTTGAAACCATTAATCAATGCCCTGGATATTTATATCAAAAGCCTTGATAGCTGGGATTGGATGCAATTAGAAGACTATTGGTGTAAAACTGTAGGCCAGTTACATCGCCTAGTTCCTGCTCATATTGCTCAGCAATATTGTGAGGAAAAAATATTTGATGGTAACAAACCATTTAATAGCGCAGACTTTTCACGGTCTCTTCTGCTCAGAATATTTTTATCAGATACTCGTCCACCGTGGTTCCCGCTTTCACACAATACTAGGTTGGGGGTCCATTTCGCTGTATATAATTTCCGAGGAATACCCTCCATATCAAAGTCCCCAGGCGCTGGGGTCGTCAATAATTTGGAGGCTTTATCCGTCTTATATAAAGTAGGAACCAGCAATTTTAAAGCGCTCAGTGAGCACCTACCAATACTGTTACAAAAACGGCGGTTGGACTTGAGCGATGGGGTTCGTTGCCCACAACACAGCCCCTAATTTTTTAATTACATACTACGGTCTGCTTCAGGGGCTGGGTTCTATTATTGGCCGAGACTGAACTAAACCTTCCGCTCGTGCTTTTTTCAACCCCTTGTCCGATTGATTAAAAAAGGTCGGCAAAGTCTTTTCCTTTCTCTTCTTACTTGTTCTCGGTGGTTCAGTATCCAACATCTTGGGGTATGTATCCATGTCCTCAACATCGACTTCCTTCTCGAGCCGTTCCATAGGTGAATCCATCGCATCATTTGCCTGAGCCAGGAGTTGAGCTATCGGGAGATTATAAGATAACCCATACTTTCGACGCGCCTCTTCTTCAGTCAATTTATTCAAAAAGCGAAATACATCCCCTTCCCTCGCATGAGGTAGACACCAGTATAAGTGTTTTTTCAAATTCACTTTGTCCACTCCAAAGCGAGAAGCCACCTCAGAAATGCTTTTACTCATAAGAAATTCTTTATGAATATCCAAAATAGTGCACATCGATAAATCCACTTGAGAAACATCCATCGGTGATTCATATCGCTCACCAAAAATACCAGCTCCATTTTCTAAGGAAATTCCTTTTAATAATGGATAAGTCAATGGGGTACCTTGATGTATAAATTTACCCAAATGACTCGCAAGCGCTTCACCTCTAACCCCAAGGCGACCCGCTGCATCAGATAAGCTCGTGCTTTGTTGAATTACATTGTGCACCATATTTAAGGTAAATTTCTTCAAGTCCACTCGAGAAACCAACATCGGTGATTCATAACGCTCACCAAACATTTGAGCTCCTTCTTCCAAGAAAATTCCTTTTAAGTATTCATAAGTTAATGAATTACCTTGATACTTAAATTTACCCAAATGACTCCTAAGCGTACCATCATATACCCCAAGACGACACGCTGCATCAGATAAACTTGTGCTTTGTTGAATCGCTTTGTGCGCCATTTTTAAGGTTAATTTCTTCAAGTCCACTCGAGAAATCGCCATCGTTGACTCATAACGCTCACCAAACATTTGAGCTCCTTCTTCCAAGGAAATTCCTTTTAAATATTCATAAGTTAATGAATTACCTTGATGCAAAAATCTACCCAAATGTCTCGCGAGAGTGCTATGAAAAACTCCAAGGCGACCCGATGCGCCACGAAAACTTGCGCTTTGATGAATCACATCGTGCACCTGTCTTAAGGTAAATTTATTTAAATCCACTCGAGAAGCATCCATCAGTGAATCATAACGTTCCTCAAAAGTTTGAGCCCCATTTGCCAAGGATATTCCCTTTAAAAATTCATAAGTTAATGGATTACCTTGATGCAAAAATTTACCCAAATGTCTCGCAAGCGTGGCATCTAAAACGCCAAGGCGACTCGCTGCACCACTTAAACTTTCGCTTAGTTGAATCGCCTCATGCACCATTCTTAAAGTACGCATTTTTAAGTCAATTCGAGAAACCTCCATTGGTAAATCATAACTTTCACCAAAAATTTCAGCTCCATTTTCTAAGGAAAATTCCTTTAACAAATCATACGTTAATGAATGACCTTGATGGATACATTTAATCAAATGACACGCAAGCGTAGGAGGTTGTACCCCAAGACGACCCGCTGCATCAGATAAGCTTGTGGATTGTTTAATCACTTCGTGCGCCAGTCTTAAAGTAAGCTTTTTTAAATCCATGCGAAGAGCATTCATCGGTGACTCATAACGCGCTCCAAAAATTTCAGCTCCATTTTCTAACGAAAGTGCCTTTAAAAATTCATAGGTTATTGAATCACCTTGATAAAAAAATTTACCCAAATGACTGGCAAACGTAGAAGTATTATCCCCAAGGCGAATCGCTGCTTGATCTAAACTGTCGGTATATTGAATCGCCTCATGGATCATTCTTAAGGTAAGCTTTTTTAAGTCCACTCGAGAAAACTCCATCGGTGACTCATAACGCTCACCAAAAATTTGAGCCCCCTTTTCCAAGGAAATTCCCTTAAAAAATTGATAATTCAATGAATTACCTTGAAACATAAATCTACCCAAATGACTCGCAAGCGTCCGAGGCTTGACCCCGAGGCGACCTGCTGCATTAGTTGCATTTGTGCTTTGTTGGATCTCTTCATGCACCACTCTTAAAGTAAGCTTCTTTAAATCCACTCGAGAAGCTTCCATCAGTGACTCATAACGCCTACCAAAAATTTGAGCTCCTTCTTCCAAGGAAATTCCTTTTAAGTATTCATACGTTAATGAATTATCTTGATACATAAATTTTCTTAAATGACAAGAAAGTGTAGAAGCCTTAACCCCAAGACGATCCGCTGCATCAGTTAAACTTTCACTTTGAAAAATATGCTGATGCACCTGAGCCATAGTAAACTTATGCAAATGAATTTTTTTAGGCATAACTTATCTCAACGATATTAAATCACTAATTAACACAACCCCATAAAATACAATAAGCATCAAAAACCAACTTGACTTGCCGGTCGAAACTCAACTGAAGGATTCACTGGTGATTTTTTCAACCGCATGTCCGACTGATTAAAAAAAGTCGGGTAGCCTAGCCCTGAAGATGCGTTTTTTCTTTTTCTAATTTTTTTCCATGCCGAGACATCGAACACATCCGTATCCATAACCTCATCATCGACCCCCTTCTCAAGTCCCTCCATAAGCGACGGCATTGCATCACTTGGTTGACCCATTAATTCAGCTGTCGGGAGATAGTAAGAAAACCCATACTTTAGATGCGCGTCTTCTACAGTCAATTTCTTCAAGAAACAAAATACCCCCCCCTCTATCGCTTGAGGTAGACAACAGTGTAAATGTGATTTTAATGTCGTTCTTGTTACCCCAAGGCGATTTGCTGCATCAAGTAAGCTTGTGCTTTGATGAATCATTTCATGTACCAGTTTCAAGGGAAGCTTCTTCAACTCCACACGAGTGGCTTCCATCAGAGATTCATAACAATCACCAAAAACTTGGGGACCATTTTCCAAGGGAATTCCCTTTAAAGCGGCGTAAGTCAATGGATGATCTCCATGAATAAATTTACCTAAATGAAGCGCTAGGGTGCCTGCAAAAACCCCCAGTCGGGTCGCTGCCTTACTTAAATTTTCGCTTTGATGAATCGCATCGTGTACCTGTCTTAAGGTAAGTGTATTTAAATTCACTCGAGAGGCATCCATCAGCAATTCGTAACTATCACCAAAAATTTCAGGCCCTTTATCTAAGGAGACTCCTTTTAGGAATTCATAAGTTAATGAATTACCTTGATGCATAAATTTACCTAAATGGCGTGAGAGCGTATCATAAAAAACTCCAAATCGGGTCGCTGCATCACGCAAGCTTGTGCTTTGTTGGATCACATCGTGCACCTGTCTTAAGGTAAGTAGCTTTAAATTCACTGGAGAAGCATCCATCAGTGACTCATAACACTCACCAAAAGTGTCAGCTCCATTTTCCAAGGGAATTCCCTTTAAAATTTTATAATTTGATGGACTACCTTGATATAAATACTTGCCCAAATGACTCGCAAGGGTGGCATTTGAAACGCCAAGGCGACCCGCTGCCTCACTTAAACTTCTGCTTTTTTGAATCGCTTCATGTACCATTCTTAAGGTACATGCCTTTAAGTCGACTCGAGGAGCCTCCATCAGTGATTCATAACAAGCACCAAAAGTGTCAGCTCCATTTTCCAATGGAATTTCCTTTAAAAATTTATAACTCAATGAATTACCTTGATAAGAAAATTTACCCAAATGAGTCACAAGTGTAACACTTAAAACCCCAAGACGACCTGCTGCCTCAGTTAATTTTATGCTATTTTGAATCGCTTCATGCACCTGTCTAAAAGTAAATTTTTTTAGTTCAACTTGAGAAGTCACCATCAGTGATTGATAACGGTCACCAAAAGTGTCAGATCCATTTGCCAAGGGAATTCCTTTTAAAAATTTATAAGTTAATACATTACCTTGATGCTCAAATTTCCCCAAATGACTTGCAAGCGTCGTATCTTTGACCCCAAGCCGAGCCGCTGCTGCAGTTAAACTTGCACTATGATAAATTTCTTGATGTATCTGAGCTAAAGTAAGTTCATTCAAACAAGTCTTCTTAGGCATAACTTCTCTCAACAATATTAAATTACACGTTTGGCTAAACCCATTCAAAACCATAAGCATCATGGTCGGACTTGGATTGTCGGCCATGATATAACTTCAGGACCTGCAGGTAATTTTTCAACCATTTATACGATTCATTAAAAAAGTCGGCGAAGTCAACTCTGAAGACGAACTCTGTCTTTTATATTTTCTCTCTGTGACTGGGCATCCAAAATACCTGTATCTGTATCCATCGGCTCAGCATCGACTACTTTCGCGAGCCCCCATAGATGAAGCCATTACATTACTTGCTTGATCCAAAAGTTCAGCCGTCGGAAGATCATAATATATTCCATAGATTCTTCGCGCCACTTCTTCTCTCAACAATATTAAATTTCGGGGTTATTTAAACCCATTAAAAATGATGTGCATCACAGTGCATCTTGGATTGTTCTAGTGCAAAATTCAACCAAATGACTAACGAGCGCCCCATTTGAAAACCCAAGGCGGGTCGGTAAATTACGTAAATTTGGACTTTGAAGAGTCACTTCATGAATCTTGCTAAAGCTAGGGAGCAATGACAGTTACTCCCTAGTATTTCCATCCTGATATTACCAGATTAATTTGAAACTTTGTGTTATCTGCTCCCCCATATGTATATGTGACTTAACTCCATACACCTATGTTTTAACCAATGCCAGAAACACTCAATTAGAATGTATTCAGGAGAGGAGGATAGAGATAATATAATTATCTCCACTCATTGTTTTAAGGTATTTTGTTCCCTTCGCTCGATAAATCTATAATCATACTAGGTGCAAATTCCGAGCCTACTGTAGTAAACATACCCATCTCGCTGACTGAAGGTTTAATTCTCTGCTCATGCCCTCCTCCTAAAGCTATCATCGGGTCGTTTTGTCCATCCTCGCTATGATTAACTACCCCCGCGCTCTTTGAAGCATCGTCCAGAAAAGTGCTGAAGTCACTTGAGGGTAGAATTAAAGAACTAGAATCATAAAATTGATCTACTGTAGCAGCAGGACTGGGAGAATTAAAAACATAGCTTTGCTGTGCGCAACCACCATCGAAACCAGCAACACTAGTCAATTCAGGATCAAACATGTTTGGTGTTCTAGCATGAAAACTTAAGTGAGGAAGCATCTGCATTGGTGAAGTATCTGACAATTTAGAGCGACGAACAACTGGTCCTCTCGCTCTCTTTGGTGGCTGAAACACTTCCGAAGGACCATTTGTATCCAGATTCCTTTTAGCAGCTCTAATCTGTCGGGCCCTTTCTTCTAAGACCTCCGCCCTTGTCCTAAGAGCAGGTAGAGCAGGTAGAGCAGGTAGAGCAGAAAGAACAGGTGCTGTTGATAGCCGAGGAATCGGTTGAGATTTTTGTGATCGAGGAATGATATCAATCGTCGCCTCCATTGTGTAAAATTCTTTAAATATTCCTAGCGCATCATCTAATTCTATCTCTTTCATCATAGAAAAAGTTAATACTCGTTGTTGATAAGTATATTTCGCCAAGTGATCTTTTAATACATCAGCTGCACAACCCACAATCGATGCTGCCACTTCTATACTCTCGCTCGCAATGATTACACCATGGATCTGAGATAACATTAATTTCATTGATACGACTCCAATGCTTAGATTAAGAAAAATTCATGAACAAATATCCACGGATCTTTTATTCAAATGTCTAAATTTTACCTGTCACTTAATTTGAGAAAATATCCTGATTATCTAAATCCCAAACACAGACGTCCTCTTTTAGGAGAAATATTATAATGTATGCTTATTATTTCTTCAAACATAAACATCGTTATATTTTACAAAACATAAATCTTTTCAAAGTGTAGGTTTACATACCCCAAGAACGGAGAATTATCTTCAATGCTCAGGTTTTTAAATTTGACAGAAAGTCTAGTCTGTAACAAGAGCTTTTGCTAAAACTGCGCGTTATTTTGCTGAAGAGAATATGTCGCGCCCCTTCTATCGCCTGCAGTGCTGTCGAAAACCCTGGCACTGAAATATGAATCGAAACTCAAAATGGAGGTAAGTATGCTGAGATAAATATTGTTGACAATAATCGCAATCGTGGTCTATAGTAAATCAAACTGACATTTATTGGTGCATCATGAACGCATTCAAACGACGTGATTTTAATGTAACCTTGTTTTTGTTGGCAATTATTCTTACCCCCTTAACATCCCACTCGAGCACTGACACCCCGCCCCCTCCTTCTTCAGCCACTCATCCAACTGCAAAAAAAGTCGTAACCGTATATCTATTGATTGATGAGCCTGCTCAATTACAGCGGTATGTCGATGATTTAGCGCTAGTTAGTAAGCCAAACTTTAATCGAATTGTATTTTCATTTGTCAAGCCAACGTTAACCAAATATACACCAGGAAACCTTGCAAATACTGGCATCCTTGGGTTTTTTGATGAAGGCAATGGTCAAGGGGTGGAGGCATTTCAACAACTAAAACAAGCAATACAATTGTCTAAAGAGAAAAATATTCAGACCTTCTTATCCGTGGGTGGTTGGAATTACAGCTGTAATTTCGATGTTGCAAGAGATGCCTGTGGTCCTCCTCCCTCAGCTGAAAACAAAATGCACTACGATTATTTTCCTGACCCAACCAATCCTCAAGAAGCAGCAACGGCAAATGTTTCGTATCAAAATTTAGTTAAACTTGCCAATGATCTCAAGATAGATGGTTTAGATTTTGATTATGAAGAGTTCTGGCATGCTGATCTCTATGCTGTTCAGTGGGGGCCAAGTTCAACTGCTGATTGGTCAACTGAAATTGCAAGAAGCATCATTGATGCCGGTGGCCCAACTTATGCTAATTTAATGAAATATGGTACCCAATCAGGTAGTGCTTATGTTATGCCTAAAACAGTCGACAAAGTGGATGCTATTTTACATGCAATTGTTGATAATAAAGACGCCGGGGGCTTGTTATTTGCAACTGCAGCACCTCCTGTTGGTGCTAGGCCTACCACAGGCTTTGTTTACGGTGACAATAACCCTGACATTTATACTAAAGGGGGCGTTTGGTGGAAAGGTAATTTAAAAGGACTTTGGTACCACTTGACTGACAAAGACAGGGCTATCGTTGATCGCTTTGATAGCTTAGGCCTGATGACTTATGACCTATGCGGTGATAATGCACAGATGTGTGCACCTTTCGGCGGTGGTCCACTAGATTTACCTGGGCAAGTCACTGCTTACATGAAGGATTATAAGCAATGGTTAAAAGCAGATCAGGAGAAACTCGCGGATTTATCTGTTGACAATATTGGCAAAGTTCGATTTCTGCCTGCGAAGTTCAAGATTAATCCTAAAATTCAGTTTGGTTTTGAAGTCAATCAACCTGCATATCCTAAGAATATCAACGGCCAACTTCCCTTAACAAATGCGCTCGTCGATACGATCACCCAACAACAAAATTCGAGTGATGGGGTTATCATTTGGCAACTATATTCTACAGAAAACTCATCAATATCTAATCCAGCGTCTGTAAGATATACAATAAATAAAAGCTGCCAAACGTTTTTAGCTGGTGATGCAAAATATGATTGCAACGCAGATTTCCCCAGCGCTGTTAAATAAAAAACTGGTTACAGAACTTCAAAGATAGCAGCAGCACCCATACCCGTACCAATGCACATGGTAACCATGCCATAACGCCCCTTGGTACGTTTAAGACCGTGCAAGAGGGTTGCCGTTCTAATGGCTCCTGTTGCACCTAGCGGATGCCCTAGTGCAATAGCACCACCCAATGGATTTACTTTTTCCATGGGCAGATGAAGCGTTTTAATAACTGCCAAAGCTTGTGCAGCAAATGCTTCATTAAGCTCAATCCAATCAATTTGTTCAAGCGTTAAGCCCGCTTGCTTTAAAGCGAGTGGTATAGCATGCACTGGACCAATACCCATAATGTCTGGCGGAACGCCAACCACGGCATAACTTAACATTCTTGCTATTGGCGTTAACTGATAAGTTTTCAAGGCCTCTTCTTTCGCTAATAATGTAATAGCAGCTCCATCGCTCATTTGTGAACTATTTCCTGCAGTCACTGTTCCTCGTGCGCTAAAAACAGGCCTTAATCGAGCTAGAGCTTCATATGATGTGTCAGCCCTTGGACCTTCATCTTTAGAAACAATTTTATGCTCAGTAATAATCTCTAGGTTTTGCAGACAAGGTTTACGATGAACAATTTCAATAGGTGAGATCTCTTGCTTAAAATACCCGTTTCTTTCGGCGTTGAGAGCCTTCTGGTGGCTTTCAAAGGCAAATTGGTCTTGCTGTTCACGCGAAATATGCCATTGAGTTGCAACATGCTCCGCAGTAATACCCATGCCATAGGCAATAGCAATATGCTCGTTGTTAAAAATAGCAGGATTAGCTGTATATTTGTTCCCCCCTAACGGCACCTTTGACATACTCTCTACCCCTCCGGCAAGTGCCAATGGCTTATCAAAGTGAGCCATGGATGCTATAGCGGTAGCAATACTTTGAACTCCTGATGAGCAAAATCGATTAATGGTCATGGCGGGCACAGATATTGGAAGATCTGCAAGCAATGTTGCGATACGAGCAATGTTCATTCCCTGCTCAGCTTCAGGCATTGCACATCCAATCACCACATCAGAAATAGCATTCCAATCAACGGATGGATGATTGGCTGTAAGAGCACGTAGTGCGTGAACTAATAAATCATCTGGTAAGGTGTTTCTAAAGACGCCTCGAGGCGCTTTCCCAACAGGGGTTCTTGTGATATCAACAATATAAACGTCTGTCATTTGGTATACTCCTACTGGCTAATTCCGTAATGGCTTACCAGTTTCTAAAAGAGATGTCATTCTCGCGATTGTTAAGGGTGTATCAACCAAGCTCATAAACGCATTCTTCTCTAACCGTAACATCCAAGCCTCATCAACGTACTCTCCTTCGTTGACATCTCCACCGCATAATACCGAGGCCAAAATATTCCCAATAAGATAGTCATGCTCAGAAATAAACCCTCCTTCTTTCCAATTGACTAACCCAGCCTCTAACATAGCATGCCCCTCTCTCCCTGCGACCTTAAGCAGTGCCTTCAATGGGGGAGAGTAGTTAGCGGCCACAAGCGCGTTAATTTGCGCAATTGCGCCAAAAAGCACTTCTTCTTGATTCATCACCCAAACATCCGAAGAAGTTAAAAAGCCAAGGCGTATCGCATCTATTGCACTAGCTGCAACAGTCGCCTGAGCAATCGTTTCAAAATAGTTTTTGATGTGAGGCATCAGTTCATTACTTATCATAGCCGATGATGCTCTTTGTGCCATTTCCTTACAACCACCACCAGCAGGAATAAGACCAACACCAACCTCAACAAGACCTGGGTACGCTTCGAAAGAAGCAACTACCCGGCTGCAATGAAGCATCAGCTCGCAACCACCTCCCAACGCACGGCCCCGGAGAGCGGCAATCGTTGGAATGGGAGAATATTTAAGCTTGAGTGCCAAATATTGAAAATCATCAATCATGTTCTCAAGTTGAGCGCGCTGATTATTCTTAATCAATGAAAGTACCGCTGATAAATCAGCACCTGAACTAAAATTATTCGCGTCATGTTGATAGATGATAAGACCTTTACAGCTAGTTTGAGCCTTATCTATAGCCTCATAAAATCCATCCAAAACTGCTTGGCCAATCGTATTTGACTTGCTTTTAAAACTGACTACAGCAATATCATCTTTTAGCCCCCATAGTGATACGCCCTCATTCTCATAAAAAATTTGGGGCTTGAAAGAAGGTGCCAGGAGAACTCGAGGTGGAAAAAACTGCCTATCGTATATTGCGAGTTTAGAGCCGGCATCATATTGTTTGTCTTCAGGCGAAAATGCCCCCTGTTCATTGTAAAACTCATTGATAGAAGAAACCCAATCTGGCATAGATATATTGCTGATTGTTTGATTATTATGAATCCTCTGATTAATAATTTTATATATTTCTGTAAAGCCACTCGATTGCCAAGATTCAAAAGGGCCCTCACGCCAGCCAAACCCAAAACGAACAGCAAGATCAACATCACGTACATTTCGAGCAATGTCTTTAAGGTGATAGGCTGAGTAATGAAACAAATCAATAAAACATGCTACGAGAAATTTTGCTTGTGGATTTGCTGATTGATATAGTCCATGAAAGCGCTGGATAGGATCACCTTGCTTCATGATTTCTTTTATCTCATTAGCTAGAATGCCTTTGCTTGGATGATAACCTTGAGCTTTGGGAGAATACACTTCAATGATTTTACCAAGCTTTCGATAAATTCCCATTTGAGTTTTTTGTCCAAGGTGACCTTCTTTAATGAGGGCATTGAACCAATCAGGTAAAACAAACATCTTATGCCATGGATCATCTTTTAATTGTTGTTGCATGGTAGATACCACCAGTTGCATCGTATCAAGACCCACCACATCCATGGTCCTAAAGGTTGCTGATTTTGATCGACCGAGTAATACCCCTGTTAAAGCATCCACCTCATCAAGACCTAAATTAAATTGCTGAGCATGATAGATGGTAATCAACATCGAAAACACACCAATCCGATTAGCAATGAAATTAGGGGTATCTTTAGCTCTGATCACGCCTTTACCTAAACGTCTGGTTAAAAAATCCTCTAAATGATCTAATAAATGAGGAGAAGTAGCGTCTGCAGGTATAAGCTCAGCAAGATGCATATATCTTGGTGGGTTAAAAAAATGTACTCCACAAAAACGTGTTCGCATTGAAGGACTGAGAAGTCTCGCTAAGCAATTGATGCTCAATCCCGATGTATTACTGACTAAAATGCTATGATCATTTAAGTATGGACTTATCTTTTCATACAAACTCTGTTTGAGATCCATTCGCTCTGAAATTGCTTCAATAATAAGACAACAACTTGCAAGCTCAGAAAGATGCTCATCATAGTTTCGCGGTTGAATAAAGCGATTCATCGCATGTGTTGCTAAAGGTGAAGGTTTTATTGTTGATAAATGATCAATTGCTTTGTTAACAATACCATTTTTAGGCCCCTCATGTGCTGCAATATCGTATAACAATGTCTCAATACCGGCATTGACACAGTGTGCTGCAATTTGCGCTCCCATCACTCCAGCACCAAGTACTGCAATTTTGTTAATGTAGAACTGTTCCTGCATTTTCTATCCTTGTTGTTTAGGAGATATTGAATTTTATGCCTTGGGCAAGTGGCAATGCATCCCCCCAATTGATGGTATTGGTTTGGCGACGCATATAGGATTTCCAAGCATCTGAACCGGATTCACGCCCACCACCTGTATCTTTCTCACCACCAAAAGCACCTCCAATTTCAGCCCCAGAGGTGCCTATATTGACATTGGCGATTCCACAATCACTTCCTTTCGCACTCAAAAATAACTCAGCATTCTTTAAATTCAATGTGAATATTGCAGACGATAAGCCCTGGGGTACCATATTTTGCATATCAATAGCCTCTTGTATCCGTTTAAACGGCAGCAAATATAGAATCGGAGCAAAAGTTTCTTCTTGAATGATAGGATTGTCAAAGTTTAAGTTTGTTATCAAGGTGGGCTCAACAAAATTTCCAGGTTGATCTAAGACATTGCCTCCAAAAAAAATCTCACCAGATGCCTGTTGAATTCGCTTGATTGCCGCACTGAATGAACATACGGCGTCACTATCAACCAGAGGCCCCATTAGATTATTGGTATCAAGCGGGTTACCAATCGTAATTTGTTGATATGAAGCTTTAAGCTTCAACAAAACCTCCTGATAGATTGACTCATGCACCAAAAGTCGCCTTGTTGAAGTACAACGCTGACCTGCAGTTCCTACCGCTCCAAAAACAACTGAGGGTATAGCAAGCTTTAAATCACAAGATTCATCTAAAATAACGGCATTATTGCCACCCAACTCGAGAATACTTCTACCAAATCGATTAGCAACCTTCGTTGCAACGTCCCTTCCAACGGGGGTTGAACCTGTAAAAGAGACAAGCGGAATTCGTCTATCCTCAACTAATGCATTGGCAATTGTATGAGACTCTGGAATCACTAAAGAAAAAATATCAGGAGCATCGGTAACCTCTAAAACCTGTTGACAAATTTTATGCACAGCGATCGCGCACAAAGGCGTTTTGGAAGAAGGCTTCCAGAGCGTGACATTACCGCAAATTGCAGCAATAAATGCGTTCCAAGCCCATACGGCTACGGGAAAATTAAACGCAGAAATAACCCCAACAATGCCATAGGGGTGCCATTGCTCATACATTCGATGTGATGGGCGTTCTGAATGCATGGTAATACCATACAACATGCGTGATTGACCGACTGCAAAATCCGCTATATCAATCATTTCTTGCACTTCACCATCACCCTCTTGTTTTGACTTCCCCATTTCTAAAGCAACAAGGGTTCCAAGACTATCTTTATGATCGCGCAATGACTGGCCTATTTGACGAATAATTTCTCCGCGGTGGGGAGCGGGGATCTCTCGCCATTGCAAGAAAGCCGAAAGAGAATGCTTAATCGCCCGATGATAGTCGCCCATTGAGCAAAGAGACACTTCCGCAATGATTTGATTTGTCGCAGGGTTAATAGAAGACATTCGTGTACCCTTCTTTTCACCATGCCAAGTACGACCAACAAAAACGCCTGGATTTACTGCTTCAAGCTTAAGGGACTTCAAAACATCCATTTAGTTTTCTCCATCATTTTAGTTGCTGACCAAAACGATTTGCTAATACGTCTTGAAGCTCAAAACTTTCCTGCAATATAAGCCCATGTAGTTGGGTTTCATTGGCTAATACCATATCAACAACTGCACATAAACTTGATGCAGTTCCTACTTGGATTGCCGACCACTCAAGCCCACTCAACGTTTTAGGATAGATTTTATTAACATAACTTTTTTCAATCAACGTCCCTTCAACCAATCCCTCAACAGCAACATAGATAACAACAAGATCTTGGCTTGTTCTCGGCAAAGCGCGTTCTAAGATTTTTTTCAACATCGGCCTATCATCATTTAGCATTAGATCACTCATTAAAAAACGAATTTTTTCGCAATGCCCAGGATAGCGGATGGTTTTATAATTTAGGGTTTGAATTTTACCACTATAAATTTCACCGAGGCTCCCTATCCCACCTGAAGTATTAAACGCTTCATACTCACAACCATCGATTTCTATGGTTTCAAGATTTGCAAGCGGCATTAACGTGGTATTCACACCCGCTTCAATAGCATGGCAAGGATTACCATATTCATTAATAAGACCATCTGTTGACCAAGTCAGTGCATAATGAAGTGAATGACTGCTCGTTTGTGGAAGAGCACCGACTCTAAGTTTAGCATGTAAACAAGTATCAAAAGTCTTCATTAGACTATTGGCGACAATACTAATAAACCCGGGGGCAAGACCGCATTGCGGCACAAAGGCTGATGTTGCTTCCGATGCCATTGCCTTGATAACGCCCGTAATAGCCGTGTCTTCTGTTAAATCAAAATAGTGAATGCTAGCAAGCTTTGCGGCTTCTGCAACAAATGTACTCAGGAAATATGGAAGCGATGAAATGATCGCATTGATCTGGTGTTCTTTTAAGTAAGCAACCATATTTACTTGATCTTTTATATCTAATAATAAGGTCTTCGTCTTAGGGTACTTCTTTAAAAATCGCTGTGCATCAACCGATTGAAAATCAATGTCTGCAAGATATACTTGATAATCTATACACTCAGAGAACAAACAGGCAATTAAACTACCGATCTTTCCTGAGCCGACAACCATGACTTTATGCATATACAGAGCTCCCGCAGCGTATTATTGCTCATATCTAAATCAGATATTCCGTTTGGCATTTCTAGGTTCGATGATGTAACGAAACCATCAGAAACATATCATAACAATTAAAAATGCTAAAGGAGATATCTTTACCCTTGGCTATTTTACGAAGCTTATAGAGCATAGGAGTAAAGAGTGCCATGTCTTCAATACTGTCAGGACTTACGCAAAACCCATAAAAATTGACGGATTTTTAAGTTCTTGTATCAAATAATTCCTCAAAAGGCTTTTCTTAATCTGGTACACCGTTTGTTGGGATTGATAAGCAAAATCCTTCATTTTCACCCAGACTAAAAAAGCGCAAGCAATAGGATTCCTATGTATACGTTGTTTACGACACTCACATCTTTCAATACCAGCTAGTTGTTTTATTTCACGATGAAATTGCTCAATAAACCATCGAATGGCACACACTTGTTGTGTATCATCACGGCAATGTTGAGATGGGTCATTAGTGGCCACATAATCGGTCCTGTTTTTAGAAACAGGCACACGAAACAATTTCATATAGAAGTCCCTAGGCATCCCTTTAAAACGAGTCTGTTTGCCACCCTTCAGTTCCTCCTCACTCCAAGGCAGCTCTGTAACTGACTGGTAGTATTCTGATTTACCCGCATGCCTTACAAGACGATTTCTCCTGATTGGACAATAAAAATATTTCCCTAAATCATGGACGTATAAGATGAATTTATTACTGGCTTACCAGGTATCAACCAAAACCGTTTTCATTTTGACATATAGTCGGTTGCGTATGTTCCCATACTAAGCTGGCCGTTAAATGCTCATCTCGTAAGTAACGATTGATCATATCATGGGATAAATCAGCCACATGTTCAGAAAAATTTGTTAGATTGGAGGTTCCCTAGAAGAGTCCATTCCAGAAACAATTTACAGTACCTTCAAAGGTGATGGGTATAAAGGACATTCCGACATACACGCCAATTTTGCGATAAGTTTTGAGGATATTATTGTCGCGACACAAACTCCTCTTGAGTCTATCCCCAAAGTAAGCTTGACGTTTCAAACTGAGTCATCTATTGTCTACACCACTTTCTTATAACCTTCTGATAATGAGTCAAACAACAGCAATCGAACATAATTCAGAGACCACAACGAAATCCTCTAAGTTTCTCTACGCGTTGCGAATATTTTTTGCAGGATTGCTCCTCCCTTTGGGATTCGCGCCGTTTCACATACCTGGCATGATCATCTTAGGATTAGCATTATTGTATGCCGCTCTAAGCAAGCCATGGCGTATTGACTCATTTACTTTAGGCTTTATCTTTGGCTTAGGTTTTTTTGGTTTTGGTATCTCTTGGATATTTGTCAGCATCCATGTTTATGGCCACTTAAATTATTTTCTGGCAGCAGCCATCACTCTACTTTTTATTTGCTATGTCTCTATATATATTGGTCTTGTAACTTATGTATACGCCAAACTTGCTCGGCATTATCAGGGCTTACTATCGTGTCTTCTTTTCGCCTCAATTTGGTGCCTCGGAGAATATTTAAGGGCCAATCTTATGACTGGTTTCCCTTGGTTGATTTTAGGATTTGGTGAAATAGATACGCCGCTTAAATTTCTGTTACCAATTGTTGGTGTATATGGTGTTAGTTTTTTAACTTGTGTTGCAGCAGTAAGTCTTGTTGAGGGAATGAGAAACGTTGGAAAATTTCGCTCTTATTGGCTCATGTTTTTTGTAGGTTTAATCCTACTTCCAAGCATTCTTAAAAATATGGACTGGGGAACCATCAATCGTCAACCTATCTCAGTCGGAGTGATTCAAGCAAACCTATCCATGCGAGATAAATGGGATGAGTCACTATTTTGGCAATTGGTACAACGTTACCAAGAGGGGGTTGATCAGTTAATAAGCAGATCAAATCTAATCGTTATGCCAGAATCCGCAATACCCATTCCTGCAAATTATGTCAGTGACTTATTGAACAATCTTCATCTGAAAGCGAGCCAATCAGGAAGTGCAATTTTGCTAGGTATCCCACACCCTTCTTCAAATAACGGTGATGAAATGGGTTATTACAATGCCATTATTTCATTAGGGGAGGCGAACGGAAACTATTTTAAGCAACATCTTGTGCCATTTGGAGAGTTTATTCCTAAAGCCTTTCAGCGCATCATTGATTGGTTAGAGGTGCCTATTTCTAATCTTAAAGCCGGCAAAGCACATCAAGAGTTGATTCACGTCAATCATCACAGCATTGCGAGTTTAATTTGTTATGAGTTAGCATACCCCCAATTGCTACGCGAGCAATTGCCAGAAGCCCAATGGATTGTTTCAGTCAGTGATGATGGTTGGTTTGGTCACTCCTTAGCCATGTATCAGCAACTACAGATAGCTCAAGTCTTATCAATACAAACAGCGCGTTACCAAGTCGTAGCAAATAACGATGGCTTATCTTCAATCATTGACACAAAGGGTAATATCGTTGCATCTTTAAATGCATTTACAACAGGCCTTTTAGAAGAAAATATTTTCTCCGTTACAGGCAGCACACCCTGGGTATATTATGGTGATACGCCTTTCATTGCACTTTTTTTTGCAGTAGTGATCTTGTCATTGGGGATAAATACAAAGAGAAGAGTTTCGCAAGATCCAAACTTAGCTATTGCTGCAAAGTTGAAGAGGCGTTATCCTTACAAACCGTATTGAATTTTTATTTAGCAAACTATGGATATCAGTTATATACCACACATCGTTGAGGAGCAAGCCCAACAGTTTTGGCTTAAAAAACAATCCTTCAACGTAACCGAAGATCTTAATAAAGAAAAATTTTACTGTTTATCCATGTTCCCTTACCCAAGTGGATCCTTGCATATGGGACATGTTCGCAATTACACCTTGGGTGATGTTATTTCCCGCTACCAACGTGCCTTAGGTAAAAATGTATTACAACCCATTGGTTGGGATGCGTTTGGACTTCCGGCTGAAAATGCCGCCATTAAAAATGGCATCCCCCCCCAAACATGGACAAAAGATAATATCGCATCAATGAAAGCACAATTTTTGCGCTTAGGAAATGCCTACGATTGGCGTCGAGAAATTACCACTTGTTGTCCTGAATACTACCGTTGGGAACAGTGGTTTTTTATCAAACTTTTTGAGAAAGGCCTTGCCTATAAGAAAAATTCTGTTGTGAATTGGGACCCAGTAGACCAAACCGTACTTGCAAATGAGCAAGTCGTTGATGGTAAAGGCTGGCGTTCCGGCGCTCCAGTGCAGCGTAAAGAGATCTCACAGTGGTTTTTTAAAATAACTGCATATGCCGATGAACTATTAAACGATCTCGACAAACTAGACGGCTGGCCCATGCAGGTCAAGCAAATGCAACGCAATTGGATTGGACGATCGGAAGGTACTGAAGTCTACTTTAAAGTCGAAGGCTTTCAAAAACGTCTTAAAATCTATACTACAAGACCAGATACCCTCATGGGGACAACTTATTTAGCTGTCGCTCCAGATCATCCTTTGGCCAAAAAAGTTGCTGCAACCCAACCAAAAGTAAAAGAATTTATCGATACCTGCCAGGGGGTTCGTATGGCTGAGGCCGAGCTTGCGACCATGGAGAAGCGTGGTGTAGCGACTGGACTAACCGCAACCCACCCTATTTCTGGCGAACAAATACCCGTGTGGGTCGCAAATTTTGTGATTATGCAATATGGCTCTGGCGCCGTGATGGCGGTCCCTGCTCATGATCAACGTGATTGGGAATTTGCTAAAAAATATAACTTACCACTCAAGCAAGTGATCATGCCAAAAGATGAGTCACAATGTAACCTTGCTGAAGGAGCTTATACCGGTGAAGGTATACTCATCCATTCCGATACGTTTAATGATCTGAGCTCACAAGAAGCTCGCTCCCGTATTACTGCTTTTCTAGAAGATCAAGACCGCGGTAAAAAATCCATCCATTATCGATTACGTGATTGGGGCGTGTCTAGACAACGCTACTGGGGTACACCCATCCCAATGATCATGTGTGATGACTGTGGATTAGTTCCTGTGCCCGAAAACGAACTTCCTGTACTACTACCCGAGAATATTGAGCTCACTGGTAGTGGTCAGGCTTTAGCGCAATGCCATGATTTTGTGCACACATCTTGCCCCAAATGCGGACAAGATGCTAACCGAGAAACAGATACTTTTGATACCTTTGTAGAGTCTTCTTGGTATTATGCAAGGTTTGCTTGCAAAGGCCAAGAAAATGCAATGCTTGATGACAGAGCCAAGTACTGGACTCCAGTTGATCAATATATTGGCGGGATTGAACACGCAGTAATGCATTTACTATATGCGCGTTTTTTTCACAAACTTATGCGTGACGAAGGTCTGGTTAACTCAGACGAACCATTCCTTGCACTACTGAGTCAAGGTATGGTGCTCAAAGACGGACATAAAATGTCCAAATCGCTAGGGAATATTGTTGATCCCAACCACCTCATTGATACCTATGGGGCAGATACTGCGCGCTTATTTGTCATGTTTGCAGCACCACCTGAGCAATCATTAGAATGGTCTGATGCTGCCGTTGAAGGAGCGCATAGATTCTTGAAGCGTCTGTGGACATTTGCACACCTTCATCATCAAATGTTCAATGAAATCAACGAGCTAATGGTTGATGGTAGTGGTGAAGTCAACTGGCAGCACTGCGACGGTCGTCTTAAGAAATCTCGTTTACAAATTCATCAGATTTTATCCCAAGCATGTACGGATTATGAGCGCCATCAGTTCAATACTGTCGTATCAGGCTGTATGAAAATGTTCAATGAAATATCTGGATATCAAGTAGAAACAGAAGAGGACAAATATTTTATCCATTCGGCTATGAGTTTTCTATTACGATTGTTAGCGCCTATAACTCCTCATATTTGTCATCATCTTTGGCAGCAACTTGGTTTTGAAAAAGCGATTATTGATGCGCCATGGCCGCGATGTGATAAAAGTGCTTTAAAATCAGAGCAGGCGGATTTTGTCGTACAAGTCAATGGAAAGCTTAGAGCTCAATTTACTGCACATGTTGAACTAACTGAAGATTCATTAATAGATTTAGCGAAACAGCATGCCCAATCATTTATTGCTGATAAAGCAATTTTAAAGGCCATTGTTGTTGCGCACCGACAATTGATCAACCTGGTTGTCAAGTGATGTTTTTCGGCTCGCCACGCCTGCTTTCGCTTTTTTTACATCTATCGCTCTGTGGTATAGCCTGCTTAATCAGTAGTTGTGGGTTTCATTTGCGAGGGAGTGTGGATGTTCCAGGGTGGCTTCAACAAGTTGCTATTGTTGTGGAACAAGGGCACCATGACCTAGAGCCACTTCTAAAACAGCAGTTGATCGCTTATCACGTTCAAATTTGCACAAACCCTACTGATGCGCAATTTGCATTGATCATAGAGCACGACAGCGTCACTGAGAATATTAGTAGTATCAGTTCTAGCACCACTCCACGCCAGTATCAATTAACTTATCGGCTTAGATTCAAACTTCAAAACAGTAAAGGTAAAGAGATAATCCCATCGAGCCAAGTAGTCATTAGTCGCCAATCAACAATCAATAGCGAACGGATCTTAGGATCTAACGACGAACGTGAGATCACCGAAGCTGAAATGAGGCGCGAAGCTGTCTTACAAATCATATATCGCTTAGGCAAAACTCCATCCATAAAACATTATGCTAATTAAATATCAAACTCTAAGTGCCCAATTAGAAAAATCACTCAGCTCTATCTATGTATTGACTGGAACCGAGCTTTTTTTGATAAATCAAGCGGCAGTGCTTATTAAGGAGGCTTGGGGAGAATCAAAATCCGTCGATAAAAAAACACTCACTGTGCAGTCACCCACAGATTGGGCGTTAGTGGCTGCAGAAGCGAATAGTTATTCACTATTTGCTGATCACATATTACTTGAAGTCTACTTTGACAAAAAAACACTCGATAGCACCAGTAAAAAAGAACTCACCCGATATGTAGAAAACCCTAATCTTGACTGTGTACTAATAATTCATGCAAGCCAAGTTCCTATAAAACAACTTACATTGCTTTCAAACAATCCTAACGTTACTGTCGTCCAAACATTTTCACTCAATGCAACAGAGTTTGAGACGTGGGTAAGACATATGATGAAAAAACGAGAGCTTCAATATGCCCCTCTAGTCCCAAAGCTTATCTGTGAATACACTCAAGGAAACCTGCAAGCCGCGTTTATGGCTATTGAAAAGCTATCCCTAGCTTATGACACAACTGAAACCATTTCACTGGAAAGGGCAAAACAACAGCTCATCCAACAAGCTGAATTTAAGCTATACGAACTTACAGATACATGTCTTTTAGCAAATAAACACCACACGATCAGATTGTTGCGTCTTGCATACAATAACCGAGAGGAACCTTCGTTGTTACTATGGGTGCTCACACAAGAATTACGCAAGCTCATTGATCTCGCACATTTACTAAAGCAAGGGCTTGGTATTTCAGATGCATGTAGTTCATTAAATATATGGTCAAGCCGGATTAAATTATATCAAAATGCTCTAAGCCGTTTGCCTCTGAGCCGATTATATCAGTTACTTCATGAGAGCAAGCGTATTGATGATCTCATTAAAACGAGCCTTCACGAACAATACATTTGGCAGTCATTTGATCAACTTGCATTAGGAATTGCACAGTGAAACGTATTGCAATCTTTGGTGGAAGTTTTGATCCTATCCATCTTGGACACATCAACACAACACTTACTGTCAGTGCCCATTTCGCATTTGACAAGTTGCTATTTTTGCCCTGCAAGCAGCCTGTATTAAAAAATGCTACCGTTGCAAGTGCCGAACAGCGTATCGAAATGCTACAGCTTGCAATTTCTCCATACCAAAATTTTGACATAGATACTCGTGAGATCAAGCGTGATGGCCCATCATATATGATTGATACCCTAAAAAGCTTCAGGGAAGAATATGGTCCGCACTTGTCTCTAACCCTCATACTAGGAATGGATGCCTTTACATCGCTTCCAAAATGGCATCAATTTAAAGATATTCTAAAGTTCAGTCACCTACTCGTTCTCAAAAGACCTGGAGCAAAACTACCGTCCTCAATACTTACACGTTTACTTACACGTCACCAAGTTTTTGATAAACGCGAGCTCTTCACATCTAGTCACGGCTCAATATTCTTTTTTGACGCAGGTCATTACATAATATCCTCAAGTGAAATCAGAAAAAAAATAAACTTAGGCGAAGACATCTCAAATGAGGTAACCACAGAAATCAATCAATATTTAATGCAAAGAAAAATTTATCACAACTAACACAACACACCCTATGAACTCAATTTTAATTTATTTATCAGTACGGTTAAGATAAACTGGCAAGATATTTTTGTATTTAATTTTCTCAACGACATCATAATGAAAGACAAAATAAAAATCAGTAACCTCGTTTCAGCAAGCAAAAACAATCCCCTTCCCATTCGTGGTCCTCAAATTAAAATAAAAAATGATTTAATTGTAAGATTTAATCAACATGTAATTACAAACCCGCATGCGATGGCAATTACCACTAAAGATGGTTCTTGGACATATCAAGAGTTATTTATAGAAGTCATCCGATTTAAAGCGCTGTTTGAGAAACATCTAAACGGAATAACCATCGTATATCTTGATAGGTCTCCTCGGTTATTACCAGTTTTACTAGCACTGCAATGGCTAGAACTAACATACATCCCTATCGACTTATCAACACCAATAGACAGACTCCGAGCTATTCTGAAAGATAGTCAAGCACAAGCCGTGCTTTATGATGTTGCAGATAAAATTTCAATGGAAACATTACGTTGCTTAATTTTAGATCTCTCCCTCGTCGATCGCCCCACATTTGACCAAATCAATCATCAAACTCAGGTCGTTTCTCACCAACATCACATTGCTTATATTATCTATACATCAGGTTCAACAGGACATCCCAAAGGTGTTGCAATATCCCGCCTGGCTTTAAATAATTTTTTAACCAGCATGAGTCATTATTTTTTGAATGAAGACAGAGCTTTTCTACTTGCTATCACCAGTATTTCTTTTGATATTGCAGGTCTTGAGCTTTTTCTACCCATCTGGCAACAGAAAACGCTATATCTTGCTCAACATGAAGAACATAAAGATCCATTTTGTATAAGAGATCTATTAAGCAAACATCCTATTACTCATTTACAAGCAACACCTTCGATGTGGAAAATGCTAGATGGCGAGGAGTGGCCAGGAAAGGCTAATCTAATTGCGCTTTGTGGAGGTGAGCAACTAACGCAAACACTGTCACAGTCACTTTTGCCAAAAGTAGATCAATTATGGAATATGTATGGCCCAACAGAAGCAACCATTTGGTGCTCTCTTAAACAAATCAAGCCCAACGAACCAATCACCGTTGGGCGACCCATCCATAACATGGAAATGCGTGTTATGGATGAGCTAAACCAAATATTACCGCCCTACGTTAAGGGGGAATTATACATCGGTGGCGTTGGACTTGCTGACAAATATGTTAATAATACACCATTAACCAAAAATCAATTTATCAATTGTATGGATGCTCTAGGCGGCAGATTATATAAAGTCGGAGATATTGCATGCTCAACCACAGATGGTGAATTTTTAATTTTTGGACGCACCGATAATCAAATTAAATTACATGGTTACCGGATAGAATTAGAAGATATTGAAGCACATATCCAAACAGCTCCCGACGTTAGGAATTGTGCCGTAAAGGTTATCAATGAGCAGTTAATTGCCTTTCTTTCCTTGTTCAACCCAAGTATTTTTTCTGAAGTCGAATTTTTAAATTATTTATCTAAAGGCTTGCCCGACTATATGCTGCCAAAGCGCATTATTATACTCGATAGCTTCCCACTCTCTATCAATGGTAAAATTGATCGAAAAGTATTAATGCCACCACCTATCACCAGCACACACGAAGGTTCGAAGGTCTCAGATCTTACGCCCATTCAATTAACGCTATCAAATATCTGGGCAGAAGAGCTCAATGTAAGTTACGTAGGGCTCCATGATAATTTTTTCGAATTAGGCGGACATTCACTTTCGGCAACTCGTATCACGGCTAGGGTATGTCAACGCTTTGAAAAGGTTATAACCCTCAAATCACTATATACGGCACCAACAGTTTTTCAACTGTCTAATGTTATTGAAAATGCCACTCACTCTACTTCACAGACGTTGAAGCTACCTCGCACTGAACCACGTTGGTTCCCACTGAATGACTTTCAATTGATGTTATGGATTTCTACTATTTTTGAACCAAAACTCAAAAAATTTAATGTCGGTGACCGTAAAAGAATGCAAGGCCCCATCAACAAAGTAATGCTGGATCTCGCTCTTCGATTGGTGTTTCAGAAACAAGAAGTTCTTTCCTACCGTTTAAGTAACGTAAGACCTATTCAAAAGCTTTCAAATTACCCGCTATTAGCTTGGCAAGAAGAAAATTTAACTGAACTTGATGAAGAAACATCAAATGAATATTTACGACAGTCTTTTGATAAGCTCTTTCATTTTCATGCTTGGAAAATGCATAAACCTCTGGTTGTCGCTAAAATATTCTATCTAGCTCACGATGAAGTTGAATTGCATATTTGCATGTCACACCTTATTTCTGATGAGAACTCAATGCCAATTTTTTTTCAAGAGCTCTCAAACGCCTACTTATTTTATACTCATCATACAACCTTAGCCGCTAGAACCTTATCTCAACCCTTTCAAGCTTATGCCATACAACAACACAAAACAATTCTAAATGATGCCGAAATTGATGCATCGTTTTGGAGGGAATACTTATCTGATGCTGCGCTGTTTTGTTTTCCTGAACATCAGATTATTCGCACAACAAAGCTTCAGCCAAATCTCTATTCTAGCCATATTGAGATCCCAGAAAACCTGGTTTCTAAATTACACAAAATGTGCTCGAAGTATCACCTCACTGTCAGTGATGTTCTAACTGCTGCCGTGGGATTAGCTTTGCGCCAATCTCGCGATACAAATAGTCATATTCCAGAGCAGTTAGTGATAAACACTATTAAATCAACACGCTCAGACCCCAATTTTGATAATGTACTTGGTTGCTTTCTTGCGATTCACCCCATCAAAATTGATCTAAAGGAACATGACACCTTGCTTGGTATGGCAAGAAATGTCCAACGATCAACACTTGAAACATCAGAGCATCAACGTGCTTCAAGTATTGTAAAAATTGCATCAATTGGTCATGTGCCTTTCAAAAGACGTACACTAAAAGCGAGATTGGCTCGTCTTCTAGCAGCGATTCTTTCGCTACTTAAAATCAATGTCCACCCCTCAATCATCACCGCAATATCAACCTTGGCGGAAATTGATAGAAAACAACATTTCTTAGTGAATATTAACATCCTTAACAATTTTATTACGGACAAAACATCAATTAACAAACGCAGTCTATTTGGTATGCCAAAAAAGTCCATTCCAAAATATTCATATCCTATGACTCAAGTAGATTATGTGTTTGATATTTGTTTCTTAAGAGAACACAATCATCATATACCATATGTTGTCATCACTTCGAATATTACTAGCGAAACAAGAGAGCGTATTGGAATGACGTTGATTGAAATCATCCAAAATGAAGATATTGAACCGTTGCTAAAAAGGGTAGTTCCTGGAATAGGGTTAACTGTTTGACAACATGTGCCCTCAAGTAGCCATCGAAGAATTCTTAGCCCACCTACTCAGTTTATGGCGCAGGTAAAAGTAATTTATTAAAAATGGTTTGACAGACAGGTTTTGTGTTGCGAGTTGCGAAATAGCTCATTGGGGTCAATGATGCAATATCGATATTTAAAGCAGGACACAACGTCACCCATTTAGCATAACACTGTTCTTCCAATACATTTACCGCATAACCAGCTTGTGAATTCCCAAGTCTACAATAAGCGATTGATCCCATTGCATTTACAAGTTTTTGAGTTTGATCTACTCCATTATGGATATAACCTTCACTAAACATATAAGAAGTACCACAATACAAAATAGCCTTCTTTAAACCAGCTTGGTATCTGGCTGCATACTCTGGTTTATTAATATCTTGCTCTGGTATCCTATCATCAGCCTCTGTGATGCGGCCTTGCGCCATATCTTGATAAAACCAAATCAGTCGACGAATAGCAATCTTTGTGTTTAAAGTAATTTTACCCGGCGTTGCAGCACCCTCCCGCCCCTCTAGAAATGCTGTATCCGACAAATCATCTTTCGCCAAACGAAATGCATCCAATAATCTATCAGGAGATGTTTGAGTCAAGCCAAAATTGGTTTGCGTATTTAAGGGGATATGACTCAGTGCCGTGAGGTCAGATATTGTATTCCATTGTTTTAAATTCGTTAACGGCCCATTTGTTGAGATAGATTGCCCTTTCATATCTGTAATATCTGAGGAATCACCGGAGCTTTCTTTAAGTATCATGGCAAGAAGATGCGCCCAACGATATGCAATTTGCGCATCAAAGTAAATATGTTGCGCATTCGCCATCTGTTGATAAATTAAAAAATGCTCAAAAACTAGCCTCTTCAACCGTGAATCAACCATTGTGCAACTTTGGTCTTTATCTTGCATGATTTGATTAACGAATTTCTGCGTATTAAAAACCTGCTCACTATCAGGCAAACCTGTAAGATTAGCCAGCCAACCCTTATCAACAGGATTCTTTGAGCGCGTCAAGTGCAAGTTGTCGGCAAGTGAAGCAGGAGCCTTCTCTTCAAAAAATGGGATCGAAGAAGGAACCATCGGCGCTAAAGATACAAGTAGTACTCCATAAATACATCCGTTTATCTTGCTCATATCAATCTACTCGCAATATAGGTTCACAATACTTCCAATAAGTTTAGTATCCGATTAAATTATTGTCAATATGATAATGTTTTGATTTGTTGCAGAGGAGTCGACCGGCCATTAGTCCATTTCGTTATGGGCTGGATTTTCTATGCGATTCTATTGTTCAGTTGCTATATAAAACTCTTTATCCGGTAGTTAACTGTCATCTTGTGCAACGAACCTATAAACACAAAGTACGGTGTTCATTGTTTTGTTTATTATGAAACTCACTCTAAGCCCCCACGTCAATCGGCGTTGTTGCATATATCAAGAGCTACGCCAGCCCCTAATCAGTTGATCATTCTTTTTTCGCGACCAAACCTTGATCTGTTTTTCTCTCTCAATAGTCACGACCATATTTTCATATGCTTCATAATATACCAAACGATCCACATTCTATTTTTAAGTGAATCCTTGTACCAGTTCGTTCTTGTGTTCATATATGCGGAGTATCAAGTCACTGGTGACGCCTGTATACAAAACGATATTGTGTCTATTGACCAAGAGGTAAACGTACAATTCAGTGTACATTGGAGGTTCCTTTTTGTGCTGGACTATTTATAACCTGTCAACATCCTGCAGGTATGAGGATACTACCAGAAAAAACAAATTGATTGAAATTCAGGACATGAAGAGCTTATTTCCAAACGGTGCTAATAAATCCGCGAATACGAGCAAATTGCTCAGCACCTTGCCTGGAGCGATAGCCGCTAAATATTTTTTGTTTGCATTTCATCATTCGTAAATTACTCTCCAGCAGCGAATCCTGGCAGTCTGTGCAAGTCGTTAATACATACGTTTTGATTAATAATGATGCTATATTATAAAGGTTTTAAATCACTCTTATCAATTTCGGGCTTGTCAGTGTGCAATCCTTTGATGCGTTGCAACATTGCCGGTGTAAATTGTTGTAGCCAACTGACAATGGGTTCAAACTTGCTATAGAGCAGCGATTGTTGAGAGTATACTTCGTGAGGAAGTGATGTCATTTTGACAACCAACATGAGTAAAGAAACGATAAATACGCCTCGAACAAACCCAAAAGCCATACCAAGTATGCGATCAGTACCACTTAGGCCTGAACGAGTAAGGATATAGCTAAGTACTGCATTACATATCCCTCCCAAAACAATCGTGACTAAAAGTATAGCAACAAAGGCGACAACGAAACAAACTGTTTTGTCATGAATATAAGGTTCAAACCAAGGAGAAATATTACGTGCATATGTAGTGGCCAACCAAATTGCAAGAACCCAAATGCATAGTGCTATCAACTCCTTGATGAAACCGCGAAAGAGACCTGTTATCACCGATAGAGCAATGATTGCTAGAATGACAATATCTAACCAGTGCCAAACCATCTTTAACTTACACCCGTCTTGATAACAAATCCATGTAATTGGAGTTGAGAATACAATCGCTTTTGCAAAAGCTCTGCCTCTTGTTTTTGATTTAATTGACCAACAATAACTCTGTAGTAAGAACCTTTGTTTTTACTCACCACTTTATCGTAACTGGCTTTAAAACCCTTGCCTTGCAGACGACTTACCAACAATTTTGCATTACTTCTCTGAGAAAATGCAGCAAGTTGAACAGCATAAATATCTTTTTTTATACTGCGTTGAATAGCATTAGCTACAATTTTTGATTGAATAACTGTTCTCGCTGCAGAAACGGACACAGTAGGCGCAATCTTCTCAGGTTTAACAACCTTATTAATAGGTTTCAGAGCGTCATGAGCTTTATAATCAGCTGGTATTGATTCCACATCTCGTTCATTTTTACTCAATAAATTAATGGGGGATAGAACAGATCGTGTTTCGCTGATAGAGTCAGCTTTAACCATTTCATTCGTTGGTGGCTCTTTTAGTTCAATGGGTTTATTCAGTCTTACAGTTTTAACGCTATTGAGCAAAGAGGACTCACTAGCAACAGCAACTTTAGGTAAATTGGGTTTATCTGGAAGACGCACTGAAAAATTTATACTTTCCTCAATATGTTGGCTCGATTTTTTCATGAGCGCCGGCACAAACACTATTGCGATGGCAACGATAACTACAACACCTGTAAGGCGGTGTTTAACCCGTTCTTCCATTACAAATTTCATGGTAACTCCTGGTGATCTAAAGATTGCGCTGCCATTATGGCACCAACTAAGACAAAAGATCCAAACACAACAATTAAATCATTAAGAACAGCATTTTGCCTTGCTTCATTAAAGGCTTCTATTGGTGAAGAATAAATTGTCTGTGCCCCAACACCTGCTTGTTTCAAGGAACCTGCAAGCTGCTCTATACTCGATGCACGTTTATCAGTGAGCACACAAGGGTACCAAGCGTCAACTTCAGGGTGCATTATTGATATTAAACCGCAAAGATCCTTGTCTTTCAATCCCGAAAAAACAGCATGGACTTTAGCTTTTGGTTGAATTTTCTTAATCTGTATCGCGAGTAAATTAACTGCCTGCGGATTATGGGCCACATCAAACATTATCTTCACTGGCCCTTCTAAGATTTGTTGTCTCCCAATAATCGCAACGTCTATCATCGCCGTTACCCAATGTTGATACGTAATAGGTAAAATCTGTTGCAAAGTATGCGTTGCCATGATTGCAGCAGCAGCAGCCCCTGGGTGTATTTTGGGTAAAGGTAACTTAATCACATCACTCAACAAGGGATGAATGATTAAATCTTGACTCGTCGTCTCAAAACTATACTCAATTCTAAAGGCATTTAACTCTAGAGCTCTTTTGATAATAGTATCTGGGGGATTTTTATCGGCATAGATAAATGGCTGATTTAGTCTTAGGATACCTGCTTTCTCGTAGCCAATTGCATCAATTGTTTCCCCTAGATAAGCTTGGTGATCAAAATCAACTGTAGTGATAATAGCGAGGTCAGGATCGATAATATTTGTAGCATCTAATCTGCCACCCATTCCAACCTCAAGAATGACAATATCTAATTTATGTTGTTTGAAATACCAGAAAGCTGCCAATGTTACAGTTTCAAAATATGTCAGATCAATTTTTTTTCGGCCATTCTCGATAAACATAAAGGCCTCAATTAATTTTTGATCAGAAATAGTCACCCCATCTACACGTATACGCTCGTTGAAATGTATCAGATGAGGTGAGTTATAACAGGCCACGCTATAACCGGCTGCGGTATAAACGGCCTCCAAAGCTTTAGCGGTTGAACCCTTACCGTTGGTCCCAGCCACCGTCACTACAGGTGCATTAAGCTCATGTAGTTTGAGCTCACGAGCGACTGTCAAAACACGTTCAAGTCCCAATTGAATCTCTTGCTGATGCCGGTTTTGCAACAAATCAAGCCAATCATTGAGAGACAAGTGAGTGAGACTCATAACATTAACCTTGTGCAGCACGATGTGTAAGCTTTGCGATCAACTCAGCCACCGTCTGCCTTAATGCACTACGCGCTACAATCATGTCAATGTGTCCGTGCTCGAGGAGAAATTCACTGCGCTGAAAACCTTCAGGAAGTGTTTGGCGAACGGTTTGCTCGATAACCCTTGGTCCTGCGAAGCCTATCAGTGCTTTTGGTTCAGCAATGATGACATCACCAAGGCTTGCAAAACTTGCCGAAACCCCACCCATAGTAGGATCTGTCAAAATCACAACAAAAGGCAAACCGGTATCATCTGCATATTTAGAAAGGGCTCCTGCAGTTTTCGCCATTTGCATCAGGGAGAACAATCCTTCTTGCATTCGCGCACCGCCACTTGCAGTAAAACATATAAACGCCCGCTTCTCCTGAGCCGCAACCTCAAGACCCCGCACAAACTTTTCCCCAACGGTTGCCCCCATAGAACCGCCCATAAAATGAAATTCGAAAGCACTTACAACAACAGGCTGTTGCTGTAATGTACCTTTCATCACAATCAATGCTTCCTTTTCACCTGTTGCCTTTTGCGCTTGAGTGATTCGGTCTTTGTATTTTTTTGAATCTTTGAATTTTAAACGGTCGATGGGCTCTAGATTTGCTGCTATTTCTTCTTGATGCAGTTCATCTAAGAACTGAACTAACCTCTCTCTTGCCGAAACACGATGATGATGGTCGCATTTAATACATACCATCAAATTTTTTTCGAGCTCCGTACGATAGATAATCTCTCCACACCCAAGACACTTTACCCACAATCCTTCAGGCACACCTTTTTTTTGAGAAGATTCTGTTCTTATTTTCGAAGGCAATAACTTCTTTAGCCAACTCATACTCACTAACCCGTACTAGTCAATAAGCTTACCATTATAACCTGAAAATCAAATTTCAGCTTGTTTTATTGTGAGTCTAAAGTTTTCTATCGCCTTGCCGCCATATTGGTTAGCATAAATACCTTGCGGAGCAATCATGAATAATTCAAGAGGAGTGTTCATATTTACATTCTTCTTTTTGTTATCAGAAACGATCTGGTCTGCACCTAGATTCGGCGAATCTCTCTGCGGATCAACTGATTATTTTTGCATCAAGGTTAAAGCAGGTGATAGCTGGGAAAGCTTATTCGGCAATGTTGAAGAACGCGACATTATTAAACGTGTCAATAGAATGAACATTACCCTGGACGCTGATATGATCATTGCTATTCCAAAAAATATTGACAGATTGACTATATACGATGTCGCACCCTTTCCACGTTACATTGAACCCAACGGAGAAAAAACAATATATGTAAGCCAGGCTAAACTAGCTTGGGGCGCATATGATGCACAGGGAGAGTTGTTATGGTGGGGGCCATTATCTTCGGGATCTGGCCACTGCAAAGGACTAGAGGGCACCTGTACCACCCCTTCTGGATTATTTCGTGTGATACGTAAACAAGACATAGATTGTATATCTACGGCTTTCCCGATGCGCAATGATGGCGAAAGTGGTGGCGCTGAGATGCCTTATTGTATGCACTTTCTCCGTGGATATGCGCTGCACGGTAGCGATGTAGTTCCAGGATATCGAGCAAGCCATGGATGTGTTCGAATTTTCATAGAAGATGCGCGTTGGTTAAATGAAGAATTTGTTACCCTCCCTGGCGTTGGGACAAGAGGAACCCGGGTTGTGGTCGATTGATGTTCACATTAAAAATGAAAAAGCCCCATTGATACCATGACGTTTTAAAATTGATTTAAGACCATCTACAGTTGGCTTATTGTCGACAGGTCCAACGCGTACGATGTACCTTTTTTGATATTTGATAACGATAACTTTTGCTCTTACAAGCCTTGCGACCTGATTTTGGAGAGATTTTGCACCTGCCAAATTGTTAAAAGCGCCTGCTTGAAGATAATAATGAGCAACCCGTGCCTTTCCTGGACCTGTAGATGTTAAAGCCTCAATTTCAACAGGGGCTGTTCCTTTCGGCATCACACCTAACTTGGCGGCAGCGGCATAGGACAAATCAATTAACCTATCGCTATGGAAAGGCCCCCTATCGTTGACCTTAACAATTGCGACTCGACCATTACTTAGATTCTTCACGCGTACATAGGTAGGCAATGGAAGAGTTCGATGAGCGGCAGTAAGCGAATACATATTGTAAGCTTCGCCACTAGAAGTTCGCTTGCTATGAAATTTAGTGCCATACCAAGATGCCATACCCCGAGCATGGTAGCCATGGGAGCTTCTCAATACCTGATAAGTGCGGCCATTGACTCTATATTCATCAGGATTACCATAGCGGCTCATTGGACTATGAACAGGAAAAATTTTTTGAAAGAAACTAGGTAATGGCCCTGGGGGAGCACCATCTCTGTCAGTTGGGCGAACATGACGTTCTTTTTTTTTGGTGTGTGTTGTATTTTTAGGATAGCTGTCTTGCTTGGACATATTTGCGTTCATTTGACATGCGGACAACAAAGCCAATATCGCTAAAATAAGAACATACTGCATATTAACCCGCCTTTATTGGTTGAAATGAAAGAATGTAAACCCTGAGAAAATACTCCAAACCTTCTCAGTTGCATTTGTCATCCCCTATAGCTGTGATAAGATAACCGCATTTTTTATGATTGGGTAGAGACATGAACAAAGATTGCTATTTTATTACTAAATTACTGCTTATGACAGCTATATGGCTGAAATGTAGTACTCCATACGCAGATCAAACACTCTTACAAAACAGCATGCGCCCACCAACACTTAACACGAACCCACTGATTACTCCAGCCCCTCCCGCACTCAATGCAACCGCTTACATTCTTATTGATGTAAATAGTGGTAAGATTCTTGCTGAAAAAAACAGTGATGAACGATTACCGCCAGCCAGCTTGACCAAAATGATGACACTACATGTCATCTCAAGTGCAATTCGTAATGAACAAATCCATCTTAGCGACCCTGTACGCATTAGTCAGGAAGCCTGGAAAATTGGTGGCTCTCGAATGTTTGTTAAAGAAGGTCAGCAAGTTAGTGTTGAAGACCTCCTAAAGGGAATCATTGTAGATTCGGGTAACGATGCCTGTGTTGCAATGGCCGAACACCTTGGAGGCAGTGAAGCTGGTTTCACCGAAATCATGAATCACCAAGCCAAAAACCTTGGAATGAGCAACAGCCATTTTACCGATAGTACAGGCCTCCCAGATAAAGAACACTATACCTCAGCAAAAGACCTAGCTCTTTTGGGGCGTGCTTTGGTATTAGAATTTCCTGAATACTATCACTGGTATAAGCAAAAATGGTTTAGTTACAACGGAATACGTCAACCCAATCGTAACCGCTTATTATGGCGTGATACACAAGTCGATGGAATTAAAACCGGACATACAAATGAAGCAGGCTTTTGTCTGGTTTCTTCAGCAAAACACGACAATATGAGGCTACTTGCCGTCGTGATGGGATCACCTTCTGAAACGGCACGTGCCGATGATAGTGAACGTCTACTGAACTATGGGTTTCGTTTTTTTGAAACTCATGAACTCTATAAATCAGGAGCTACCATATCTGAACTACCCATTTTCAAAGGACAGTCAGACAAAATTACCGTGGGTTTGAGCGGCCCGCTTTTTGTAACCATTCCCAGTGGGCAATATCAGCGCCTCGTGGTTAACTCAAAGGTACCTAAATATGTACAAGCACCATTAAAAAAAGGAGACAAAGTTGGTGAAATAGTTGTGCGCTTTGAAAACAATATCATTGCCACACAGCCACTATATGCTCTGCAAAAGGTCGACAAAGGCGGCATCTATACTCGTACCAAGGATAGCGTTCGCTTGGCATTTAATCGTTGGTTTGGTTAATAAGCGACTTATTGATGACCAATGAAAAAAGTTTAATCTCCTTTCCTTGTGACTTTCAAATCAAAGTCTTTGGAAAGAGCACGGATGTATTTTTACTTGATATTACCAAGATCACTCGTAAATTTTATCCTGAGACATTAAATGACTCTATCCGCTTTAAACTGAGTGCAAAGAGAAATTATTGTTCAATTAGCATTACTGTGTATTGCAAGGACCAATCAACCCTTGACGCATTGTACGTTGAACTCACCCAGCACCCAGACGTTAAAATGGTGCTGTAATGGTAAGTGTTCGGTTTCTAGGTCTTAAGCCATATATATCTGTGTGGGAAGACATGAAACAATTTACGAGCAAACGCAACCCTGATACGGTGGACGAACTATGGTTACTAGAGCACCCTCCAGTATTTACCCAGGGACAAGCCGGCAAGGATGAGCATATTCTCAACGCAAGTGGAATCCCCATCATTAAAAGCGACAGAGGCGGTCAAGTTACCTATCACGGACCAGGGCAGTTGGTCGCCTATGTATTGGTTGATATCAAAAGACGTCATTTGGGGATCCGTACTCTTGTCCAACAACTCGAACAGGTATTGATTGTTCTACTACAGCATTATGGGGTTGTTGCTGAAAGACGATGTGGCGCACCTGGCATTTATATTGATGGTAAAAAAATTGCCTCAATTGGTCTTCGCGTTAAAAATGGTTGCACGTACCATGGTATTGCTTTAAATGTTAACATGGATTTAAACCCTTTTAGAGGGATTAATCCATGTGGATATGCAACATTGGAGATGACGCAGCTTAGTCAATTTGTGAATAACTGCTGTGTGGATGACGTAAGTCAGCAATTTTCTAGACATTTTCTAGATGTTTTTGGGCCCTAAGGCGAGAAGAATGCACTTATTTACTGATTATATCCAACCACTCTCAAATTGGTTGAATGTACATCCTCGTTTTGCCCTTATCATTACCTTCCTGATTTCTTTTAGTGAATCAATGGCCGTTATTGGTAGTATTATCCCTGGTTCTTTCACAATGACAGCAATTGGCATTCTAGCTGGCTCTGGTGTCATGCGTATTGATTTAACTTGCTTAATGGCTACCTTAGGCGCTATAGCTGGCGATAGCTTCAGTTATATGCTTGGGTATATGTATAGCGATAGACTAACCTCCATCTGGCCATTTAAACGTTATCCTCATTGGATTCGTTTAGGATCTGAGTTTTTTGCTCGCCATGGTTCTATGAGTGTTATCATCGGACGATTTTTTGGACCTATGCGTTCTATTATTCCGCTCATTGCTGGAATGGTGCGCATGAATCGGTGGCAATTTCTTTTTGCAAATATTGTTTCTGCTATTGGATGGGCCCTTCTCTATCTTTTTCCCGGGATCCTTATTGGCATTGCAAGCACTGAATTATCACCAGAATACTCCACCAGATTATTCATCGTTATACTATTTGTTTTAATTTCTATCTGGTTGGTGAGCGTTGCCATCAGGTGGTTATTTCGTCATACACGGCATTTTCTGCATAAAGTGCTGCATCGAGCTTGGTATTGGGGGCAGCATCAGCCCCGCCTTAGTTATTACGCAAATTATCTGACACCACCCTATGAAATTCGGCATTACAGGACAGCAGCATTCTTTGCAAGTTTCGTAATTTCGCTAGTAACCACCCTCATTATCTTTTGGTTAGTATTAAATGTCCTGTGGATTAATCTAGTTAATCAGTCAGTTTATATTTTTTTTCAAAGTCTTCGGATTGATTCTTTTGATTGTTTTTTCTCGCTTGTTTATCTTTTCTTAACACCATTACCTTTATTAACAATAGTCATTGGATTTTCCGCATACACTGCATGGATCGAGGACTGGCGAACTCTCAAATACTGGCTCAGCCTTTGTCTCAGCACAGCTGTTATTATTTGTATATGCACAAAACTCTTCGAAATGCCCCTTATTAATAGCTTATTTACCAATCAGATGAAGTTCTATTATCCATCTCCCGCATTAACGTTTATGTTGGTTATATTTTATTTCATCATTTTCTTTCTCAAGTCACACTCAGCGTCCCTTGTTACAACTTTTATTAATATTGTTTTAATATCAGTATTGCTTAGCTGTGGTATCACTTTACTCTATTTTGGTGACAGTTGTCTTATCAGTATCATCAGCTCGTATTTCATTGCGACAACCATTTTCATAGGTCATTGGGGTTTTTATCGTATACACATTCAATCTTCAAAAGTAGAAGTTCATGTTGTATATATTGCTTTATTGATTTTTGTACTATCTGTAGTAATGTCTTATCCGCTATATTATCAACCTATCAAACAAGCCCACGAGCCTCTAGACCTCCAATATATTATTCAAGATACAGCGTGGTGGAAACAGCAGCAACCAATCTTGCCGCTCTATAGTACCAATCGCATAGGGACGAATACAGGGTTGCTTAATATACAATATGTGGGTTCGATAGGCACTCTGAAAAGCGAGCTCGTAAAAAATGGATGGCAAGAACAACCCAGCTCACTTTTTTATTCTCTTCTTCTTCGTGCAAGTGGCCATCGGTTATTAAACGAACTTCCTTTTATGGCAGAATTATACCAGCATACAAAACCAGTATTGATGATGACAAAAACCGCTAAGCCCCTAGTGGTTGTAAGATTCTGGCGTTCAAACTATCATCTTAAAGACGCTCATGAGCCCATTTGGCTTGGCAGTATTATGATTGTCAAAATCAAACCACCGTCTTCACTCCCAGAGAATGATAAACAACTCATCACTATCAATAATGATTTTCTGGCGGCGCTACGCAAATTAGAATATCAACGTCGACCAGTTGAAAACGGTGTATTAAACACCATAAAAAAACGCCAAGCCGCTGAAATACTCATTATCAGAGAACCTTCACCAACGCACTGACTAGGATGTATTTTAGCCATCATTCGACAAGCCGGCCTAAGTAGGTACTTTAGGAGCGTTAAATTATCCCAACTCCAAATGGTGACTTAAATTTGTTCTGTTGCGGAGTATTTGGTAACATCATCCCAAATACAATAGAAATCATTACTATGCGTCTTTTTTTCTTGTTATTACTATTTGTCAATGCTACGCCACTTTTTTCTATGGCCCCCAAACTAAACTGGGATAAAGCCATTGATAACGCAGTGATTCGTTATGGACTTCGCACTGAGCCTGAGCTAAGAAAATGGTTCGCTAAAGCACATGTCGCATATCCACCAAAAGAAATTGCCTTGCTTGCCTTCAAACATGAGCGCTATATTGAGCTCTGGGCTCGAGATCATGACACACACTGGCAATTCATCCACACATATCCATTAACAGCATTTAGCGGTCGCTTGGGCCCAAAACTTAAAGAGAATGACTTACAAATTCCTGAAGGAATATATCGTTTAACATCATTAAATCCATTTAGTCAAATGCATTTATCAATGATGATCAATTATCCAAACAACTACGACAGACTGCAAGCGAGCAAGGATGGCAGGAAAAAACTTGGCAGCAATATCTTTCTCCATGGTAAAGCAATGTCTGTTGGTTGCCTCGCTATAGGTGATAAGGCGATTGATCAGCTTTTTCTTTTGGTCAGGCGCGTAGGGCTAAGCCATGTTCAAATGATCATCGCACCGAATGATATTCGACAGTCCAAAAAGATACTTACCTCATCTTTCGCACAACCACGATGGTTACCTGAACTTTATGATCAAATCATAGCTTCCCTTAAACAATTCCCCCGTGGAAATAATCTGTGATTTGCTAACACGTCAACACAACTTCCATTACTGATGCTCCTCGTCAACAACAAATATTCCAGGAGCATTGCGCAAATAATCGTTATAATCCATGCCGTAACCGAAAATAAAATGATCCTCTACCTGAAGGCCAACAAAGTCAGCTTTCGATAAGCCATTCTCCACACGCTTTCGATGCTTGTCGACCAATACTGCGCAATATACTGAAGCAGCCCCCATGGTTTTCAATTCTTCAACAATCGCTGCAAGCGTTATTCCACCATCTAAAATATCGTCAACAACAAGTATCGTTCGGCCCTCTAAATTTAAGCTCGGTTTAACCTTCCATAAGAGTTGCCCGCCAGTCAATTTCCCTTGATAACGGGTAGCATGAATATAATCCACTTCAAGAGGAAAATCTAACCTAAGGAGCAAATTACCCAAAGGAACCATACCCCCTATCATTACGCAAAGAATCACAGGATTTTTATCGTGAAGGACCTCATGGATATCAATTGCCATTCTATCGAGTGCAGCCTCAACTTCCTTGGTCGTGTAAAGACATGTAGCGGCTTCATAAACTTGCTTAATTTTGTTGGGTAACATTTGTATTCCTAGATCAATGATGTAGCCATGGTTAAATTATGATTCTCTTGGTTTTCCTGAAACAGGAAACATAGATACTTTGCTTGTATCAACTGATTTATCACGAATTTTTGCACTACCCCTTTTATTGACCTCATCAATTCGAAGCACCGCATGGATAGGGATAAAAGTACGTTTTACTTCATTAAATTCAACCTTCAAACGCTCTTCGGAGGGATCAACAACAAAGGTTGTATTTTCCCCAAAAACAAACTCTTCAACGACAAGAAAACCAAACATATCGCTTTCATGAACTTTACGAGCGTAAATTTCATAAATTGAATCTGCATAACTGAATGTCACTCGAAAGAGAGATATACTGGTCATGTGACACACCTATATAAAAGTGGCGTATTATACAAAATATAGCTCCATATGTTAACTAATAACCTAAGTATTTTGCATGATGTGAGATGAAGCTGTTTTCACTCGAAGATAGACTTATTGAGCGCTTGAAGAGAATCCTCCTCCAGCACCAATTTGTTGACCACACCATCAAGCAACAGAGACGGTGGAGTTGCTTCATATTTTTGGGCAATGAAACAATATAATCCAGCCGGAAAAGGCCAAATCATTTTACCCATCTCATTGAAAAAAGAGAGATTATTTATCATCCATTCATTCTTCACAGGCGGTATGTAATAGAAACTTGATAAAGCACACTGACGAGAACCTCGATACAGCATCATTCTTTTCAGCACGAAAGCTGAGG
>JBIIJL010000156.1:0-3217 GCA_044233795.1 Legionella sp. | reverse complement strand
TCGGCGTTCTGGCAACCCTGCCGGCCCTGCTCGAGGTCGGCTATGATGCCGCGTATGCCGCTCTGACGGGTGACGATGACGAGGAGGAGGATCCGCAGCCCCTGCTCACCCGTCTGGCCCTCGAGAGTGCCAACACCCTGGTGGGGTCTCTGCCGGTGGTGCGGAGCTTTATAGATTTCTCCGGCTATGGCGGCCAGCTCTCCCCGGCCTTCAGCAAGTTCGAACAGATCCAGAGAGCGGCCACCTCTCTCGGCGACTGGGTGACTGAGGGCGAGGCCCCCGGCCGCAAGGAAATCCGCACCATCGTGGGTGCCGTCAGCGTCATCACCAAGACGCCGGGCGCGGCCATATACAACCTGGTGGATGACTTCATCGGCAAGGATGTGTTCGGTGAATAGTAAGATGCGGCGCGCGGCATTTCACGGTATAAGCCGTCAACCCAATGGAGGCCGGCATGACCAGCACAATCACCGATAGGCTCTCGGCCGCCGTCGATGGCGTGCCGGTCCAGCTCACCGGAACGGGGATCATCAACCTCACCCAGACCTCCGGCACCAACGATGTGGTGTGCAGTTCCTTCCCCGTTCTCACCGAGTGGGCTGCGAATCAGATCTTTTCCTGGAGGCCCACCGCCGCGAACACCGGAGCCATGACCATGACCATTGCCGGGGTGGCCGGGGCCAAGGACATCCACAAGCCGAACGGTGATTCTCTGGCCGCTGACGACATCCAGATCGGCCTCGACGTGCTTCTGCGTTATGACGGGACCGACCTTCGCATCATGGGCTCGGGCTTCTAGGAGGAAATCATGCTTCGTTACATCCTGCTCTCGCTCGCCCTCCTCGCCGGATCCGCACAGGCCCAGGACCGGGGCGTTGCCTACGACCCCGGCGGCACGAACCTCCGCAGCCTGGCGGCTGACGCCAACACCGAGGTGCAGGAACTTTACAACCGGGCCAAGGTGAAATGCACCGCGGCGGGCACCAACACGATCACTTGCACCTCGCCCTCGGCTGCAGCGACTGCCTACGTTGACGGCATGACGGTCTCGTTCATTGCCGCGAATTCGATCACCGGGGCCGCGACACTGAACCTCGACGGGCTCGGCGCCCGCTCCATCACCACAGCGGCAGGCGTGGCGGTCGGCTCCGGCGATATCGTATCCGGCACCCTCTACACGTTGGAATATCGGACGACCGGCACGCAATGGCGGGTGGTCTCCTCGGGATCTGCCGGTGGCGGCGGCGGTGCGGCGGTGGGCGCCGATTACCTCCAGCTCTCCGCCAATGCCACCAACACCGCCGAGCGGGTGTTCACCGCCGGTACGGGCCTCACCGGCACGGACGCCGGAGCGAACAGCACTTACACCCTTTCGATCTCGGACGCGGAACTCCTGGCCATCGCAGGCCTCACCTCGGCGGCTGACCGCCTGCCCTACTTCACGGGATCTGGGACCGGCGCGCTCGCCACCTTCACCGCCGCCGGGCGGGCCTTGGTGGACGATGCCGATGCCACCGCCCAGCGCTCAACCCTCGGGCTTGTGATCGGGACGAACGTCCAGGCTTTCGATGCCGATCTTTCAGCCCTCGCCGGGGTGACCTCCGCTGCCGATGCGCTGCCCTACTTCACCGGGTCTGGGACGGCTACGGTCACAACGCTGACAGGCGCTGGCCGGGCGCTGCTTGATGACGCCGACGCGGCTACGCAGAGGACCACCCTGGGCCTCGCCATTGGAACGAACGTGCAGGCCTTCGATGCGGAGCTTGCCGCCGTTGCGGGTCTCACGTCCGCCGCTGATGCCCTGCCCTACTTCACGGGCGTTGGGACCGCAGCGGTCACGACCATCACCGGAGCGGGCCGGTCCTTGCTCGATGACGCTGACGCCGCGACCCAGCGGACGACACTCGGCCTGGCCATCGGGACAAACGTCCAAGCCTTCGATGCTGATCTGTCGGCGCTGGCAGGCGTGACCTCGGCGGCCAACGCTCTCCCCTACTTCACAGGCTCCGGCACGGCGACCACCACCACCATGACGCTGGCAGGCCGGGACATCCTGGATGACGCCGACACCACCGCCCAGCGCACGACACTGGGCCTCGGGACGCTCTCCACCCAGAACGCCAACTCGGTCAACATCACCGGCGGGACAATCGCAGGCATCACCGATCTCGGCCTGGGCGATGGCGGCACCGGCGCCACCCTGTCGGATCCCAACGCCGACCGCCTTATGTGGTGGGACGATTCGGCGAGCAGCGTGGAATTCCTCGAGGTGTCGGACATCCTGACGGAAGCCGCCCCCGCGACCGGCGATTTCCTCTTGGCCTATGAGGCGGGCGGCGGCTTCGTGAAAATCAACTGGTCGAGCCTCCCGGCGGGCGGCGGCCTGTCGGACGGCGACAAGGGCGATATTGTCGTCTCCGGTTCTGGCACGGTTCTGAGCATCGACCAGGTGACCCCGGTCACGGCCTTCGGTTCCGGCGACACCTTCCCCTGTTTCGAGGCGGGCGTCATCAAACAGTGCGCCTATTCAGATCTCCCTGGCGCGGGCGGCGGCATTGCCAATGTGGTGGAGGACGCCACTCCCCAGCTCGGCGGCCAGCTTGATGTAAACACCTTCGCCCTGGGCGATGGCACGCGCGAGCTGCTGACGTTTGTGGAAGACGCCTCGGCGGTCAACCACATCGAGATCGAGAACAACTCCACCGGCACAGCGGCGATCCTCCGAGCAACTGGCGACGACACGAACGTGGATCTCCGCCTCGAGGCCAAGGGCACCGGCGCCTTTACCTTTGAAGGCTCCACCATCTGGCGCGCGGACAATGACGGCGCTGGCTCGGGCCTTGATGCCGACACGCTGGACGGAACGGCCCCAACGGCTGCTGGCCTCACCCTCCTGGATGACGCCAACGCCGCGGCCCAGAGGACCACCCTCGGGCTGGCAATCGGCACAAACGTCCAGGCCTTCGACGCGGATCTGGGGGCCCTCGCGGGCGTCACCTCTGCCGCTGATGCGCTCCCCTATTTCACCGGCAGCGGCACGGCCACGACCACCACCCTCACCGCTGCAGGCCGGGCGCTGATAGACGATGCCGACGCCGCGACACAGCGCACAACTCTCGGCGTTGCGATCGGCACCAATGTGCAGGCCTTCGATGCCGACCTCTCCGCACTTGCCGGGCTCACCTCGGCGGCGGATGCCTTGCCATATTTCACCGGC
>JBIIJL010000142.1:0-3275 GCA_044233795.1 Legionella sp. | reverse complement strand
GTGTGCAGACAACAGACCAAAAAGTCCTTGACCTTACAAAACGTGATCAAACAAATGAACAGGTGATTCGCGCAACGCGGCTTTTGAAAGAAGCTGGCCTCAAAATTTCGCATCATTATATGCAAGCGCTGCCAGGTGCGACTGTTGAGTCTGATATCCAAACCATTCGCGATGCATTTTTGACACCTGATTATCAACCGGATCACGTGAAAATTTATCCGACGGTGGTGGTGAAGACGGCGCTCTTGTATCAATGGTGGAAAGAAGGCAAATACACACCGTATACCGAAGAAGAGTTGGTCTATTTATTACTCGAAATCAATAAATTGTTTCCGGAATGGGTGCGGGTTGAGCGCTTGATTCGCGATATCCCGTCTGAATCGATTTTGGCTGGAAATAAAAAAACAAACCTGCGACAAATTATTGAAAAGGATGGGCCAATTAGTCGCGACATTCGCGCGCGTGAACCGCATAATGCGATTGCCGTGACGCTTGATGACCTCGATTTAGTTGTCCGGGAATATGAAGCCAGTGGCGGGACGGAATATTTTATTTCCTATGAATCGAAAGATCGCAAAACGCTCTATGCATTTACGCGGTTGCGTCTGCAAAAGATTGAAAAACATTGGTATGAAGCCTTGCAAGACACGGCGTTGATTCGCGAAGTGCATACATACGGTAAACTGCAGCCAATTACAAAAGAAGGAGCGCAAGGGGAAGCCGTGCAGCACATCGGCATGGGAACGCGCTTAATCGAAGAAGCGGAGCGGATTGCGCTTGAGCACGGGTTTCACAGAATTGCGATTATTGCCGGCATTGGTGTCCGAGAGTATTTCAAAAATAAGTTAGGATATCGGTTGGAAGATGAGTATATGGTGAAGGATATATAGAGAATAGTTTACTATTTACAGTTTACAGTAAACCATCAACTGTAAACGATCTTAAAATAGCCTATTTTTAGAGCTTTTTTAGCATTTTTTATTGACAAAAACGTAAAAATATGATATGGTATGAAGTCTTTTTGCCTAAAAATGCGTAAGCACAGAAGGCTGAAGATGCTCATTCCATAACCAAAAACCTCACACAAATAGACGGAGGCGCACCATGCGCTACATCATTTTTGCTGTCATTTCTTATCTGGTCTTCAACCTCGCGATCTACGCCTCGCTGGGCCAGGGCGGACTCCTAGCACTCGCTGCTGCCAATTTCGGCGGGGGTATCGCTACCCTCGGCTGGTTCTGGACCACGCAGGTCCGGGGCAAAGGCGCGCCTCGATTCGTGATCGCCGCCCTCGGCGCGCTGGGCGTCCTGGCGATCGTTGTCGGCATTCGCGGAGCGCAGTCGGCGCTGCCCGTTTCGCTCGCCATGGAAGCGGTCTACAACGGCTTCGCCATCACATCGTGGCCGTTGTTCCTCCTTCTTGGTTGGGCCTGGCCCACGAAGTTCCAGGATCGGCCAGGCTGGTTTGACCTTGGATGTCACGGAGCGATGGCCGCGCTCGTAGCGTTGCGGTTCGGCACGTATGCCCAGGAGGTGACTCTCACCACTTGGGCTGCCGGTTCGGTTGCATTGGCTGTTGGAGGCTACGCTGCGTTCAATGTCGCGATCAAGTTGGCCGCAGGGCATCGCGCGACAAACATCGCGATGAACTTCATCGCCGCAACTCTCTTGGCCGGCTACGCCTGGATCATTGGTGACAGCGGTCACTGGGCTTGGAGCGTCAGCCACATCGGTGGAGCACTCCTCGGCATGGTCGCCATCTTCGGGATCGTCTGGTCGCTCGGCGCGGCCTACGGCGACTTCGTCCCGAAGAAGTTGGGCGCCCTCGTGGCACCGCTCGTCTACGACGGCATCCTTGTGGCATCGCCGCTTGTGATGTGTGTCACCGGTGAGCTGCTCTCCGTCTGGACCCTCGTCCTCGCGGCCGGCATGCTGGCCGTCACGGTCGTGAGGTATCGCCACCACACGCGCTGAACGCAGCGCATCGGTGGCAACAGGAGTCTCACATTTTACATGTCTGACTCCTGCTCGTTCTTCTGTACAAAAAGTATTTTGTTTAGAAGTTGCGAGAATTCATTAAGCCAGAAGCTTCTAGCTTGATTTTTTTCAAAAATCGTGCTATACTGCTTGTTGAAATGAAAAAACGTATTGCATCAATTCCTGCTACACTTTTTTTACAAGACGGTCATCGTTTTACCGGACAGGGCTTCGGCTCCCAAAAAAATACAGATGGCGAAGTTGTCTTCGCAACCGGCATGGTCGGATATCCTGAATCGTTCACTGACCCTTCCTACGAGGGTCAAATTTTTGTTGCAACCTTTCCGTTGATGGGAAACTATGGTGTTCCGGAACATCCGTTTGAATCAGACGCGGTGCATATTCGTGCTGTTGTCTGCCAAGAATATGTTGAAGACTATTCGCACCCACACGCAAAACAGTCTTTAAGTGATTGGCTTGAAGAAAATGATGTTCCAGGTATTTCCGGCATTGATACACGGGCACTCACTCAGCATTTGCGAGAAACAGGAAACCAAGTTGGGGCAATTGTGTTCGGAAAAAATCCAAAAAAACCAGATTTTAAGAAGATTGTTGATCCGAATACGTTGAATTTGGTTGATGTGGTTTCTCCAAAAGAGGTGCAAGAATACAATATGCAAAACGCAAAAACCAAAATCCTCTTGGTTGATTGCGGAATGAAAAACAATATTTTACAAGAGTTTTTGAAGCGTGATGTTGGTGTGAAACGTGTGCCGTGGAATTATGATTATCGCGCAGAGCTTAAAGATTTTGACGGACTATTTATTAGTAATGGCCCTGGAGATCCAGCGACGCTGACTGAAACAATTGGATATTTGCGTGATGCAATGAAGGTAGGTTTACCAATTTTCGGAATTTGTCTTGGAAGTCAGTTGATGGGTCTCGCGTCAGGAGCAAAAACATACAAATTAAAATATGGTCATCGGAGTCAAAATCAACCATGCATCGACACGACAACTGGCCGATGTTATCTGACAACTCAAAATCATGGATTTGCGGTTGATGAAAAAACATTGAAAAAAGATTGGAATGTGTGGTTTTATAATGCGAATGATGGCAGCGTTGAAGGTATTTACCACAAAACAAAACCATTCATCTCTGTGCAGTTTCATCCAGAAAGCACACCAGGACCAGAAGACACAACATTTTTGTTTGATGAATTTTTGAAACGTATTCGATAATCGCCTATGACCATCCCAAAAAAATTTCAAGGACAACGCACAATGAAAAAGGGGCAA
>JBIIJL010000079.1:0-8666 GCA_044233795.1 Legionella sp. | reverse complement strand
ATCAAGCTCGTTAAACGCACTATAACAAAGAATTTTATCGCCTACTTTTCGCGAGGTCCAAAGTGACTTCCCCATTCTGGATGGGTTATTTGCTATAAGGCCATTTGCTGCATCTAGGATAGTAGAAGTGGAGCGATAATTTTGCTCAAGACGAATTACACTAACTGGGGCAAAATCTCGTGAAAAACGTTCTATATTTTCAACCTTTGCCCCTCGCCAGCCATAAATGGATTGATCATCATCACCAACAGCCATCACCGACGTCTCTGTCCCTTTTAGGAGCCTTATCCAAGCATATTGCACTGCATTGGTGTCTTGAAACTCATCAACTAAAATTGCTTGAAAACGCGCTTGATAATGCTCCAAGAGCGATGGATTATCGCGCAACAATTCATGGGCACGAAGTATAAGCTCAGCAAAATCAATGACGCCAGCCGTCTGACAGGCTGCCTCATAAGCCTTATAAATTTCAACCAATTGCCGACCAGGACCATAGGACACTGGATTGATATGACTAGGACGCAGTCCTTCATCTTTGTTACTATTGATAAAAAGCTGTGCCTGTTTAACTGGCCATTGCTCAACATCAAGACGAAGAGACGTGATAACTCGTTTAATCAATCGTGCTTGGTCTTCGCTGTCTAAAATATGAAATTCTTCTGGAAGTCGTGCTTCTTTATAGTGCCGTCTTAATAGACGATGGCATAGTCCGTGAAAAGTCCCCACCCAAAAACCCTGCAATGGGCAATGCAGAAGCTGGCTTAAACGCATTTTCATCTCGCCCGCAGCCTTGTTCGTAAAAGTAACCGCCAAAATACCATGCAACGAAAGATGCTCATTTTCAACCAACCAAGCTATACGATTAACCAAAACTTTGGTTTTCCCGCTCCCCGCACCAGCCAAAACGAGATGATTGCCCAAAGGGGCCGTCACCGCGGTAAATTGAGGTTCATTGAGCTCCTGAAGCCAGGCTACTTTATTCATTCATCCGTCCATAACAATTGTGATCCCGGCATTATCATCAATTTACCAGGCAAAGAACAACCCCATTTCATCTGAGTCAAATCCTCGTTGTTAATATTTTGAGCTATAATTGAAGAGTGAGCGCATGATAGCTAATCTAGTTGAAGGAAGGAACAAACAATGGAACATATCAAAAAACGAACGAGTGGACTTCTTTTGATGGGCGTGATCTTTTTGGCAACTCCCACATACGTGTATGCAGCAAGTGACAATAAGAGCGCAACGAGGCTGAACATTCCAAAAGCCTCAACCAATGCAACAGGTGACGTATACGAAACTAGACCAGATCCAACAACCGGTCAGTTTAAAATGCAATAATAATCAATGCATTGAGTTTTCGAATTAATCATCAATACAAAGACTTGTAGCAGACTGATTATGCACACAAAAACTAGGCATTTTTTTTGAGCATTCATGAGTTTACCTTGGAGAGATGACAAGTTTCGTTTCCAAGATCATGGTTCTGGTGTATGATGAAAATTCAAATCAAAAAAAGAAGTGATGATGCGTTTATTCAATGCGTTAAGTGCTGGATTTCTTATTCTCCTTTTATCAAGCTGTATTGCGAAAGGTAACCACCCTGACGACCCCTATGAGTCACTCAATCGTAAAACCCACGCATTTAACATGACGTTTGATAAGTACGTTCTTAAACCACCAGCTAAAGTCTATGTAGCAATCGTCCCGCCGCTGATACGACATGGCATTAACAATGCCTACAATAATGTCAATCTGCTCCCAACCATAGCCAACGATCTATTACAGGCCTCTTTTAACCAAGCGCTCAAGGATAGTTGGCGATTCATTGCCAACTCAACCATTGGTATCGGTGGCATCTTCGACCCAGCAAGCACCTTCAAATTACCACCCCATAGTAACGATTTGGGTTTAACCTTTGCTAAATGGGGAGATAAAAAATCCCCTTATTTTGTTATTCCATTTTTGGGCCCAAGCACATTTCGTGATGGCATGGGCTTGATGTTTGATTATGCGCTATTTACTCCTTATCCCTATATCCATTCAAATGCAGTGCTCTATCCCTTGCTCGGTATTCGGTATGTTGATTTAAGATCACAATTGCTAGAAAACGAGCGATTGATCGATGAAGCACTTGATAAATATAGCTTTATCCGAGATGCATATTTACAACACCGTAACTACCTCATTACTGGAGAACAACAAGATAACGGCTCACTCTACGTAGGTGAAACAGCTGACGACGGTGTGTTATCTGCAACACCAGAAAATGGCACGCCATCCCCCACCCCTATCACCTCGGCCCAACATGCTACACATCGCCCTTCACCAGCCTGAAATTCCACCCAATACCGGAAATATCATTAGACTTTGCGCCAACACCGGCGCAAAGCTTCATTTAATTCATCCATTGGGCTTTACCTTAGATGACAAACGTATGCGTCGTGCGGGACTTGATTATCATGAGTGGACCAATATATTCCATTATCAAAGCGATGAAGACTTCATTGAGCAAAATGCAAAACGAAGAATTTTTGCCTGCTCAACCAAAGCAACAGTGCCCTACACAGCGATCACTTATCAAGATGAAGACATGCTTCTTTTTGGTGCTGAAACCCGCGGTCTTCCAGAGTCTTTGCGTAAGCAATTTGCACCCATTCGTATCCCAATGCTTAAACAAAGCCGAAGTCTCAATCTATCAAATGCAGTAGCAATTATACTTTTTGAAGCCTGGCGGCAATTAGAATTTTTTGGATCATTGTAGAGGCTGTTGACATTTGCTACCCCGATTTGTTACGACTAAATCTGCCAACAAGCTTAGATATTCTTTAGCAATCTCAAGCCCCGTTTCTTGGGCGATTTCAACAAGACATGTTGGGCTTGTCACGTTGATTTCAGTCAAGTAATCACCAATAACATCAATCCCGACAAAATATAATCCTTTGGCTTTCAATGTAGGTGCTAAGGCCTCACAAATTGTACGATCACGGTGAGTGATTTCCACTACCTTTCCTAACGCACCTGCAGCAAGATTTCCTCGCAACTCGCCTGGGGCGGGAATTCTTGCTAATGCGAAGGGCACAGGCTCCCCATTAAGTAATAAGATCCTTTTATCACCGAGAGTGCTTATCTCAGGAATATAAATTTGGGCCATAATATTAACACTTCCACTTTGCGTTAATATGTCTAAAATCACAGACAAATTCTGGCCATCTGGGCCAACATGAAACACATTTTTCCCACCCATCCCAGCCAGTGGTTTAAAAATCACATGTTGGTGCGTTTTCCAAAACATTCTGAGTCTTGCCATATCCCGACAAACGAGCGTCTCTGGGCAACAGTTAGGAAAATTAAGTGTAAAAAATTTCTCATTTGCATCACGTAAGCTTTGCGCTCGATTGGCAATGAGCACGCCCTGTTGTTCGGCAAGTTCCAAAGCATATGTCGCATAGATATATTCGAGATCGAACGGGGGATCTTTGCGCATTAAAATGAGATCAAACGAGGTCAGTGGCTGCTCACCCATCGCTTGCGTTTTAGCCCACTCTGGTTCATTCACATCAATGATGTTGATATCCGTAACATTGGCATAAGAATGCCCCTTATGGCAGAACACATCTGCAGGAGTAAAATAAGCGACCGACCAATCTAATCGCTTTGCTGCGGCTATCATAGCTAAGGTGGTATCTTTATATGGAGTTAAAGACTGAAGTGGATCCATCAACACGCCAAGCTTCATCTTTTTTCTCCAAGCGCTTTCATTTCACGGGCGGCTGCAAGCGTTGCAAGACGGGCTATCACGCCATAGGCATAAAACCGATTGGGGCAATTGACCGATGGGAGACCATGAGTTGGCATATTGCATGAAGAAGCGAAAGCCAAAGGCTCAAAGTGCATCCCTGGGGCATTAAGATTTTCATCTGAGCCACGGTCTTGGTGCACGCGATAAAATCCTCCTACCACGAACTGCCCTATCATATACACCACAGGCTCAGCTACTGAACCGTTAGGCATGGTTTCGACACTATAGATACCTTCTTGAATAATGACTTGTGTTACTTTTTGACCACCTTTGCTCACCGCCATTTTGGTACGTTGCTTACGATTTAGTGCTAACAATTGCGCTCCATCTTGTACCATCATCACACCCATACCGTAAGTACCTTTATCAGCCTTCACTGCAACAAAAGGCGTGTCGTTGATCCCATATGCCTGATATTTTGCACGAATTTCACCCAACAGTTGATCTGTTTCTTGAGCCAAACGATCTACACCAGATTGTGCCATAAAATCGATTTCGTCCACTGCCCGAAACAGGGGGTTAATCAACCAAGGATCAATACCTATTAGTGCTGCAAACTCATCGGCAATCTCTTGATAATATTGAAAATGATTAGACTTTAATCTCGAAAACCATCCAAGCTCTGCCGCAGGGCGAATGGGTTGTTTAATCCCTTGTAAAATATCCGGAACGCCCGTTGATAAGTCATTATTTAATAATATAAAGCAAGGTTCAAAATCTTTAAGACCAACCGATCCATCCTTAATCACCAAAGGTTCAATCACAATCGGTTGACCCTTGTTTACTGGCAATTCGATAGGCGCACTCAACGCAGGATCAAGACTTCCCAGGCGAACAATAAACCCTGAGGCACTAAAAATATCACGCAACACACTCAAACTTTCGAGATAAAATTGATTACGGGTATGGCTTTCTGGCAGTATCAAAATTCTAGAACAAGTAGGGAGATCGCGTGCTAAAACTGATTGTACTGCTTGAATACACAAGGGAAGAAAGTCGACATTAAGATTGTTGAACCCTGCAGGAAACAAATTAGTATCCACCGGCGCTAATTTAACACCCGCATGGCGCAAATCTACTGATGAGGTAATTGGCGCAGGTGTTTCAAGCCAACGGTTGCGAAACCAGGTTTCTATCATTGTAGCTTGCTTTAAAATAGCATCTTCAATAGGCTTTAGCGGTCCATGATGGGCGGTGGTTAAATGTGGGACTTGCGGTTCTCTTGGCGGCATATGATTGACTCAGCATCAGGGCATCAGCTGATATTACCAATGAATCATTCGTTTTCCCACCGAGATTTTTTTTCTGTTATGATGAGGGTATGTCAATTGTATAAGGAAATTGCATCATGCTAACTGAATTAGTTAAACAAGTGAGTGACCAGATTCAAACCATTTATTTTCTGATGCTGATGATTAGTGCTATCCTTCACTTATTGTTTGCAGGCGCAGTAGCCCGTGATGCTGGTGCTCTGTATAAGATTGGCCAAAAGCCTGCCTTAGTTTCAGGCGCTACATGGGCCTTTGCAACCTTAATTGGCGGCGTTATCACAGCTGCAATTTATTGGTTTATCCATCATTCATCCTTTACAAGACCAACCAGCAGGGAGAGTCAATATGAAAGAGTCTAAAGTTCATACCGTTACTGTTCATGAATTAAAAAAACGCCTAGATACCAATCCCAAGCTCTGTTTAATTGATGTTAGAGAAGACGATGAGTGGCAAGAGATCCGCATCCCTGGCGCCATCCACATACCAAAAGATAAATTGCCTCATGACATAACCAATACGGTCAGCGCACAAGATTGCCCCATTTATTTACATTGCCGTGGTGGTGTTCGCTCACTTCAGGCAGCAAATACCTTGCTTGATTTAGGCTATCAGGAAGTTTACTCCGTCGATGGAGGTATTGTGCAATGGGCAAACTCAGGGTACCCCATCGATACAGAATATAACGCGGCCAATTAGGGCATGTTTATGCTGGCACAATGATTTTTTTTAGATCATGGGAGTTGTGACATATGCTTGCGATCTGCATGCATTCTCGAGATAATTCGCGAAACACACTTTAGATGGTATCTTATGGAACAGCTCACACAATTTTTTTCAAATCATTTAGGGCTTTGGCTCACTGGTTTTTTGATCCTCATTTTCATCTTCATCAATGAATTCATTGCCTTTAAAAAGAAAGCGCAAGAACTTTCCCCTGCACAAATTGTTGATTTAATAAATAACGATAATGCTGTGGTCATTGATTTACGTGACGCGGAAACATTTAAAACCGGACACATCATTGATGCTGTGCGCGTCGCACCTGAAGATTTCAACACACCGCGCATGGATAAATATAAAACAAAATCCATCATTTTAGTTTGTGCCAAAGGTTTGCAATCAGCCCCACTTGCAGTTAAATTACGTCAACAAGGCTTTACGACTCCTCTCGTGTTATCTGGTGGAATAGCCGCATGGACCACACAAGGCATGCCTTTGGTCAAAGGAAAAACGTCATGAGTTTAGTATCATAGAGAAGCGTGTTCACAACACACCCTACTATGAGTTCCATTCAACTATAATTTAGGTAGAAAATAACATGAGTGATGTAGCATCTAACGGGCAACAAACCTTCGAAACACAATTCATGATCCAACGTATCTATGCCAAAGGGCTGTCTTTTGAAACAACCAACACACCCGCTATTTTTCAACAGCGTTGGGAACCAGAGCTCACATTAGATCTCAACACACAGCACACTGAATTAGAAAAGGACATTTACGAGGTAGTATTAACCGTTACCGCTACAGTAAAAAATCAAACAACAACCGCTTTTTTGATTGAAATTCAACAAGCAGGTATTTTTACCATTCAAGGTGCTGAGCCCGTCCAGCTCGATCACCTCTTAGGGAGCTTCTGCCCTAACATTTTGTTTCCCTACGCTCGTGAAGCCATTACGTCTGAAGTCATCCGGGGCAGTTTCCCGCAGCTGGTATTATCACCCATTAATTTTGATGCGCTCTACATGCAACAATTAGATGAAAAACAAAAATCCATAACAAAAACAGAAGATATTCAAGAAACTCATTAAATCTTTTGTTTTATAATTTGAGAGTCTTTCACCATGAAGACATCGACCACTGTCGCTATATTAGGTGCAGGCTCATGGGGTACTGCAGTCGCTATTCATATGGCTCAGCATGGGTTGGATGTCTTGTTGTGGGGACACGATGCAGAACAAACCGCTCGTTTAAAAAACGAACGATGTAATCAAGCATATTTACCTGGAAGAGCCTTTCCTCCGTCACTTCATCCCGTCGTTGACCTTGATGAGTGCCAAGCACGCGCAACAAATACCATTATTGCAGTACCCTCCCATGCATTTGCATATATTCTGGGGTTGCTCAAGAAGCCTCATCATGGGCTAGCTTGGCTCACTAAAGGTATTGATCCAACCACACACCACCTCTTAAGTGATTTAGTCTACCAAAAATGGGGTAAAGATTTACCGATTGCCGTTATTTCAGGACCCTCGTTTGCAGGAGAAGTCGCTGATAAACTGCCCACTGCATTAGTGATTGCTGGTCATCACCCTGCCTATCTTCAGCACATTCACCAGGTACTTCATCACGGGTCAGTCCGTGCATATCTTACTGACGATATCATCGGCGTGCAAATTTGTGGGGCCATTAAAAATATTCTCGCCATTGCCTGTGGAGTCAGTGACGGATTAAACTATGGTGCCAATGCAAAAGCTGCGCTCATTACCCGAGGACTTGCTGAGATGCGTCGATTAGGCTTACGACTCGGCGCACGTCAAGACACCTTTATGGGGCTTGCAGGGGTTGGGGATCTCGTCTTAACCTGTACAGATGATCAGTCCCGTAACCGTAGATTTGGTTTACACATCGGTAAGGGAATGAACATACAAGATGCTGAACATAGTATTGGACAAGTCGTAGAGGGCAAACATAATGCTCAACAAATTTGCACACTAGCCTCCCAATACCAAATCGAAATGCCCATTTGTACTGAAGTAAATGCATTACTTAAGGGAACCATTGATGCGAAACAAGCGGTGGTGAGCTTAATGAGCCGCCCCCCGCGCGGAGAATAAGGAGATTCCCATGAAAATACTTATCGCTGGCGCTTCAGGATCTATCGGCACAGCATTAGTTAAAGCGCTTCAAGAAACACATACACTCACTTTACTTGGCCGAGATAAAAGGATCTTAAAAAAGCGTTTTCCACCATCGCACACCCTTATTTGTTGGGAAGATTTACCCACCACTGATGCGACAGCTTTCGATGCCATCATTAATCTTTGTGGTGAAAATATTGCACATTCGCGTTGGAATAAACGTATCATCGACAAACTGATTCAATCAAGAGTCAGCAGTAATCAACGCTTGATTGCATGGCTAAATCAACAAGCCGCCAAACCCCATTATCTTTGTGCCAATGCTGTTGGTATTTACGGACTACAAGAAACCGGCGACACTACGCCACTTGATGAAAAAAGCCCCATCGATCTTGACCACCCTAAAGATGTATTAAGTCAAATTGGCATCTCTTGGCAACAGTCTTTATTACCAGCCATCGAAGCGGGTCTTCAAGTAACCAGCACAAGATTTGGCGTTGTACTAAATAAAGATGAAGGCATGTTAAAAAAACTCCATTTAAGCTTTTCTATTGGATTGGGCAGTGTTATAGGTCAGGGTTTACAAGTGATCTCTTGGGTCGATATTGAAGATGTTGTTCAAGCGTTCATTTTTCTATTAAACCACCCGACAATCACTGGTGCTGTTAATATTACATCTCCTCATCCGGTCAGCCAAAAGGAATTTGCGAAAACATTTGCTAAGACGCTTAAT
>JBIIJL010000001.1:0-139381 GCA_044233795.1 Legionella sp. | reverse complement strand
AAATTGCCAACGTGGTTTGTTAAAGCCATTTTTGGTCAGATGGGCGATTGTTTACTCTTAAAAGGGCAACGAGTGCTTCCCAGCCGTTTATTAAAACAAGGGTTTATTTTTCGATATGCAAATATAGCTGACGCATTGGCTCATGAGCTAACAAAGCAAGCTTAAGAGAAAATTATCGATCATGCACAAATCCACCATCATCAAATGGATGATGGTCTGAGGGATCTTCACGCAATTTTAAGGCCTCTTTATACCAGGGAGCCGTTTCTATTCGCTGTTTGGAAAGCTGCGCTTGTAATTTAGAAAAAACTGCGCCTGCCTGAACTAATTTTGCATCCCCACCCGAACACTCACAGCCCTTCACTTCAGAATAAGCAATATGTATACCCACATTTGTTTTTAAATGGTTAAGATAAAGCTCTGCAATTTTTGCAATAAAGGGATTTTCCGTATAGACGCTTGCCGTAACCCCTTTACTCAACACATTATCAATCATGTTGATGATGGTTATCGCTAAACGCTGTTGATATTGCTCATCGGTCTCATCGTTTGTTTTTAGCGCGCCTTGCTGGGTAAGTAATGCTTGAGGAATTTTTTCATTATAATTAAGGGAGTAATTTTGACCTGAAGGCGATTTTACATTTAAGCCAGTTCTCGAAGTTAATTTCTTGGCCTCATCTATGTTTAATTGCCGCTCCTGAAAATTAATCGTTATCAAAACACCCTGCTCACTCGCTATAAATAGCTTTTGACGACTATAGCGCTCTTCGTCACTTTCTGAAGGTAACAGAGAGTAAATCTTAATCCATGATTGATTCAGAGGATCAGGCCTTGTATCTTCTTGAGCAATTCTTGGAATAACACGCTCAGGAATAATTACAGGTCGTCGTCGCGCACCCTGGCCATAGGCTGGCGCTGAAGGGACGGCTGGTCGCACTTGCGTGTTCGGCACTCGTGGAGGTCTCATTGCTTCTTGAGAGGCCTGTGCTACAACCTCGGCTCTTGGTGGCGCAGCATCTCTATCGTCTTCTCGATGCAAAGTCGTCGGTGAGGGCGCGGCGGGTCTCACCTGCGGTTCCGATGCTCTTTGAGGTCTCATTGCTTCTTGAGAGTCCTGTGCTACGTTTACTTGATCGGCGGCTCGTGGTGAAGGAGTAGATCTCCTTTCTTGTGAATGTTTTGTTACCGATGGCCGAGCAGACTTTTCATCGTGTATAAGACGGTACGCCTCACAAAGTTTCAGCCACTGTGCACATAAGCCATCGTATTGAGACTTAACTTCTTCTGGTTGATTGTGAGGCCATCGTGCATGAATGTCCGCAATGAGTCTGCAATGTTTTTCATACTTTGCATTAAGCTCAGAAAGCTCCATACCTGCCGCTTTTTCATAGATAAAGCGACTGGCCTTATCGATTCGCCCCGCTAATTCATGAAGAACACCGATTACTTTTTCTTGGTGAAAACGATGAAGATCTCTTTGCTGAGAATCCCTTAAATCACTGAGTGCTCGTCTAAGGGTAATCTTCTCTTCACTTAATTGTTCTATTATCTCCTCAAATCTTTTGAGCTGCGTCCTTAGTTCTGTATTCGTCACTGATAATAAAGTGGCTGACTCTTGTTGTTTTAAATTTTCCTCGCGAACATGAGTAAGCTGGTGTTGAAGTGAATCAGCCAAAGATTTCGCATCTTGTGCTTTTGTTGAACTATGGTCTAATTCAGCACGTAATCTTGAAACAACATCCTCATTTTGCTGTTGAATTTGTGTTAATTGAGAACTCAATTGACTATTTTCTGACGACAAAGTCCTTAACGTGGTTCTAAGCTCTTCTAGTTCTCGTGCTTCTTTCTCATCAATCCTTGTGCGAAGCTCTCCTGTACTTTCAGTAACGGAAGAAAGCACTCTTTTAGTTTCTTCGTTTTCGCGTCTTAATTGTTCAATTCTCGTTTGGGCTTCGGCCAGTTCGTTTTGACGTGTTTCAAGAGTAGTTGCCATCACAGCATTTTCTTTTTGAGCAGTTTCAAGACGTTCAGCACTGTCACGTACCTGAGTACTAGCTACTCTTAACTGCTCCTCCAGTTGGCTTTGTAATTCTATTAATTGATCATTTTTGCCATCTTGAGTTTGTTGTAATTGAGTTTTTAATAAGCCATTTTGTGACAACAAGTTAGCTAGCTCAAATTTTAGCTCAGTCAGTTGTTTTTGCGCCTCTTCAAGTATGCCTTTATTCTCTACTAGCATTTGACCTAATGTGGACCGCTCCGTCTCGCCCTGGCGTAGTTGTTCGGTAAATTGCTCTATGTTCTTATCGCGAGCCCTTTGAGCGACTAAAAGTTCTGCGGCTAATCGCTCCACTTCAGAGGACTTATCCTGTTGTGCTTGGGCTACCTGATCTTCTAAATCAGCAACTCGTGCTGCGAGCTGTTGTTTAAGTTGCTCAGCCAACAATCTAGCATCTTGAGCGATTATTGATTGACTCTTTAATTCAGAACGTAATCCTGAAACAACATCCCCATTTTGCGCTTGAATTTGTGTTAATTGAGACCTCAATTCGCTATTTTGTGAGGTCAAAGTACTTAACGTGGTTCTAAGCTCCTCTAGTTCTCGTTCTTCTTTTTGAAATGCTTTGATTTTATTTGCTAAAGTTTGAGCCAATTCGGCCCGCTCTATCTCGCCCTGGCTTAGTTGTTCCGTAAGTGCTGCTATTTCCTTTTGAGATTTCGCAAGTTGTTCAGTCAATTCCCCCCTCTGAGATGAACTCTCATCACGGTCTTGAGCTAAGCGCTGTAAAAGTGAAGCAACTCGTGCTTCTTTCTCATCAATCCTTGTGCGAAGCTCTCCTGTACTCTCAGTAACGGAAGAAAGCGCTCTTTTATTTTCTTCGTTTTCGCGTCTTAATTGTTCAATTCTCGTTTGGGCTTCGGCTAGTTCGTTTTGACGTGTTTCAAGGGTAGTTGCCATCACAGCATTTTCTTTTTGAACAGTTTCAAGACGTTCAGCACTGTCACGTACCTGAGCAATAGCTACTCTTGACTGCTCCTCCAGTTGGCTTTGTAATTCTAATAGTTGAGCATTTTGGTCATCTTGAGTTTGTTCAAACTCAGCTCTTAATAAGCTATTTTGTGACGACAAGTGAGCTAGCGCAACTCCTAGATCCTTCAGTTGTTTTTGCCCCTCTTCAAGTGCGCCTTTATTTTCTGCTAACATTTGAGCTAATCTGGACCGCTCCGTCTCGCTCTGGCAAAGTTGCTCGGTAAATAGCTCTATATTCCCATCGCGAGCCCTTTGAGCGGCTAAAAGTTCTGCCGCTAATCGCTCCACTTCAGAGGACTTATCCTGTTGTGCTTGGGCTACCTGATCTTCTAAATCAGCAACTCGTGCCTCTTTCTCTTCAATACTTCTGCGAAGCTCTGCTGTCTTTTCAGTGACGGAGGAAAGCATTACTATAGTTTCTTTGTTTTCGCGAGTTAATTCATCAATTCTTAATCTAACTTGAGTAAGTTCTTCAACACGTGCTGCGAGACTCGCTGAGATTGTAGCGTTTTCCTCACGAGCTTGGTGAAGACTGGCGCTACTCTCAGAGCTCAGTGTTTGTATGTCTTCATGAGCATGTGCAAGCTTTTGTTTAAGTTCTTCAGCCAACAATGTAGCATCTTGAGCGACTCTTGATTGGCACTCTAATTCTGTGCGTAACCCTGAAACAACATCCCCATTTTGCGCTTGAATTTGTGTTAATTGAGAACTCAATTCGCTATTTTGTGAGGTCAAAGTCTCTAACGTGGTTCTAAGCTCTTCTAGTTGACGTGCTTCTCTTTGAAGTGCTTCGTTTTTATCTGCTAAAGTTTGAGCCCATTCAACCCGCACTATCTCGCCCCGATGTAGTTGTTCAGTAAGTGGTGCTATTTCACTTTGAACTTGTGCAAGTTGTTTAGTCAATTCCCCCACCTCTGATGAACTCTTATCACGGGCTTGAGCTAATTCCTGTTCAAGTGAGGCAACTTGTGCTTTTTTCTCCTCGATACTTCCACGAAGCTCTTTTGTCTCTTCAGTGACGACGGCGTAACTTGCTTTAATTGCTTCGTTTTCGCGAGTTAATTCATCAATTCTTAATCTAACTTGAGTAAGTTCTTCAACACGTGCTGCGAGACTCGCTGAGATTGTAGCGTTTTCCTCACGAGCTTGGTCAAGACTGGCGCTACTCTCAGAGCTCAGTGCTTTTAGATGTTCCTGAGCCGCATGTAATTGTTCCTGTATTTGCTCATTAATTACTGATATAGATAGCGCTGACACTTGTTGTCTTTGATTTTCTTCACGCACACGAACAAGCTCTTCTCCAAGACCCTGGGCTAAGTGTCGAGACTGCTCCGCCTCTTTTGATTGCTCCTGCAAACAAGTACGTAAGCCCAATAAATCTGTAGCATTTGCTTCTTTTAGTTGATAGATATCACTAGACATTTTGCGATTCGCAGCTACTACAATAGCAAGCTCTTCTCTTAGGTGAGTTACAGTACCTTCTGTTATTATTACTTGCTCTTGAGTTTTTAATAAATCTTTACACAGTTGATCGCGCTCTGACTCTAGGGCCGTGAGTTGTTCTCGAAATTGCGCTAGTTCCGCAGCCAATGACTCCACCCAAGATGAGTTCTCCTCCCGTGCTTGAGCTAATTGCTGTTCTAGTTCAACAACCCGTAATTCTTTCTCTTCAATAGCCCCATCAAGGTTTGAGCGAAGTGCTATGGTCTCTGCAGTCACCGAGGCAAGCCTCGATTGTGCGCTTTGATTTTCCTGCCTTAATTGTTCTAGATGATCCCTCGCTTCTGAGAGCTCTGCAATATGCATTTCGAGACGGTTTGACAGTAGGGCTTTTTCTTCTAAGGCCGATCGCTGAGCCTGATTTAGACAAGCGATCCTCTCAGTGAGCGTTTTTTCTTTAAGAACAAACGCTTCGCGGCTTTCACCGGACTCATAAAGAGCTCGCGTTAATTGAACGAGTTCTTGTTGGTATATTTGCAGTAATTCTTGCGCATTTGTATATTTTTGTGTCAGCTCTGTCCGCTGATCTTCAAGCACACTCGATGCATCACGTAACTCACGTAGCTCACCTTGGTGCTGACTGCGCAACAATTGAATATCTCCTTGAACTTTTTCAACATTCGCTGCTAACTCAGCTTGTGCGCGTTCAAGTTGTTGTTTAAGGCCCATCTCGGTTTGAAGAAAACGCCGATTTTCAAGGTCCATTTGTTGCTGCAACTGTGTTAATTGCTCATTTACATCCGCTAAGCTACGCTCTGCTTGTTGGCGCAATTGTTCTTGATGCAATCTGCTTTGATCTTTTTCGTGCAGTTGGTGGGTCATCGCTGATACAGATAACTCTAGACGTGATAATGATTGCTTTAGTGTATCTACTTCCTTTGTTAACGCTGTCATCACCGCTGACATGTCGTCTCGCATCAACGATACGGCTTCAAGGATGATAGGTTTTTGGAAACCAATATAAGTCGCATCTTTATCAATAAAACAAGGTCTTATTTCTTCCAAAAGTTGTTTATAGAAATCAAAAGCGATAGGCGATGTCGATGCTTGTTCACTTAGCTCTTTAAAAAGAATATGCTTATTCGCAATGGTCAATGCCTCGTTTTGCAGCAATTTACGGAGTGTTTCATGAGCATCATAATCTTGCGCTTGCTCAATCAACCACTCTTTATTCACCAACAAAGCCGTAACCCGTGCACGTTGCACTTGCTCTGATGCTTGACGAAAATCACTACAAATTGCATTTAACAACAAGCTCAGTACTTTTAATTTTTCTTGCCTAGGTGTGTTAGTTGAGAGAAAATTTTTAAGTGGATTGACCGGATGGGTAGTGCTCATCAAAAACGACATGACGTCTTGAGCACCTTCAGAAGCTCTCTCGTGGATGCCTTTCAAATATTTAGGCAACACATCAAAATGTCCCTGTTCCAACAAATAATTGAGGCTACTTTTACCAAAAACGTCAGTCTGCTTATAAAATGACTGCCAATCTTCTGCACTTAACCGAATATTATCGCCAAGCTCTAGCAACGCCTCTAAACCTCTATAGTTACTATTTGCTAAGGCCACCATGAGAGGATAACTATGAGCATCTTTAGAAGCATCACTAAGTAAAAAACGAACCCCGAGGCTTCGTTGTTCTTTCAAAGCAACCCAATCGATTGAAGCTAGGGTTTTTTCATCGCGTAAAAAAAGATGATATGGTGAACTATCATCTGGTGCAAAAACCGTGGTAAGCAACCGCCCGGCCGTCAACTTGTGTGTAGGATTGATACTGTTATATTTTTTCTCAATCAATTCAAACAACGCCACTTGAGAATATACGGCTGATAAATGCAAAGCTTCGCTTATCACATCATCATATTTCTCCCCCTGTGGCAGAAAATCAAGTATCAGTGCTAGCTGTTTTTCACTACCATTTTGTATTGCAATCTTAAGTGCATTGATGGCCCATTTGATCTGTGGCTGACCCGTGATTTGGTTCTGAGCGGTTCCATACTCCTTAAGAAGTAAATCAAAAATGTTTTCTTCTGAGGCGCCCGCTCTTTTTAAAGCATTAACAAGAGCTGTTGCAACATCAGTATCTCCTTCTTGTAGGGCATGATGCAATAACCCTTGCTCTCGAACAAGATTAATAAAATCAGGATTGTGTTGCTTAACATGTGTCAAAAGACACGATACTACTTGAGGATTTTTACTTGCAAGTACCGCGGTCAATAACTCTCTGTACATAGCATCTTTACTAAGGCAATATTCACGAAAACTCGCCTCATCAAAAGCTTTGTTTAAAAGTTGTAATACCGAAGTCAATGCACTATCTGTCTTGGGGTAAGTACACAATACCCAAAGCTCACTCATACGCTCATCAGCAGTTTTTAATAGATCTGTTACACTGAGTGAATCCCTTTCTTGGTATTTAGCTACAATCTCATCTAAAACAGTTCGTTTACGATCTGCCAAGAGATAAGTCTCATCATTTATTTTTTCATAATTTTTGATACAGATTTCAGCACACTGAAGCGCCTTTTTTAGCATTTGACGGCTAAGTCCTTCGCCACTCGCAATGGCTGTATGCACTTCTGATAACACCTTCTCTATATCTTGCTTGAGTGATATTCTTTCAGGATCAGCATTCCCTAAAGAGTTTTTAATGGCTAACAATCGTCGATAAAGATGAAGCGGCTCACCTTCCCGTTGATTGGAGGGGATGAACATCACCGCATCTTGTTTTTGATAGGCGCTCCCTGAAGCAAGTGTATCATCTGTCACTGCATCGCAATCTTCAGGCATGAAATATGAGTTGAATTTATTCACATCAACAATTTTCAAGCCAAGCGGCTGTTTACCATCTGCATCGATGACTCCAGGGATCACATAATCCCCAACAACCCGCCCTTTGGCCAATGCAAAATAAGCTTGTCGATTACAAACACCAAACGTCAAGGCTGTCAGCGCCCAATCATCCATCATAGGCTCACAGGTCTCAAGATGCGTATCAAAGTTTCTATCTAGCACGCCTGAGGGCATCGAGGATTTGGATCTATCCACGCCAAGAACTTTTGGACTAATATAGGGCAAAGTAGCGTTTCTTGCACCGTGCAAAATCTCCAAGCGCGGATTAATACCATAAATAATGTCGCCATTGTCCTTAATTTCAACAAAACGTCCCTGATTATCATGAGCTCTTTTTTTATTTTCTACTTCAATGGGAAGATCTTTCCCAAACACTTCAGTAAAAATAGCAACTAACTCTGTATTTTGACCTTCATAATGAAGAATAAATCCCCCAGTTGCCCAATCAATGTACCTGACAGCATATCGCCCATCCGGACGACGAAAGATTAAAAAATTTTCAGGCTTTATATCATTATGAGAAAATCCTAGTGTTTGGAAATGTTCGGCCTCCTCCACTAAAGCCAGTGATATGGCCAACACATCTTTGATAGGGCTACTTTGGTCATCACAACAAGGATTGTGGTAAGCCAAATCACCCTTGCTGAACTTATTAAGACGCCGATTGGCAATATCTGAGAACGTATCCCCTTGGGCTCTATCTGTTAAGATTTGATATTGCCGCGGAGTGCTATCGTGTGCAAATAAACGCCCCCTCTCACGCTTTTTATCATCTATCAACCAAAATTGCGTACCATTCATCAAACTCGCTTTTTTCTTACCAGAGGCTTTTGATAATGCTTGTAGAATCGTACTTTCTTGGCGATAAAGTGGATCATTTCTGGCAGAGATTGGGCGCGTCCTTAAATCACTGCGCGAAGATTCAACGAATGTGGACTCATCACCTGCAACGAACCCTTTTTTAATGACTTGGTTTAAAGAAGTCACCAGTCCCTCGACCTCTTTCACAACTCCATATTGACCTACGCCAAGCAAGCGGCTATGGGTAAAAAAACGTCCTTTCTTCTTACCCTTTCCAGCGTATGCATCATCAAGACCTGCAAAAGGCGCAATAATCCCACGACTCCCGCCATAGGAAAATACGCATTCAGCATCACCCGGAGGCTTGATAAGGGAATAAGGTAAAGCACGTTGTAATTCGATGTTAATTGTTTGTCGGAGACCATCTGCAAACACTATATCAACATCCAGAGCCCCCCGCACACTGTGAGGAATTTTAAATTGAACATCATGCAACTGAGTCGGGGAGAGTTGCCTTGCTATCGCAGCAAGTGCAGAAAAATATGCGTCTTCTTCTTCAGTTGTAAATACCGGCTTACCTTCGTTTGTTTGAGAAATTAATTTGAGCAACTCCTCTGCCATTAAGCCAATATCTTTTGCTAATCGAGAGTCTTCATCCTCGCTCAGCAATAGTGTTGAACTCATTGATTGATATTCTTCTAAAAATACAGTCTTTAATTTCTGAACATCTTGCGTTTTTATACCTTCTTGCAAAGCCATCAGTTTTTCTTGCCGTTCTTTTGCTGACCCCACAATTGTTTGTGCTTTTAAAATGACCGGTTTTAAATTTGGCGAGAATTCCTCGGGATTATAAGTCGCAATGCGCTGATAACTTTGGTCAACAAGTGCTGGAAGTGCCTCGTATAATACTAACTCACGATATTTACCCTCAGTAAGAAGTTTAAAATAAGGTTTTAAATCCTCAGGCAAGCTTTTTTGCCCATGATAAAAATAATACAACTCCAACACTTTTCGAAGTAACAATTCTTCGCCACTGTTTAATCTAAGAGAGCTAATATCTCCACCTGCAGCGCTTTCAATCCCTTTCAAAAATTTCTCGTAAACTAAAGCATCGGGCTTCCAAACATCACTTTTTTCTTCTAGTTTTTCTCTAATCTCTGCAAGCGAATCACCTGTCACCTTATAAAATTGGTCCTCTCCAAAAACACCCTGATGTTCTGCTGCGGCTGCCATGGTGTCACTGAGTTGGTTGAACCCCCCCCCCAAGATGATCGAGCCATACAATGATTCAGCTCTTTCTTTAGTATCCTTGAATTGGACAAATTCTATGCTAATTTCGCCTTTCTCATTTCGCTTGAGCAGAGGTGTTTTTTCAACGTCATCTAGATATCTTGAAATCTCCTCTATGCATCTTTTTTTTTGATCTTTGTCTAGCAGGTGCTGTTTATCACCAATGGGAAATTTTAATGTTGCTACAGCACTTTTGACGGCATCCAATGCCCGTATCACTGGCCTTCTTATACCCGTCGACTTTACAGCAGTTTTGCCCTTTACCCTTGAAGCTTCCTTTGCCTCAGGAATACTCTGTGCTAAATATCTTTTTAAACCTAACGATTGAAACATATCATCGGCATAACTGCTTTTGGTGAACAATTCAATATCTCGGATGTTTCTTGCCCAAAAGAGATCGCGCGCCATAAATTCTTTTCGTTTGCTAACATATTCACGCCTATCGTCTTGACCAAAACGAAGTGTATGACAAAGCTTTCTTGTTTGAAGAGTAGAAGTTCGGGCATCTGATTCATCGCTTAGCCCATCACTATCGAAAATATTTAATTGTCGTGTTGCTTGATATAGCATTTCCCCTATAGTCTCACCTTGGGTATTTTGATATTTACTTAAGCTATCTAAGATGTCAGATTCGTGAACATCAGGTATTTGCTGAATTAAAGCACTCAGCATGGCTTGGTATTGTTGGTGCGCTTCGTGAGAAGACTCAGCGGATTTAAGGGGCTTGGTTTGTCGTGCAACCAGTTCAAAACAAGACATCTGTACAATTTGCTGGCATTTCTGGCGCAGCGTAGGATCTTTTACCTCATCAAAAGTACGTATCGCATGCTTAAGAAGATCTGAGATTTGATGCGTAGATAACATTTGAAGTTGATGCTCTTGCTCAGGCAACGATAGCTTACTAAGAATGCTCGCATAAATGGATGTTTGATGGGCCTTAATCAGCGTTGGTGCATCAGATAATATTTCAGCTAGGTGTTTAAGATCGCGAAAATAGCTTGAAAAGTCATGAATAAAATTATCATCGAAGCTTAACTCACCTTCAAGTACCAAATTTGCCTCGACGGCTGAGGCCTTTATCACCCCTAGCTCTCGGTCAAGATACTCTTTGTCGCGCAATAATCGTTGGCGAGATGTTTGTAACTGAGAATTTGCTTCGATATCAGCGGGTATATTGTCTGGTAGTAAACCAATCTTCTCATCCAGTCGTTGACGCAGCTCTTCTAGCGCTTGATATGCACTCGCAAACACCAGGCGATGAATCTCAGCACCCGCTCCTTGCGTAAAGTTAATTCGCTTAATCTCTTCTAGAAATCGCTTGTAAAAGATCATTTATGATTCTCTTATCACAATATAGTTGCACACTTATTTCATTGTAGACAAGTTTTATTAAGAGAAGATTATTAGCAAAAGCTTTTGATTAATCTTAGGCATTATTTAAATAGAAAATGGCTCTTTAAACATACTTTCGCACGCAAGATAGCGTACGTCTTTTTAAAATTGTGCTCGACAATAGTTGTCCTAAGCCATAATTTTAACACTTATTTGAATCTTCTTGAACTATCAAATTGAGTTATACATCAATCAATTCAATCTCCTGCTCCCCCAATGCCTCTCCTAAAAAAAGTTCTCCAATTTTTTGAAAGCGCTGCTTGGAATCGGTGACCAAATAATGGGTTGATCCATTGACATCAATCATACTATTGAGAAGATTTTGTTCAGCAAGTAGGGCTTTAAAGGCCACCGCTGTGGCATCAGCTGAGTCAACCACTGCAACGCCCGCGGGTAGAAGTTGTTGTAACAAAGGCTTAAACACGGGAAAGTGAGTACAACCCAAAAGAATCGTATCTTCATCGTGAATTTCGGACAAATAATGCGAAAGCGTGGCTTGCGCAATGGCATTGCTCACCATGCCTTCTTCAGCAAGAGCCACTAGCAAACTACAAGCCCGAGCGGAGACTACTGCATTTGGCAATGCTTTTTTAATCAATTGTTGGTAGGCGTTGGCAGCAATGGTTGTTTCTGTTGCAAGCACCAGCAGCCGTTGATTTTTGGTGGTAGCGACTGCAGCTTTTGCACCAGGTGCCACCACACCTATGATAGGTAAGTCAGGTAGCAATGCATTTAAATGAGGCAAAGCTGCGGTGGTTGCAGTGTTACATGCGATCACCATCGCCTTGATACGCCTCTCAACCAAAATGCGCGCCATCTGGAACGCATATTGTTGAACGGTCGCAGGGCTTTTAGTCCCATAGGGAAGCCTCGCCATGTCCCCTAAATAGATAAACGATTCATTGGGTAAAGCATCACGCAATGCGCGAAGTACCGTTAAGCCACCCATCCCTGAATCAAATACACCTACGGCTAATTGAGCTTTTGGATTCATCTCATCCCTTATATTTTTAGAAGGCGACTGCTAGGGTCTGTTGACAATTCGTTTTGGAAAATATTCTAAAGTGCCTACGTCAAATAAACGTTAAAGAGCCCGTGTTAACTCGTCCTAATGTCTAGGCCCTTGCCTCACATTCCCCTCTAAATCAATTTTATCCCCTGCTTTAAGCGCAGAGTCTTTAATCTCCTCAGCCGTTGCTTTTCTTTGGGTAGCATCTGCTTTTTGTGATAAAAGCGTTTTTCTCATCTGATCTGTTGCTGAATGTCTTGCTTCTTTCACTGCCGAAAATTTACCTATCCTATCTCTCACCGCCTCAACCTCTTTGACGGCAATAAAATCAATCGCCTCTCCATTGACAAAGCCATGAAGAGCATCATGAATAAACGCTTTCGTCGCACTCGCCATAGCCGCTTTCTCTGACTGAAATTTACTCTTGAATCCTTCAACAACTGGTCCCTTACAGCCTGGAACATAAGACTCTATTTCTATATCCCTTAGTTCTGGACGATTAGGATTATCTTTGAGCATCAACAAAATGGCATATACCATCTTGGCCTCCTCTACATGATCACTCCCACCGCGGATAACAATTTTACCACTACCAGGTGTATAGTTGGTCAATAACATCTCAGCCTGTTTTAATGCCAATTTGGCTTGTTCGTCTGGCCTAAGAGGCACTGTTCTAGGTGTAATATTCGTCACAACACCCTTATCATCTTGTTCTAACTCGGCTTTTCTCCCCCCAGATGAGCGCCCGCCTTGCAATTGCACAGCGGGAAATTCTATGGTTGATTTAATTTTATCACCCGGCTCTAATTTCACTCGCTCAAAGTAGACCTCTGCATCATTGAGCGCACCAATACTCACAGCGCCTTGCGGTGCTCGGGAAGCTCCCCCTGCTGATACCTCGGCGGCAACACTGGATCGCACCAATTTATCTGTGAACTCACTATGCTGAGCCCCCACGTGCTCCATAAAGAAATTTCCGTAGTCAAGACTTGCTCGTGGTGGAGAGTACATGATGCGAAAAGGCTCTAAAGCTTCTGTGGCCTCTTCGACTCGCTTGTTTGCTTCTTCAATTTGTCTTTCCCACTCACGCGAAGGATCAAGTACACCAGCTATCGAATTTTTTAAATCGCTCGCATCTTTTGCGGCTTTTTCAATCGCACGAAGCAAAGCTTCAGCTTCACCAAGTTTTTCTCGACGTGCCTTTTCATCATCATCTGCAAGAGTGACTAGTTCCGCGATTATTGCATCCAATGCTGCTTTTTTGTCTTCGCTTATCTTTTTATAATATTGAAACTCTAGAGTGGCCAAAGAATTTTGTGCCACTCTTTTTAGATTTTCTTCTGCTACGTCTAGGTGATTTGCCATCACTAATAGAGCATGTGCCTTTTCTATTACCTCAAATTCTGCCCTAGCTTTTTCAACCAGGGGTTTTAGGTGAGTCAAATCAGTTCCAGTAATATTTACTCCACGAATAAGGTCTGTTAATGTGGTAATTTTACGCATTAATGGTGCTTCCATGGTTCTCTTTAATGCAGCAACCTCAGTATCTTGAGTCTCGAGTCGTTCCCTTGTTTGATCTCGCCAAGCTTGATTAACCTGTAGATTAAGTAAACGATCGTAATGTGCTTGAAAAAGGGCCCTGTAATCTGCTTGAGCTTTAGTCATCTTCTCCAACGAGGACTTAAGCTCTTCCATCTTCACCTTCAATATCGACAGATCATCTATCTGATCGAATCTGTAAATATCATCAGTAATTGCTTGACGCGTGTTCTCGATAATCCTAGCATATTGAACTAACTCTGCTTCAATTTTCTCCAATGCACGCTCGTTAGCTCTGGTTCGAATTTGGTCCAATTGCTCTTGTGACAGGAGTGGTTCAATCACTTCCTCATCATGTTCGCCGCCGTTCCAAAAATTAGCACTAGATAAATTTCCAAAAATTCCACGTTTTGCTGCAATTGCTGTGCGCAAGTGATCATTGTCTTCCATCAGTGCCAACTGAGCTAAATCATTAATTGGCGCATCACCAAGGGCAAGAACAACACGTTGAAATGCAGCGACGCTTTGTAATGCTCGACAATTATTATCACCCTGATTTCCTTGACTAGAATCTCCACCCTGTGGTAAAAAATTGGGAGTTGTAGCCACCACACCTTGGAATAGGATCGTGCCGCCATTGAGTGCCGATTGATGCGCTAGCACTGCTTGCTTAAATGCCATCCCATCATTCTCGAAAGTACTTGCAGATGTTAAAGCTTCAAGTCCTGCAAACACTTGTGCTTTATTCTCTGGGGTTATAGATAAGTCGTTTAAAATTTCGAGTAATCTATTATTCTCTGGCATGGGAAACTCCCTCTATGATTTATTTTTGTATTGTAAGTGTTCAATATTAACAATTTATTAAACTGACACTATTTAACACTTAGTAATCTATAAAAAAACGTACTGTGCTAAGTATAGCAGCAAACGACTGAGGTTTCATGCATTCTTAAACCAACAAATACCGGAAATTTTTCTGCATTTCATTTAAATCAAATTTATTCAGAAACAATGAAAAGCTCAGCCAAGCGCTCAATCCACACATATCGCGAAATTGTGGGGGCAGATACTCTGGAGGAGTTAGCAAGCCATCTTTGGTCAATTCACTTAACAAAGGCAAATCATCTAACACCAATTTACCAAGAAACAACAACGGAATTGCATCAACACGATGTTGGCTGATAGCAAAACGTATGAAGTTATAGGTCAGAGCGAAGCCTTTAGCATATGATAAATCTTTGGTAAAAGGCCCACCTTGAGCCGTACTGCCGCGAAAAATACGGGCAGTGTTATTGTAACTCTCGTCCTCATTTAAGCTACATTCAAGAAAGTAGCGATAGATATCAATAAAATTCGCACCATGCATGACTTTATCGAGCGCTATCACACGATTGGTGATTTTCTTCATTCGTGCAGGATTAGAAGAAAAACTAATAACCTCAGTAAATACAGCTAATCCTTCTTGAATCACACTGCAGGAGGGGGAGCCTTTGGAGAGAAAAAAACAATGCGGTTGGGAAGCACCATTAAGTGTTGTACCCACATGCACCCAACCTTCGTGAACTTCTAAATATTTAAGCTCTCGCGCACTAAACATGGTTTGTTTACTTAATTTGATTTTATCAGCACCTGCTGATGCGTCAGCCACCATGCCATCACTCACCATTACTGTCACTTTGTCACTGTGCTTATGAAAAAAACTGCTCAGGGACTTTTGCAAAATAACTTGCGCCTGCTCTGGGGTATAACATTTTTCATCTGCTTCGGTTTTTAATTCCACATCAAGGGTTGTCAAAACATCAAATAACAACGCCCCTAATTCGGACAGCCTAGGGCCTCCTGCATAAAAAACATCATTGGGACTGCCATATAACTCCAAGGACAACTCACTAAAGCCAGGTGTGCCACGTGCAGCAAGCATTTGAACCGCTCGGATATACTCATCGCATTGGCGTTTGATTAAACGGGTAATAGCTGAGTATTGACCTAATTGGTTTTGCGCATCACGTAAAATCGCGCGAAATTCCTCGATTTTTTCAGTCACATCAAATGGCAGCGGTCGTTCTCTGTAATAACTCACATCGATACTGGGCATTTTTTGAGCTTTTGAATCAAAAAACTCCTTTTTAACTGTATCATCCCATTTGATTTGATCAAGAATGCGGATACCATGCTGGGCCTCCACAATGCGCTTTGATAATCCCTGTATCACCTCTTGCTCAGCTTTTTTCTTGGTCATCACAACATCCTCTCGTTATTTTTTGACTATCCTAGCCTTAACGCGAATCGAGCTTAACCTAATATTGTGCGGGTTTAATATCCACACGTGCATCTTGATTTTGTGGCGGCAAATCATAAAAACTACTTAGATTGGCTGATGTTAATGGTTTTGGCACCACTAAGGTTGGACCATTCTTGCTTTGTAAATAATGCTGCTCACCATTCGAGGTATACTGTGCTGAACAAGAAACTAATAAAAAAATCGCCGCAGCACCCATGATCATTTGTTTCACAACTTTTCCTTACTCTAAATTAACGCCAACGTTGACATCACTTTCTCAAGCATCGCTTGATGCGGTGCTGTGAGCCTTGTGAGTGGCATACGTATTTCACTGCCCATAAGTCCCATGCGACTTAATGCCCATTTCACAGGAATCGGGTTTGTTTCTACAAACAACAATTCATGCAAAGGCATCAACTTTTCATTGATTTCAAGACAACCCACCTTGTCATTATCTATAGCACTGTCGGCCATTTTAGCCATGAGCAAAGGCGCCACATTGGCTGTCACTGAAATCACCCCTTTGGCATGGGCAAGCATCCACTCTGCCGCGGTTAAATCGTCACCACTATAAATATCAAGGCCACCTTTGCATTCTTGCAACAGTGCCTCTAAACGATCGAGTTTCCCCGTTGCTTCTTTGATGCCAATAATATTTGAAATATGCGCAAGACGCGCCACAGTTTCTGGCAACAAATCACATGCAGTTCTTGAGGGGACATTATATAAAATAATTGGGATTGCGACGTTTGCAGCAATTATACTGTAATGTTGAAACAAACCCTCTTGTGTAGGTTTGATATACGCAGGAGTCATAATAAGCGCTGCATGCGCGCCACTCTCCATGGCCATTTGCGTCAACGATAACGTTTCTTTCGTTGATTGAGCCGCAGTGCCTGCAATCACTGGAATCCGCTCCCGAGCTTGATTCACCACAGTTTTGATGCAAAGATGGATCTCATCATGCGTTAAGGTCGCAGCTTCTCCGGTGGTTCCCGCAGCAACCAAGGCATGAGTTCCCGCATCAATATGAAACTCTACAAGCTCTTTAAGCCTATCCACATCAACTTTATCATCTAACATTGGCGTTACAAGTGCGACCATGCTCCCGCGAAACATATGAGTCCTATTTCATTATTCACATAGTCACAATAGTACTAGGTGATGAAGGGACTCACAAGTTACAAGCTTAAATCATCTATCTCTTGTTGATTAATTTATATTTGGAACTTGCTTATCATTTCGCGTGTCATCAGGCTTTGTGGTTTTTTTTGGTGAAAAAAACCACAAACCACAGTAATACTCTTTAGGTGATGCATTTTGAATAGCTTCATCCAAGAGATGGTTGAGCTGTACCTGAGTTGAGGTACCACCCAACAAACCACGAACAATCCGCACAATCCACAATTGGCTGCGCAATTGACGGATAAATTGTAACCCAGGGGCAGGCGGTGTATCCCCTTTGCCGTTTAAATCAACTTTTAATGCTTCTAACATCTCAAGTAAGTTAGGTTTTTTTTGGTGGGCCGCAATGAAACGTTTCACACTATAAATAGCAAGCTCTTTTTGCATTTTTAAACTGTAACGATAATCTTCACCCAGGTCTTGCAACAGTAATTTCAGATCCATTGCACTCTCAGCCTCAAATGCCTTTTCAGGGTAATGATCATGGTAGAGATAATCCTCAAATAGTCCATCTTCATCCCTAGATTTCATCATCGCATTCAGATGCAAAAGGCTCCCCACCTTACTCTTACGCACATCCTCTGGCCAAAGTTCACCATCAAGTTCTTGAGCAATATCAACTGGTTTTTTGCCTTGTATATTTTTTCTATTCGCAAAATGTCCGAAAGACTGCCATGTGTCATGATAACGATAGTCCTTAAGACGAATTGCTGCATGCAATGGGGTATCGCCTAAAACAAAATTATTACACAACGTTTGCTGTTGGCGGATCTTTGAAAGAATCTGAGCCCGATAGCTCGTATCTTCACCGACGATGTTATCAACCAGTGACCCCATACGTTTAGCGTCTAACGATTGAACATAGGCTCGAAACTCAGGGATAGTAAACAGCACTGCACGCAATTTAGAAAGACGCGTGACCACTGATTGAGTGATGAGTGCCATTTTAGCACGCTGGTCTGGCTGGTCTTTCTCCAAATGCCTGGCCAAAGATTGCTTCATCATCTCGGGCTCTATCAGAATATGACGATAAAATTCTTGCCATTTAAACTGATTAAAAATGGGATCATTTGCTAACGCTTGAAAGGCCTCTACCTCGCTATTTTCAGTATATGCCTTACTATTAAACGTCAATCGATAACGTTTGGTGGTGGGCCAATAGTAATTTTGTGAATCTTTAAGATAAGGAAATTGTGTGAGATCGCGCGCGGTTACCTCAAATGCCCCCACACCATTGAGCCAATTAAAAAATCTTGAATGGCAATGAGACATCACACTATCAGCAAGCATGAGATCATGGTCAACTTTAATAAGTACAACCTCAGGTTTGTCATTTTTTTTAACAATATACAAACCTAGGTTGCCTTTATGAAGATCATCTTCTTCTAGAGTATAAGAGCCCGTTAACACACTTGCTAACGACTCAAAATTGAGCGTTATTTTCCCTGCTTGATGTAACGATAAAAGAGACGCAAAAAAACTCTGTGGCAGTTGATTTAAGAAATAAAAAGGCAGCTCCTTTGCATCCCTTATTTCTGACAATACAAACAACAAAGCCCCTTCTTGAGGCTCTAGTCGATAAAATTCATTAGGAAGAAGCTCGCGGCGCGCAATGGTATGTGATAAATGCTCCGAGGCAAGCCCCACAACTTCTCCATGGCTGCTTTTAACCAAAATTTGCGGCGGGGTTAAATCGTGTTGAAAAAATAGCCTAGCCAATTGGCTGAAACTGACTTCAAAAAAGGATAGTTCAGCACTAGCTGATTTGTTTTCCTTGTAAACAACCAATTCAGGATTACCCAATGGTGGACGATAATGCGCATGGACATGAACCACATGCCCATATAACTGATGCATATCACCCAAAGAAATTTCATCTTGCTGCAGATGATGTTGTTTAAAAAAAACCATCGTATGCTCTCAAAGCCATGGCTGTGTTTTTTATTATATCATTTTGATTACATAATGAATAGTTATTAATTTAATACCCACACTAGGGGCTGTTGACATTTGATCCGCCGGTGGCCGACGTGCCGCGGTTTATCCGGCGTTGTTGCAGATTTCAAAAACTGTTCTTTTAGAAGCGGGATTTAAAAAAGAGATTAGAAATATGGCGTTACGAACCTAAACGGTATAACTTCGGTTTTCTGAGAACAGGAGTTTACCAATGACTAAAAAATTCTATAGAATTCGTAACTGGTCTGAGTATAACAAAGGATTAGTTTCTCGTGGAAGTCTTTTTATTTGGTTTAATAAAAATCAAATAATGTCAACAGCCCCTAGGTAACGTCCCTCATTAAAAATCTTATCCTATACTTGTACATACCCTAGTTAAAAAGACGGTCTTTGAGCATGGGCAAACCTCTTGATGAGCTTGTGTATAAAGAATTGGATCTCCTCTATGAACAGCCCTTTGTTACTTCCCAACTAACAGCTGACCCAAGTGCCGGTACTTTGGATATCCAAGCCTTTATCAAAGGCAAAGAACATTGTTGGCGCGCGTTAGATAAAACCCATGTTGACTCTAAAAAAAACATCATTCTGACCAGCGGGTATTTTCACTGCCTCGCTGACTCTACAAAGGAAGTATTTTTTCAGTGTATTGGCGACCTCATCGATAAAGGTTTTAATGTCTACTTCCCAACACATGGGTCGCTCGCTAAAATACCCAATAAAGAAGCTATCAGATTATTAAACTCATATACCCCTATCACAACGGCTGCCGTGCGCGCGCTCGCCGCCAAACAAGGTTTATCTAATGAACATACAGCTATTTTCAATACCAAACGTTTGTTCGAATTCTTAACCTCAATTCATACACAAAAAATAGATCCCTATGCCGAACACCTATACGAATATGGTTACCCTAGTCTGTCCATCTGGTTATTAACAACAGAATTAAGCAAGATTGAGGGACTTATAGAGGATCAAGATGGATATCTATTCAGTCTTGACGACCAAGACCACCCCCTATTGCCGACTAAGATACAAAACCATATCTATGAAATAGAAGTCACTCACCTAAACGAGAGAAACACCAGTCTCTTCTATATCCTAGGCAAACATGTACGAAATGCTCATTTCTCGAACTCGAATATCTCAAGCCAACAATTAGCCACATTCCTCGCAAAATCATCACACCTAAAACAAATTAGCCTTCGTGAATGCCAAAATCTCGCAAACCCTCCTGTGGAACTCTCACAACCCATCTTGCCCCATCTAACCGAAATAAAAGGCGAATACTCAGATATGAGTGTCCCACAGTTGTTAGGCTTGATTACCAGGGCGCCGCTGCTTGAAAAACTCGAGCTAAGACATGTAACGACTCATCATGATACCCCATTTTGCTTATTGCCAGGTCAACTCAACCACTTAAAACAGCTTACAACTATAGAGTCATTTAACTCTCATCAACTTGCAATGTTACTGAAAGCCTCCCCCAACCTACAATATTTTTTCCTCACATCAAGCCGTGAATTTGATCCATCCCCATTTGGACTCGCGCCTTACTCTCTTTCTCATTTAACAACACTCTCTATCACTGACACCCCCCTCAATGGAGCACAATTTGGCGAGATGATTAATGCATCGCAATCTTTAGAATCAATTCATCTTAATGCAAGTAAAAAGCTTGGCGAATCGCTTACTTTATCCTCCAGTCAATTAAGCCATTTAAAAGAATTTCATGCTTCTGATATTTCTTTAACACCCGAGCAAATTCTAACCTTTCTAAGAGCCCCTCTCCTTGAGAAAGTGTGCTTTTCTGACTTTGAGCATGTAGATGAAACGCTAAGCAAACTCAAACCAGGCGAGCTTTCTCACATTAAATCATTTGATATACCAACCACTGTGAGTGCAACAACACTTGGTACACTGCTTAACGCAATACCCAACCTAGAAACACTAGAACTCGGGGGACTTGAGAACCTTGGTCAATCCACATTTGATTTACCCCAATCATCATTAAACAAATTAACATGTATTAACGTCTTCTTGTCCGCTGTCACAGCAGAGCAACTATCGACTATTCTCAATGCGAGTCCTAATCTTCAAACACTTGATATAACGAATACGTCAAATCTTGGCACTGCGGCTCTCAATCTCACCGAAAGCCAGCTACCTCATTTAAAAGAGATGTCTGTAAACCAGTCCTCCATTACTGCACAACAACTGACATCTTTGTTGAAAAGCGCGCCTCACCTTAAAAAAATCAACTTTGAGGGTTGCGATAAACTTGGCGACGGCTCATGTCACCTATCGCTAAATTCACTACAAGACTTGACTGAGATAACCGCAAGCGATTCGTCTATTAATGCCCAACAGCTCGGAGACATCATTAACGCATCACCCAATTTAGAGACACTGCAATTAAATAAATGCACACATTTTGGACAAGCTTCGCTCAACCTTAATCCTGGTCAATTGACCCATTTGCGTCACCTAGAGTTAGAAAACGCATCAATCACGCTAAGCCAACTTGAAAATATACTATTGGCAGCACCTCAGCTTCTAACCATCAACATCAATGGCTGCCAATTTCTAGGAGATGCCCCTCTCAAACTTACAAAAAGACAACTTCCCAAGCTACAATGGATAAGCTTAAATCATTCATCCATGAACGATCATCAGTTTTTAAATCTTATTCAAGCCTCTCCCCAGTTAGAAACGGCTAATATCTCATCCACACCATTTTGCGATTACGACTGGCTCACCCTCAAAACAGTAGAGCTCGAAACTTTGAAGAAAGTAAGGCCTGATGAATTAGAAAATTCAATACGCGACCTACACGATAAGCAGCAAGAGCAAGTTACAGCATCAATTCCAGACACAGGGTTTGCCACCACATCTGCACCACTTTTTTCCATGATAGGCAACCTGGGAATTGATGGGCAATTAAGAAATGATCCAAGTACAACCTTAGAAGTCACACAATTGTTTCAAGGGCATGTTGTTAACCCACAAACGATGGACTATCACTTAAATAAAACCACCTGGACTCACCCAGGTGTGTTTATGCAATACATCCCAAATAGTTTCTCACTAGAAAAAGTAGATCTACCAACACAAGCATCAATGAAAGCCTTACAAACAGACTTTAAAACAAACCCTATTTATAATAAGTCTGTTTATTATTACGGCCAGATTGATTTAGGCTCTCTTTCACCAAACACCTGGTACCAACTTCCGGCGTTAAGTTTGCATGATGCCTTAAAAAGCTTTGCCTCTAATTGTTCAGACGATGAGATTCAACATGATAAAGAGTCAGGTTATTACTATTTGCGTGTTTCAACACCGACTCAAAACTCATCAGTAAATTACATTATAGAATCAACAGCAGAGCCTACCCGACATCCGCAACCACTTAATCCCATTGAATTAGACTTGATAAGTGGACTTAAATTTAATCGTGATGGAACCCTCGAGAATAACAGCTCATTCAGAAAATTTTCGCTCATTTCAAAAAAAGACAAAATTGATGCCCTAATTGCGTTCTGTCATTTTGATGCATCTTCAGCGGACAATATCGAAGGTCAATCCACAGAGATTCTTAATGCCTTGATCAAAGGTCGCGCTGGTGCTTGTCGGCACCGAAGTATGCTTTTTACAGCACTCGCTTCTGAATTAGGCATTAATGCATCACTAATTGAAAACGGCTGTCATGCGTTTGTAAGCCTTTTCGATGAAAACAATCGCCACATCACGGTTAACCTCGGTGGAGCACCCGGTCAAATTCAAGAGCATTCCATGGCCACACGTCTCCCAGAGCAACAAAAAGCAACGCCACCAACAAGACCCAAAAAGTTTACAGCAACAACTGCACCTGAATCTGTAGCAGACCCAATAGGGCTACATGTCGCCATTACCTCTCCTGTAACACCCTTACCAGAACCTATAAAAATTACCGCCAGTAACCCATTCCAGACATGGGATAATGTCCCTTTAAATGCAGATAATTTTCCAAATCTTAAAGAAGAGTTACTCAAAGCTGATTCAGCCATCGGCCGCCGTTTAGTCATCATGGAAGATGAAGCAGCTATTGAAGCATTACATGAAGCGGTGATTGATACTGAATCATCGACTTTTTTTACCCAAAACTTAGATGCCATATCCACCAAAACACTCAAAGCAGACGAGGGTCCTTATCAAATCATTGATAGCCCAATGGCTTTGTTTTTAAAAGATGCACAAGCACATCCTGAAAAACAAAAAACCTGGTTTATCAATTGGTCGCATCCAAAAGCCTCTCATGTGCGCCTCAATAGTATCCTAGATGATGTAGGGCGCCATTTAGGCGACATCGAATTACCACCGAATCTTCACATCGTTGTGGCAATAGATAAAGCATCAGCAACTCTCATGGGAGAAGATTTTTATTCACGTTTTGATGTCATTAGTCAAGCACCCGTCCTATTACCTACTGAGTCAACCATCAAGCCCATCACTGAGGCAACCGTAGCCCCAGAGGAACATGATGCAATCATCACCACAGGCGCTGGTTGGCAAGAGGTGCTCTTGGGGACATACCAGATCAACGGTACTAACGTAAGCTTTAAACCAGGCGCCTTGCTTCAGGCGCTTCAACACCAAACGACCCACCTGAAAATCCATAACGCCCCCTGGGACAATGCTGATTTTCGCGGGTTTATGACTGAGCTTCAAAAGCGAAAAGAGATTACCATCAACGGCCAAGTTTACCCAGTTTTAGAAAATTTCAACATTGAGTTCGTGCGCCCAAGCTTTCAATATCCTAAAGCTCCACAACCAATACCCGAACCACCCCCCTCACCATTTCAGCAAGCACTTGATTGGATATCGGAAAGACCTCTTTTCTCAACCATCACCCGTTCGCTCCAATGGCTTGTAGTGGGTACCCCTGCAACAACAACTAATACATCCAAAGAAGACGCAAAGCAAAATATCATCGTCAATTCTTTGACTTATTCCTACTTATTTCCACATCACCATGTCACGCAAGCTCATGGTATTGCATTAACCGAAGGCTTTTTAAAGACAGGCAGCACAGTAAACCTCATCATAACTGAAACTTTATCTGAAGCTCAGTGGTATAAAATATGGCAAACATGCGAACAACAACATGTTCATTTGTCGTTGCAATGCACACCGTCCATTATTCCACCCGAAGGATTAAGGCATCTTGTGACCAAAACAGACCTGCTTACTCCAACAAGACCCATCGCACTCAAAATATCAAACGATCTCGATTATGCAGGTATGCAACAACCAAATGCGCTATCTATCCCGATAGGTCGTAATACACGTTTTGAAAATCTGTTTTGCCATATCAAACGATCCGGTGAGAATTTTACAATGAGTGAAACTCCGCTCCTTAGAGCTATCCGTAATGGACAACCTGTGCTATTACAAGGAGAATTTTCCAAAGAGCTCGCCAAGCATTTACAAACCCTCTTCCTCGAACCACCTACCCTTTATGTCAACGGCAAGAGCATTCCTGTTAAAGGCCCCATCACTCTTTTAACTAAAGATGAAACGCCCTTCTCAGTAGCCACTCATGAATATATCACCTATCGCCCAGAAAATGATTTAGCAAAACTAAAAGAACCCCTACAAACCGAACTCAAAAACCTCTATCAAATACTCAAACTAACCCCGTGCCATAGTCATTTTCAAGATTTACCAAACGATGAGGCGCTTATTGAGCCCTGGTATAATAATCTTAAGACACGCCTTGCTTTGTCGACAGGATTCTCAACTCACCCAGAACATGCGACCACGCCCGATGAGATTTTAAATTACCTTGATACCCATCCCTTTGTATTTTTAAGCAGTGAAACAGGCGCTGGAAAAAGTTACTTTGTAGAGCGAATATTGCGCCAAGAAGGCGAAAAACTTGATCGTGAAATCAGCATTCATCATGGGTTAGATGCCATAAAAAATTGGGCCAAAGCATCCGGGGATCCTATTTTATTTATCGATGAGGCTAATCTTTCTGCGGAGCATTTCCATATTTTCGATAATTTAGCCCACGGTGAAAACACCATCTGGATTGATGGTGAATCCTATACACTCTCATCAAAACACAAAATTATTTTTGCAGGGAATCCAAAAAGATATGAAGGTCGATTTGATCCAGATTTATTTAAACGCTTCCCCTATTACCTCGAGTTTAAAGGTCAAAGCCTTGAAAACATTCTCCTGCCTCTATTAAGCCCCTTTGAATCACGCTCTCAATTGCTAAAGATGATTGAAACCTATTACAGAAAAGCACTTGATGCAGGAATTAATATCACTCCACGCAACGCTCAGATGATGTGCATACATGCTTTTGCTTTAAAACAACAACCCTTAACCATGCACATGCCAGATCATTTTTTAATGCAATATGCCATTTTGCAAGAAATACAAGGGCTCACAAAAGATGCAACCATAACAACAGAACTTGATGCAACTCTTCCTCAAAACCTACGAGAAACCATCGAAAAGGCTCGTCAACAATCAATGCCTGAGTTAAAACCAACTGATTTTATTTGGACTGAATCTCGAAAAAAAATTGCTTTATCCATTCAAACTTTACTCAACATTCGTGAACAAAAAGTTAAAGAACGAATAGAACAAGGTCTTGGCATCAATGGGCTTGTCCTCGAAGGTGGGCCAGGTCTTGGTAAGAGCCGCTTACTTATAGCCCTTCTCAAAGCTCAGGACACGCCTTACACCATGATTTCTACCACAAACCCAGATACCATGCGGCACCAATTGCTCGAAGCATTCCATGACGGTCGCGTAGTATTAATCGATGAACTCAATAGCTTCCCAGATGAACAATTCCTCAATGCCTTGCTCTCTGGCACCGATCTTGAAGGCAATCCACCGAAAAAACCCGGTTTCTGCCTACTTGCCACACAAAATCCCATCGACTTCCAAGGCAGACAAGCTTTATCTAAAGCACTTGCCAATCGATTGATCACTTTAAACCTCGAACACTATACCCCAGATGAGCTGCTACATATTTTGGAAGATAAATTCAAACTACCCGAAGCTAAGAGCAGTGACCTCATTAGCGAATACAGTACATCCCGTCACTACGCAAAACAACAAGGTTTATTTCCTGAGCCCAATCCAAGAAAATTGTTTAAAGAAGCCGCGCAAAAAGCTGCGGCGCGGGATGAACAAAAACCCTCCGCACCTTAACATACGAACGTCTGGTATCTATCCATAACAGCTTGCAAGAAATTAGGTAACGTCCCTAAAGTCTAGGGGCTGTTGAGATTGCACATCTTATTCGTAAAATAGGATTACGGCGGTTATTCTGTTGGGTCAATTGACAAATCAGGGTCGACAATTGCCCGACCTTCTTCACTTAGGCGAATTTTTAAACCCACATTATTCTTCGAATCAGCATATTGAATAGCGTTCTCTTTGCTAATTTTTTTAGCTTTAAATAGGTCAAATAAAGCCTCATCAAATGTTTGCATACCTAGATCTGAACTACGAGTCATCACATCATTGATCTCTTCAATTTTCCCCTCTCGAATGAGGTCACTGATATAAGGGCTGTTAAGCAAAACTTCCACAGCAGGAACACGCTGATGTTTGATACCGGGAATAAGACGCAATGAAATCACCGCACGTAAATTGAGCGACAAATCTAACAACAATTGTTGACGGGCACCTTCTTTAAAAAAATTAACCACCCGGTCCAAGGCTTGTGATGCATTATTGGCATGCAGCGTAGAAAGACATAAATGGCCAGTTTCTGCATAAGCAATACCATGCTTCATCGTACTTTGATCGCGAATTTCACCTATCAAAATAACATCCGGAGCCTCACGCATAGCGTTTTTTAATGCATTATCATAACTGAGTGTGTCAATCCCAACTTCACGTTGATCAACAATCGATTGTTTATGTTGGTGTAGGTATTCAATCGGATCTTCTATGGTTAATATATGACCACTAAAATTGCTGTTCCGATGATCAATCATAGAAGCAAGCGTCGTTGATTTACCAGAACTGGTAGCCCCTACCACAAGAACCAGACCGCGTTTCTCCATCACAATTGTACTTAAAATAGGTGGTAGCTGCAGCTCTTTGATAGAGGGAATGATACCTTTGATATAGCGAATCACGATGGCGACTTCACCGCGTTGTCTAAATACGTTAATACGATAACGCCCGACCCCTTCAACGGAGAGGGCCATGTTAAGCTCAAGAGTAGCATCAAATTCTTTTTGCTCTTTATCACCCATAATAGAGTGGGCAATTTCCCTCACCTGCTCAGACGATAATGCTACGTTGCCAACAGGTGCTGTCACCCCTTCAATTTTCATACATGGAGGTGCTCCCACACTAAAAAACAGGTCCGAGGCCTCTTTATCAACCATCAACTTGAAAAATGGGATAATATCCATGTGATGTCCATGTTTACCTATACAGTAAGTTTAGACCTGAGATAGATAAAACGTTAGTTTGAGAAGGTAAAGCTCATAATATCTTCGCCCAGTAAAAATTTCGTCTACAATAACAGATAGAACGCTTAAAAGGACTCATCATGGACCTTGAACAAGAGATTTTAGAAATACCCAACGCTCGTCTTATCACCGCAATCTATTTTAGCTTGCTCGCCGTCATCACCACCCTCATCGCTGACATTTTATTGTATTCCATCGGCATTGAGTATGTCATGCCATTGTCAAAAGCCATTGTGTTAGGCGCAGTTGTTGCGTTTTGTTTTGGCGCCCTCTTTGGAGAAGGCATCGTCCACTGTAAAAGGCCGGTTGAACGACGCGTATTTTCATTAGGGTTTTGGATGGTGGTTACTTCTTTGCCCTTTTACGATCTAGGCGTGTTCTTCCTCATTAGAGAAACCCACCCTGATCTTTTCATTGATTCTTCCCTCGCTCATTTAGCCTATTTGTATTTGTTTGTCATAGTCTATAGCTTTATACTGGCAGGAGCTTGGTACGGCTTAATAGCGGGATTTGCGGCTTTATTTTTACGCAAAAGAGTGGTGTATTTTTTTACTCAATCAGTCAAAATGCCACCGCCCCATGAAACCTTTGACCACGAACATAATGATACCAAACAACACAAAGACTAACAGGCACTGATGAAACCAAATAACCAAATTAACCCACGCCCCTATGCGGCTTTTTATTTTGCAGTATTTGCAGCCATTTTCAATCTCATCGCTAAATGGCTGCTTTTTGTAGTTAAGGCTAGTATTTTGTTACCACTTTACTCATCAACTGTGCTTGCTGTATTACTTGGTGCAGTATTCGGTCATATTTTTGGCAAAAAATTGATCGGCGATAAAACAACACTCAACCTTTTTTTTATTGGCACACTCATTGCCCTTGCAATGATTCCTTTCTACAGCTTAGGCTTGCAACTCATCTACTATTTTCATAACCACTCCATGTATGTGCAATTACATTATTGGCAAGACTATCTTGTATTGTATGGTGTGATGGTGCTTTTTTTTACGCTAGTTGCAGGAATCTGGCTTATCCCATTGACAGGTATTGCGGCCGTCCATTTTAATCGCCACTTTTTCCCTGGTGCGAGCCGCTTTGAGCGCAAACCTTAATGAAAGTCATCAGCAACAAAGACGCATTATTTCGCCATATGGCAACGGGGGCTATCGTGGTTACGCCCAATCATCGCTTGGGCCATCAATTATTGCAGGACTTCTTTAATCAAAACACCTCGAGCTTAATTGACAAACCTCGCTGCTATTCTTATCAAGTATTTTTAAAAAATTTTTATCAACGTGCGAAATTTTTATATGCTCACCAGATACATCCTATGCTGCTCAATCAACAGCAAGCACGCGTCCTGTGGAAAGCCATCCTGAAAGAGAATGAAGAAATCATCAGTGATGGTTTACTTTATGAGGTTACAGAAGCTTGGCGCCGCTGCCAACAATGGCATATTGATATTTTGGATGACTCATTTTCTTTCACACCTCAATGTCGCCGCTTAAAAGGGTGGCATCAAACGCTTTTAAAACGTTTAATCGCCCTCAATGCACTGCTTGAAGAGCAATTAGCAACACATTTATTAACTTACCCCGAACTCTTTGCTAACACGACTGTGATTTGGACATGTTTTGATGAGCTTACCAAAGAGCAACAGGTGCTCATAGAGAACATGGAACAACAAAACGCGCCGCAATATAAATTTGATCTGCCCGACAAAAGCCCATCAATTAAATGCTATCAAGCACTTGATCCACAAGATGAATATCTGCAAGTGATTCATTGGTTGATGGATAAATTAGCTCAGAATGAGCAGCGCATCGCCGTTGTAGTCCCTGATTTAAAAGGGCAATCAAACCATCTTAAGCGGCTTTTGCAACGCTACATCCCATCACACCAATTCAACGTTTCACTGGGCGAACCACTGATTAAATATCCGCTCATTGCCCATGCGTTTACCTGGTTGAAGCTTCAATTAACTCAGCTGACCCGAATCGAAGGCGAACTCCTGTTACTCTCCCCTTATCTAAAAGGGGCAACAAACGAACTCATCCCACGTGCCGCCCTCCTGGAAAACATAGGCCTTTTACAAGAAGCGCAAACACCTTTGACTCAATTTATTAAAGCGTTAACATCTTCATCCCCCATCTTAGCAGACGCACTTTCTTCATTAACGACTTATCCTTCGACTGCATCTGTAGCAACTTGGGCTTCTTCATTTAAACAAAGGCTTAGGATCTTAGGTTTTCCAGGCGACGTCCCTCTTAATTCCTTGAGTTATCAATGTTTCCAACGCTTAATGACCTTATTTGATGAATTTCTTGAGTTAAATCTCCCCCATCCAGAAATGACTGAAGCTCAAGCACTAGATGCATTTTGTGACTTGGCAAACACCACCATTTTCCAAGCTCAAACCCCCACCACTCCCATCCAAATCCTTGGGTTTCTTGAAGCGTCTGGCTGCACATTTGATAGCGTTTGGGTCACAGGGCTTACTGATGAATGTCTGCCTCAAAAAACTCGTTTGTCTCCTTTTATTCCTATCACCTTGCAACACGAACAACACATGCCACACGCCGTTCCTGAAAAAGAGCTTACCCTTGCTACAACCTTATTAACCCGTTTGAAAAATGGCTGTAATGATATTGTATTTAGCTATCCACGTTTAAGTGGTGATTTACCTAATTTACCAAGCCCACTCATTCAAGGGTTACCAACATTTTCACGACGTGAAATGATTAGCTCTAGCAAAAAAGCAATCAGCACTTTTGAAGACAATTACCAATTACCACTCCCCACACAAGACACACCCGTCAAGGGTGGCACTGCGGTTCTTGCCAATCAAGCAAAATGTCCTTTTAAAGCCTTTGCCGCTCACCGATTAGAAGCAATGGCTTTGCCTTTAAAGGGTGATGGATTAAACGCCCGCATACGTGGTCAAATTATGCATCAACTGCTTGAGCTGTTGTGGAAAAAGATACATACCCAACAGCAGCTACAGGCCTTAACAGGCTATGCCTGGGATACCCTTTGTCAAGATCTCATTCAAAAGACACTTCATCCACTTCTTGAGCAACATCCTCAAGCTTTAAAAGGGGTTATCTATGAAGTTGAGGAAACGCGCTTAAAGCGCTTACTCGATGCGCTTAAAACGTGGGAGACAGCCCGCCCATCGTTCAATATCAGCATGATTGAGCAAGCCTTTACCGTCGAGCTTGCGGGCCTCCAATTTAGGGTACGCGTTGATAGACTTGATAGCGTCAGTAAAGAAAGTACGTGGGTAATTGATTACAAAACGAGCCTGCCGAGCAACAAACCATGGCTTGAGGAGCGCCCTGAGGCCCCACAACTATTGCTCTACGCCCTCTTAGACCAAAGCATTAATGGCTTAGTATTTTTACAATTAAAAGCAGGAACCGTAGTAGCTTCTGGGATCTCAGAAGAGATAGTGTCCATTCAAGGTATTCATTCGTTAAAAAAAGCAGAAACTTGGTCAGGCCTTCAAGCACAATGGCATATACAGTTATCAAAACTCGCAAAGGAGTACAAAACTGGCCACTGCCCACCAACACCATCAAAGACAAGTAGTTGCCTTCAATGTGATTTTCCAAGTTTATGCAGAATTACCAAAACCCACTAGGGTCTATATGCGTTACCTAATCCCTCTAAACCGTAACTGGTTTTAGGGTTTGCATGTCAATCACAAACCGATATTTGACATCACCTTTCAAAATTCGCGCATAAGCGTCATTGATAGCGTCAATAGGTATAAGTTCAATATCAGAGATGATGTTATGTTGACCACAGTAATCAAGCATTTCTTGGGTTTCTTTGATACCCCCAATAAGTGATCCTGTCATAATTTTCCTACCATCGATAACAGTCCAAGGAGATATGGCTAAAGGGCTAGGAGAAACACCCAACATGCAAAGAGTTCCTTCAAAGGCAAGTAAGCTCAAGTAATCATCTATCGGGTGAATTGCTGATACAGTATCTAAGATAAAATCCAATTGATTAAGATGCGCTTTCATCTCCTGAGGATTTTTCGAAAATACAACCTCATGCGCACCAAGATTAATCGCTTCCTGCTTTTTATGTTCTGATGTTGTAAAAACCACAACATGTGCACCAAATGCGCGCGCAAATTTAACCGCCATATGACCCAAACCACCCAACCCCACAATTCCAACACGGTGCGATTTACCAATTTTCCAATACTTTAGCGGTGAATAAGTCGTAATTCCTGCACATAGTAACGGGGCAACTTCAGCCAAAGGCAAATGACTTGGGACTTTTAAGACGAATTTTTCATTGACAACGATTTGATTCGAATAGCCACCTTTTGTAGTATTTCCGTCTTTATCAACGCTATTGTAAGTAAAAGTGCTGCCTTTTTGGCAAAATTGTTCAGAATGCTCCTGGCAGCGCACGCACTCCCCACAAGAGTTCACCATGCAACCAACACCCACAACATCACCCACCTGGTGAGATGTCACACCTGCCCCAACTGCCTTGACCCGACCAACGATTTCATGACCAGGCACAAAAGGATAGACAGCCCCACCCCATTCATTGCGGACAGAATGAATGTCAGAATGGCAGACCCCACAAAATTGGATCTCTATATGCACATCCTGCTCACCCACATCACGACGATTAAAAGTATATGGCTTTAACGCCGACATCTCATCAAACCCTGCATATCCATATGTTGTTAACATTGTGCTCCTCACTGTTATATTTGGGCGTATTGTGTTTTCTAAGCTCTAGAAAAATCAAACGCCAAGGTACCCGAAATCGATGGGTAATCAAACGCAAGAGCAATAAGCCGCTCAAGACCTAATGCTACACCACTACAGGCAGGAAGACCTGCTTCTAAAGCTTGTATAAAATATTCATCAATTGGACACTCATCGAGACCTAGAGATTGACGCTTAGCATTGTCTTGTTTAAATCGCTCGTGCTGTATTTTGGGGTCAGTTAGCTCATAAAATCCATTCATAAGCTCAACGCCTCGATAAAAAACCTCAAAGCGACAAGCAACACTTTGCTGAATCTGTGCCAGAGACGCTTGAGAAGCTGGAAAATTATACACCGCAACAGGCGCGCTTTCATTAGCCAAATAGGGCTCAACTACATGGCTCATAAGCAAAAATAGATATTGATCAAGGTCTTCTTCATCCTCTGCTAAAACATGCTCTAATCCATGTAACACCAATGCATGTTGAAGAGCTTGGCGATCTGCTGATAATGGGTCAAGATTTAATGACTCTAAAAAAATGGACTGGTAAGTTTTTTTTATCAAAGGCGGACCTTGCAATACTTTTTGCAACAACAAACTTACTTCTTCCATCAACTGGTGATGATCAATGCCAAGTTGATACCATTCAAGCATAGTAAATTCAGGGTTATGCCAACGACCAAGCTCATCATCACGAAAAACACGTGCAAACTGATAAATCGGGCCAGCCCCCTCTGCGAGCAAGCGCTTCATATGATATTCTGGTGATGTTTGTAAGCAATACGGTTTTTTTCGAAATTGTGCTTTGATATTAGAAAGATAAACATCGGTAATACCAAACTTCCCCATTACCGGTGTTTCAACTTCAAGATACCCGCGCTCATTAAAAAATGCGCGGATGCAAGTTATAATGTCCCTGCGTTTACGCAAAGCGTCGATACTTGCAGAAGGTCTCCACAGTGCTAAGTCTTCTTCCATCAGTAAAAAATACCTAATTCAAGTCGTGCGGCCTCACTCATCCGCTCTTGAGACCAAGGGGGTTCCCAAATTAAAGTGACGGTGCAATCTGAAACACCAGGAACTTGATTAACCGCCTGTTCAACGGTTCCCGGGAACGTTTGAGCAACCGGACAACCTGGGGAGGTCAACGTCATTTGAATATCGACATGCTGTACATCATCAATAAGTACATCATAAATCAGACCAAGATCATATATATTTACAGGAATTTCAGGATCAAAAATTCCCTTTAAGGCAACAATCACCAGCTCTTTCAAAGTATCTTGGTCTTCTTGTTTTTTAAACCCAAACATCAAAATTTACTCCGTTGAAACAGGACTTGATTCCTTTTTAAGCGCAGCTTCCAATGTATGCCAAGCTAATGTGGCACATTTAACCCGCGCGGGAAATGATCTAACGCCTGCAAGCACCGATAATTTATCAAGAACTGACAGAGGGACGTCATCATCTGAGGTCAGCATATGGTGAAATTGATGAAACAACTCGTGGGCCTGTTCGACTTGTTTTCCGCACAATGCATCGGTCATTAATGAAGCGGAAGCTTGAGAGATAGCACAGCCTTCGCCAAGAAAGCTTAAGTCTTTAATCGTTCCATCGACAATTTTGACATATACGGTTAACTTATCCCCACACAAAGGATTAAAACCCAGAGCTTGGCTGGTTGCATCCTCCATAGCATGATGATTGCGTGGACAGCGATTGTGGTCAATAATGATCTCTTGATAGAGTTCACGTAAATCTAGCATTATGCAAATACCTCAGTAACGCGTTGCAACGCCTTAATACACTCATCTATCTCATGTTTTGTATTGTAAAAAGAAAGAGATATTCTCGCAGTCGCTGCAACTTCAAAAAAATCCATCAACGGCATCGTACAGTGATGCCCACTCCGGATGGCTACCCCTACACTATCAAGAATTGTACCGATATCATGGGCATGTATTTTGCCATGAACAAAGGAGATAATAGGCACTTTGTCTTGCGCTGTACCAATCAAATTAAAGCCTTTAACGGACTTGACGGCATTCGTAGCATATTCCAACAAATGAGCCTCGTAGGCCATTATCGCTTCCATATCCAATGCGGATAAATAATCAATTGCTGCTGCAAGCCCTATGGCACCTGCTATATGTGGTGTGCCTGCTTCAAATTTATAGGGCAGAGGTGCGTACTCTGTGGCCTCAAAGGTCACACGTGAGATCATCTCCCCACCACCTTGATAAGGCACCATGCTATCTAAAAGGTTTTCTCTGCCCCACAATACCCCTATACCGGTAGGTCCATACATTTTATGGGCAGAAAACGCATAAAAATCGCATCCTAAAGCCTGTACATCGATAGGCAAATGCGCTGTAGCTTGTGCGCCATCAAGCAAGACCAACGCACCATGTGCATGGGCCATTTCAATCATTTTTTTAACAGGATTTATAGTCCCTAGTGCATTTGAAGCATAATTTAATGCCACAAACTTTGTATTGGGTGTTAAACACCGCTCAAATTCATCCAGCAATACTTCTCCTTGGAATGAAATGGGAGCCACTTTTAACAAAGCGCCTGTTTTTTTGCACACCATCTGCCAGGGTACAATATTGGCATGGTGCTCCATATACGTAAGCAGGATTTCTTCACCAGGTCTGATTCTTGGTGCCACAAAACTTTGTGCCACTAGATTAATAGCCTCCGTGGTCCCCCGTACAAAAATACATTCCCGGGCTTCGTTGGCATGAATGAAACGTTGAATCTTCTCGCGAGCCGCCTCAAACTGCTGTGTCGCACGAGTACCTATCGTATGCACACTGCGATGAACATTGGAGTAATCCTCACTGTAAAAGTGAGTGACTGTATCAATCACTGATTGCGGTTTTTGGGTAGTAGCGGCATTATCTAAATAAATGAGCGGATGGCCATGAACATTCTGGTTTAACATGGGAAAATCGCGACGAATAGCATCGATATCCAAAGATTCAATCAACGTTGAAGCGGTGCTCATGATAAATTTATCCTATTTGTTGACGTAATAGCTGTCTTGCTTGCGCTGCAAGCTCATCATGTTGAAACCGTTGCAGATTATCTTCAGCAAAAGCCTCCACCAAAAACTGACGAGCCAGCGCAAGCGAAATACCCCGGGTAGCCAAATAGAATAAAGCCTCCTCATCCAACTGGCCAACCGTTGCTCCATGCGAACACATCACATCATCTGCATAAATATCTAATTGTGGTTTCGTATCAATCTCGGCATCCTTTGACAGCAAAAGATTTTTATTTTGCTGTTCGGCCTTCGTGTGGACCGCATGTCGAGCTACCATCACTTTACCATTAAATACTGCCCGTGAATGCCCATTTAAAATCCCTTTGTAATTCTCTACGCTCATACAATTGGGAACATCATGCGTCACCAAAGTATGATGATCAATATGTTGGCCATCACCGGGGGCATAAATACCGTTCATCAAGCAAGTGGCATTAGGCTCTTGCAAATGAATGGTCGTATCACTTCTTACCCATTTGCCACCAACGGCAAGTGAGTGGCTATTAAATTGACTACTCGCTGCTTGTTTGACGATGATTTCGCCAACATGATAAGACAATTTACTCTCACACTGTATTTTGTAATGGGATAATTGTGCATCGGACTTAAGATAAGCTTCTGTCACCACACTTGTAAAATAGCTCGTCTCAATATCGCCATGATATTCTTCGACTAACGTCAGAGCACTGCCTTTTTCAAGCACGACAACGTGACGCAGGTAAGCAGCATTGAGTGCTTTGTCTTGCCAATGCATAAGACAAAGAGGATCCTTAAGAACAACATCTTGGGGTACATAAATAAAATACCCGCTATGAAGCATTGCCGTATTTAGCGCTTGAAAACCATGTTGGTGCTGCAAAAGACCATTTAAATAAGGTTTAAGCTTATCTGCATGCTCTTTCAGTGCCTGTACCAGCGGTAAAACCAATACACCACTTGGCAAACATCCCTGAAAGGTCTCAGCATCCGCTGTCACGCCATTTACGATACGAAACTCGTGAGCATTGGTGAGTGCTGTTCTCGGACCTGACGATGCATAAGCACCCACATGACTAAAGGGCTGTTTCAAAAAAGCATCAAGGCTCGTATATTTCCAATCCTCAGTATGACGAGTAGGAAGACCCAGCCGCATCAGATCACTTAGCCCATCTTCTTGAATTGCAGTCAACCAAGGCAGCGTAGATAACCCTTTACTCACCTCTTGTTGATAAAATAACTCTCCCATACTCATGCCCTTTCTGCCCCCTCGAGCCAACTATAGCCTTTTGCTTCTAGCTCCAAAGCAAGCGACTTGTCGCCTGACTTGATAATTTGCCCATTAGCAAGTACATGAATTACATCGGGCTCCACATAATCGAGTAAGCGTTGATAATGCGTCACAAGAATTATCGCACGCTCTGAAGAACGCATTGCATTAACGCCATGCGCTATCTCGCGAAGTGCATCAATATCTAGACCAGAATCTGTTTCATCGAGGATAGCAAGCTTAGGCTCAAGGGCCATCATTTGCAAAATCTCATTACGCTTTTTTTCTCCACCCGAAAAGCCCTCATTTAGACTGCGATATAAAAAGCTCTCATCCATATCCAATAACTGGCATTTTTCACGAATAAAACTTAAAAATTCAATCGCATCCATCTGCTTCTTACCCTGCCCTTGACGCACTGCATTCACCGAAGCCTTGAGAAAATTAACATTAGCAACACCTGGAATTTCTACGGGGTATTGAAAGGACATAAAAATCCCAAGACGCGCACGCTCCACAGGTGACAAAGGTAGCAAATCATGTCCTAGATAATTAATGTCGCCAGCCGTCACCTCATAGTCTGGATGCCCCGCGAGCACCTTAGACAAAGTGCTCTTCCCAGATCCATTCGGCCCCATGATGGCATGCACTTCACCAGGGTTAATATGCAAATCAATCCCTTTTAAAATGGGCAGGCCTTCGATTGAAACGTTTAATTGATTAATATCTAACATCATTAGCCTACGGCCCCCTCTAAACTGATACCTAATAATTTAGTCGCTTCGACTGCAAACTCCATCGGAAGCTCTTTTAACACTTGTTTACAAAACCCATTAACTATCATCGTTACGGCATCTTCAGTGCCAATGCCACGGCTCTGACAATAAAAAAGTACTTCTTCACTAATTTTTGAGGTGGTCGCCTCATGCTCAACATGTGCCGATGGATGTTTAACTTCAATATAAGGAAAGGTATGTGCCGAGCACTCTCGACCCATCAATAAAGAATCGCATTGGGTAAAATTACGAGCATTCGATGCCGTCGGCGCGATACGCACCAAGCCACGATATGCATTGTGGGAAAGTCCTGCACTGATCCCTTTAGAAATAATAGTCGATCGCGTATTTTTACCCAGATGGATCATTTTAGTCCCGGTGTCTGCTTGTTGGTGGTGGTTAGTCAAAGCCACAGAGTAAAACTCACCAACAGAATGATCACCTTGCAAAATCACACTCGGGTATTTCCAAGTGATGGCTGAACCTGTTTCAATTTGGGTCCACGATATTTTTGAGTGCTTCCCACGACAAGCCCCACGTTTAGTAACAAAATTGTAGATACCACCTTTTCCATCTTTATCACCTGGATACCAATTCTGTACTGTTGAATACTTAATCTGTGCACCATCCATCGCCACTAATTCAACAACTGCAGCATGAAGTTGATTTTCATCACGCATCGGGGCCGTACACCCTTCAAGATAAGACACATAACTATCATCATCGGCAACGATCAAAGTACGCTCAAATTGCCCTGTTGATGCAGCATTAATGCGAAAATAAGTTGACAATTCCATAGGACAACGCACCCCCTTTGGGATGTAAACAAAAGATCCATCACTAAAGACTGCTGAATTGAGCGCTGCGTAAAAGTTATCTCGGTATGAAACAACAGAGCCTAAATATCGTTTAATCAAATCTGGATGTTCATGAACAGCCTCAGAAATTGGGCAAAAAATCACCCCTTTTTCCGCCAGTTTCGCTTTAAATGTTGTCGCAACCGACACACTATCAAAAACCGCATCAACGGCAACTCCTGCCAACATTTCTTGCTCTTGCAAAGGAATACCGAGTTTTTCATAGACGCGCAGCAATTCTGGATCAACTTCATCAAGACTTTTTGGACCATCTTTTAATGTTTTAGGTGCGGAATAATAAGAAAGCGCCTGAAAATCGACTGGAGGATAATGCACCGAAGACCACTCAGGGCACCTGAGGGTCTGCCAATGTCGAAAAGCTTTTAAGCGCCACTCAAGCAAAAATTGAGGTTCTCTTTTAATCGCTGACAATTTGGCAATAACATCCTCATCCAAACCGGGAGGAAAAGTTTCAACATCAATATCAGTGATGAACCCATGTTGATACTCTTGTGTTAACAAAGAACTAATGTGCTCGTTGCTTTTAGCCATGACTTACTCCCCCAAAACTCGCCAGCGTTTTGACACGCTTTAGATCAACGGCTAACAATGTAGGATGTGCTAATGCCTCTAAACTCACACTACTTAAAGCTGTCTCTATTGCCTGGCTGATTAATTGCCAATGACCTTGCACATGACAAAACCCACGCATTGAGCACACATTAGGCTCATAGCTACATTCAGTAAGCCCTCGTGACTCATCTAAAGCATAAATAATCTCGGTAACTGAAATCTCTGCTGCGGGGCGTTGTAAACGATACCCGCCAGCGACACCTCGTGCAGATAACAGCAACCCTGCAATCGTCAGTCGTTTTAATATTTTACTAACCGTTGGCAAAGTCAAATGGGTATGCAAGGCAATGTCACGTGCACTACAAAGATCTTCTCGGTGCCTTGCAAGGTAAACCATCACAACTGTACCATAATCAGCCAACTTACTGATGCGAAGCATAGCATCCTCACCTATAATAATCTAGTACCAAACAGGTCTTAATTAGGGTCGCTATTTTGCCCGAGATTGGGCCTAAAATCTAGTGGGTGTTGGCAATTGCCTCTCATGTTGCTTATTAGGGGCGACTCATGCTGGCTTCACTTCGAGGAGATTGGGCGCTTATATCATCAATTTTTGACCAAAAAAACTGCAAATAAACTTTAGGGACGTTACCTATATTGACGCTTCTCTATTGAACGCTATAATGAGCGTCTTCAAACGTCTAGGTTGGTTTCTATGAAAAAAAATTTCACACTCTTGCTGACCCTCCTGCTGGCCAGTGCTTTTCATATCAACAGTTATGCCGAACCTCAAAATCTTGGACGCTTAAAAGAAGAGCTTCGCGTTTATCATGACTCAGGTGCCCACGAAAAAGAAATCGCTGCAGTCATTCATCAAGCCGAACTTTATATCGATGCTCAAGTGAAAGCGAATCAGCACTTTGCGCACCCAAAAAAATTAGCTATCGTACTTGATATTGATGAAACCAGTCTTTCCAATTACGACGAAATGGCTAAACACAATTTTAGTATGAGCAAAAAACAGTTTCAGGTCACCCACCAGAAAGCGCAAATACCCGCCATCAAACCAATGCTTGGCTTCTATCGCCACGTAAGAAAAGAGGGTGTTGCAGTATTTTTTGTTACAGGCCGCCTAGAATCATTTCGTCTGGCCACTGAAAAAAATCTTAAAGCCGCAGGTTTCAATCATTGGGAGGGACTTTATTTAAAACCCGAATCCTATAAGCAAGCCTCTGTTTATCCCTTCAAATCATCAACACGCGCTGAAATAAACAAGCTTGGCTACGAGATAGTAGCATCCATAGGAGACCAAAACAGCGATTTGATAGGTGGGTTTGCTATGAAAACATATAAACTACCCAATCCTTTTTACTTTATACCCTAAACGCAAGATAGCGCCCGCAATGATAGCGTTGCGGGCGTGTTACCTATAGATAATATTTAATATTCAACCTCAATAATATCATATTCAACACCACCACCTGGCGTTTGGACTATCACCGTGTCATCGAGTTGTTTTCCAATCAAGGCTCGACCCATTGGGGAGCTGTAGGATATTTTGTTTAATTTTATATCCGCTTCATCTTCACCCACAATTTGATAAGTGATTTCCACATCAGTTTGAAGATGACACACTCGAACTCTGGCACCGAACACAACCTTACCGTTGTTAGTCAATTTACTGATATCAACGATCTGCGCATGCGCAAGACGGGCTTCTAGTTCTTGAATACGCCCTTCAGTGAAACTCTGTTGCTCGCGAGCGGCATGATACTCAGCATTCTCTTTAAGATCACCGTGCGCACGCGCTGTTGCAATAGATTCGATAATCCTAGGACGTTCAACGGTTTTGAGTCGAGCGAGTTCTTTTTTTAAGAATTCCGCACCTTCAATTGTCATTGGATGTTTATGCATATCCACCCCATATTAATGTAAATCCTGTAATCTTGTGACGGTTGCTCTATCTTCATATTTCATTGCAAGACAAGCCGCTTCGGCACCTGACAAAGTCGTAGTATAACTAACCTTATGCTGCAATGCATTGCGCCTTATCGCAAAAGAATCTGCAATGGCCAATTTTCCTTCAGTAGTGTTTACTATAAAATCAATATCGTGGTTTTTGATATAGTCAACCACATGTGGCCGCCCTTCTGCAACCTTAAATACACGTTTGCATGGAATCCCGGCCGCCTGCAATACAAGAGCCGTCCCCCGGGTTGAAATAATTTCAAACCCTAGCGCTATTAAGCGTTTCGCTATCTCACCCACCCGCGCTTTATCAGCATCCCTTACGGAAACAAATGCGCGCCGCCTTTTTACAATATTACAATGAGCCCCAAGTTGGGCTTTAGCAAAGGCTTGCCCAAACCGTCTGGCAATACCCATCACCTCGCCGGTTGATTTCATCTCAGGACCAAGAATTGAATCCACTCCAGCAAATTTAATAAATGGAAATACTGGTATTTTAATCGAATAAAAGGCAGGTTGCGGATTATAATCCATCAACCCCTGCTCTTTTAACGATTGCCCGACCATACACTTTGCTGCGATTTTAGCCAACGGCAAACCTGTTGCCTTTGACACAAAGGGTACCGTTCTAGATGCTCGCGGATTGACCTCTAACACAAAAATATCATCAGCCTGAATGGCAAATTGAGCATTGATGAGCCCTACTACACCGAGTTCAAGTGCCATTAGACGAAGCTGCTCTATTAAATCTTGTTGCACAACGACACTAATGCTAAAAGGTGGCAAACTACACGCAGAATCGCCAGAGTGTACACCAGCTTGCTCAATATGCTCCATGATGGCACCAATCAAAACATCATGACCATCACAAACGGCATCAATATCAACCTCAATGGCATCATTGAGAAATCTATCGAGCAACACTGGCGAATCATTAGAAACTTGGACTGCATGAGCAAGATAATGGCGCAAATCCTCTTCATGATGAACGACTTCCATAGCTCTTCCACCCAAAACATAAGAGGGCCTAACCACCAGAGGATAACCGATCACCTCGGCCAATTGAATTGCTTCTTGTTCACTACGAACAGTCCCATTGGCAGGTTGATGAAGATGCAGTTTCTGCACCATTTTTTGAAAGCGCTCTCTGTCTTCAGCCATATCAATTGAATCAGGCGACGTGCCAATCATTTTGACACCATTCATAGCCAAAGCACGTGCAAGCTTTAAAGGCGTTTGGCCGCCATAATGAACGATAACGCCCATGGGTTGCTCTACCTCAACAATCGCTAATACATCTTCAAGCGTCAATGGTTCAAAATATAGCCTGTCAGAAGTATCTACATCCGTCGATACTGTTTCTGGATTACAATTGACCATCACCGTTTGATAGCCTGCCTCTGCTAGCGCCATCGCTGCATGCACACAACAATAATCAAATTCAATACCCTGACCAATCCGGTTTGGTCCACCACCTAAGATCATGATTTTCTTATCTGAAGATGAAGGGCGCGCTTCACACACTTTTTCATAAACTGAATAAAGATAGGCCGTTTCGCTTTGAAATTCACCCGCACAAGAGTCAATGCGCTTATAAACAGGGTTTACGCCCAAAGACCGCCTGTGGGCGCGCAATGCATCTTCTGAACACTGAACCAATTCTGCAAGATAAGCATCTGAAAAACCGTGACGCTTCAACTGCAACATAAGTGGTTGCTCAAGCTCACTAAGCGTCATCCCTTTAAGCCGTAACTCTTGCTCGACCAACGCATGAATTTGAGCTAAAAACCAAGGATCAACTTTGCTCTCTTGATAAATTTCATCCAAAGTAAATCCATAACGAAATGCATCAGCAATATACCATAGCCTATCAGGGGTCGGTTCTCGTAAATGTGCTCGCAACAAAGAGCGATCGTCATGGAAAAGAGGGTTCAAGCCACTGCGCCCTATTTCAAGTCCTCGAATTGCTTTTTGCAGCGAGGCTTGGAAGTTGCTACCAATCGCCATCACTTCCCCCACTGATTTCATCTGCGTTGAGAGAGATGTGGATGTTTGCGGAAATTTGTCAAAATTAAACCTTGGGATTTTTGTGACCACATAATCAATACTGGGCTCAAAAGATGCTGGTGTTTTGCCCCCTGTAATTTCATTGACCAATTCATCGAGGGTATAACCCACAGCAAGCAAAGCTGCAATTTTCGCAATAGGAAAGCCTGTGGCTTTGGATGCAAGCGCTGAACTTCTTGACACCCTTGGGTTCATTTCAACGACCAGCAATCGCCCGTCTTCTGGATTGACGGCAAATTGAACATTAGAACCACCAGTATCAACACCCACAGCGCGCAAAACCCGAATAGCCGCATCACGCATTCTTTGAAATTCTTTATCAGTTAATGTTTGAGCAGGAGCCACCGTGATAGAATCACCGGTGTGAATTCCCATCGGATCTAAATTTTCGATGGTACATACGATAATACAATTATCGTTTTTATCGCGCACCACTTCCATCTCATATTCTTTCCACCCGAGCACAGACTCATCAAGAAGCAACTCATGGGTTGGAGAAAGTTCAAAACCACGCGTACAAATTTCTTCAAATTCTTCACGATTATAAGCAATTCCCCCGCCACTCCCACCCATAGTAAAAGAAGGACGAATGACTGTTGGAAAGCCGAGTTGCGCCTGCACAGAAATTGCTTCCTCCAGGCTGTGAGCAATAGCTGAACGGGGCATGTCAAGCCCTACTTCTTTCATGAGTAAGCGAAATTTTTCTCTATCTTCAGCTTTATCAATGGCCTCACGGGTGGCACCAATTAACTCAACACCATATTCGGCCAATACGCCTTCCCGCACCAAATCTAGCGCACAATTAAGTGCCGTTTGTCCACCCATAGTAGGCAACAAAGCATCAGGACGTTCTCGTTCAATGATACGTGCCACTTCAGGCCACAATACTGGCTCAACATACGTTGCATCTGCAAGGCCTGGGTCCGTCATGATAGTGGCAGGATTGGAATTCACCAAAATAATTCGATAGCCCTCTTTTTTCAAAGCACGGACGGCTTGGGTACCGGAGTAATCGAATTCACACGCCTGGCCAATAACAATCGGCCCTGCCCCAAGAATAAGGATAGATTGAAGATCAGTTCGCTTGGGCATGTTCACAACTAGATTGGTTTAGAGTGGCCTATGTTATCCTAAATCAAGCCGTTTTATCTACTTCAGTTTGCCGTTTAATATTACCTTACTTTTCTTTCAGTATAAAAGTTCCAACAATCAAGAACAGGAACAAGTAGCAGGACTATTTTCTCATCACGCTCTAGAACCGCCGCTACAAGCTGTCATTGGCTCTGAGTCTTCTCCTGAAGCGAGCTTTGTACCCTCGACAAATTCTATAAGTTTGGTCAGCTCTTGAGCTTTTATAAAATTATCGACAGCTGTAACTGAATTGAGACCGGAGGAATTATGATTTGCGATGAAATCTAATGTTGCTTGTTTACAAAAGATATCAGACATTGCATTTGATGCATCCACTACATAGAGCTGGTCTTAGATGAATTGTGCCGTTTTGAAATGCTGTGCAGAAAGCACAGCATATTGAATCGAAGAGAGAGAGTTACAGTACTCAGTATCTATAGTGATCAGGCTTATAAGGTCCGTGTACATTCACACCAATATATTTAGCTTGCTCAGGCGTAAGTTGTGTTAGTTCTACGCCAATCCGCATCAAATGCAAGCGCGCAACTTTCTCATCCAAATGCTTAGGTAGCACATAGACTTGCAGCTGATACCGATCTGCATGCTGATAAAGCTCTATTTGAGCAAGCACCTGGTTAGTAAAAGAGGCCGACATCACAAAACTTGGATGACCCGTTGCACATCCTAGGTTCACCAAACGACCCTCAGCTAGAATAATGATACGTTTACCATCAGGGAAAATGACATGATCAACCTGCGGTTTTATATTTTCCCATTGATATTGTCTTAAACTTTGAATATCAATTTCAGAATCAAAATGACCAATGTTGCACAAAATGGCTTGGTTCTTCATGCGCAACATATGCTCATGACTCACCACATGGTAGTTGCCAGTTGCACTAACTACAATATCAACTTCTTCAGCAACATCATCAAGCCTGACTACACAATAACCTTCCATCGCTGCTTGCAAGGCACAAATTGGATCAATTTCTGCAATATAAACCACTGCACCTTGTCCACGTAAAGCCTGTGCACATCCCTTGCCAACATCACCATATCCCAAAATAAGAGCTTTTTTGCCTGCGATCATGACATCGGTTGCACGTTTTAGACCGTCCAATAGTGACTCTCGACATCCATATAAATTGTCAAATTTTGATTTCGTCACAGCATCATTCACATTGATGGCCGGCATTCTTAAGTGACCTTTTTTTGCCATTTCATAAAGCCTAGCAACACCTGTGGTGGTCTCTTCAGAAACACCCTTGATACCATCCAATAATTCAGGGTATTTTTCATGGATCATTTGAGTAAGATCGCCCCCATCATCTAACAACAAATTTGGTACCCAATGACCAGGACCTCGAATTGTTTGTTCAACACACCACCAATACTCTTCTTCTGTTTCACCCTTCCAAGCAAAAACTGGAATACCAGCTTTTGCAATTGCTGCTGCAGCATGATCTTGTGTAGAGAAAATATTACAAGATGACCAGCGCACCTCAGCGCCTAAAGCAATCAACGTTTCAATCAACACCGCCGTTTGAATAGTCATGTGCAAACAACCAGCGATACGAGCCCCTTTCAGTGGCTTATCAATTCCAAACTCTTGCCTTAATGCCATGAGTCCTGGCATTTCTGTTTCAGCAATGGCAATTTCCTTTCGCCCCCAAACGGCCAAAGACATATCGGCCACCTTATAATCAACGATTTCTACAACATGTTCTGCAAGTTCCATGATTCACCCCTTGATGATTTGTATATCCTAAGCCATTTTTCTCATAGCGCCTTCGAAAGCTCTGCCACCTTATCCAAACGCTCCCATGGAAAATGCTCACGTCCATAGTGACCGTATGTTGCTGTACGGCGATAAATTGGTCTTAATAAATTGTGGTAATTAATGATTCCCCGGGGCGTTAAATCAAAATGTCGATGAATCAGATCGATAATTGTATCGCTTTCAAGTTTACCTGTGCCAAATGTTTCAACATGAATTGAAGTAGGTTCTGCTACCCCAATGGCATAAGAAATTTGAATTTCACACTTGTCCGCAATTCCTGAAGCAACAATATTCTTAGCCACATGCCTTGCTGCATAGGCAGCTGAGCGGTCTACTTTAGAAGGATCTTTACCCGAAAAACATCCGCCCCCATGTCGGGCCATACCACCGTATGTATCGACAATAATTTTTCGCCCAGTCAAACCGCAATCTCCGAGCGGCCCACCAATCACAAAACGACCTGTTGGGTTAATAAAATAACGCGTTGAAGGGAGCATCCATTCGGTTGGCAAAATCGGTTTAATTAACTCTTCGCGCACAGCTTCCACTAGAGTGTCATAGTCTACATCTGGAGAATGTTGTGTTGAGAAAACCACTGTATCTACTGAAACAGGCACGCCATCTTGATAATTAAGTGTTAACTGACACTTCGCATCCGGTCTTAACCAAGCCAAACTACCCTTTTTCCGCATCTCAGCTTGATATTCCATAAGTCGGTGGGCATAGGCAATCGGCGCAGGCATATACACCTCAGTTTCACGACTTGCATAACCAAACATAAGCCCTTGATCACCAGCACCCATTTGGTGGGTTTGCTGATTATCTACCCCTTGTGCAATGTCACTCGATTGCTTGCCAATTGCAGACAATACTGCGCAAGATTCCCAATCAAAGCCCATGGCTGAACTATTATAGCCAATATCTCTGATGACCCCTCGCGTAATCTCTTCAACATCAACCCAAGCATTGGTCGTAATTTCACCACCTACCAATACCATCCCTGTTTTTACAAACGTTTCACAGGCAACCCGCGCATATGGATCTTGCTCAATAATGGCATCCAATATAGCATCAGAAATCTGATCCGCAATTTTATCAGGGTGCCCTTCTGATACTGATTCTGAGGTAAAAACATGCGATGACTTCATTATCCTATAACTCCTTGTGTTCAGTCATTAACTGTAAAAATGTTTTGAAAATGGTTTCTATATCATGCGGACCTGGACTAGCCTCAGGGTGACCCTGGAATCCAAAGGCAGGCTTTTCTCGGTGTTGGATGCCTTGCAAACTACCATCGAAAAGGGAACGATGCGTGGGTATTAAACAATCAGGCAATGTCGCTTCATCAATTGCAAATCCATGGTTTTGGCTCGTGATAAATACTCGCTTTTTATCATCGAGTTCAATTACAGGGTGATTTGCTCCATGGTGACCAAATTTCATTTTTAATGACTTGGCCCCACAAGCTAGGCCTAAAATCTGAAACCCCAAACAGATGCCAAACAAAGGAATGCCTTTGACTAGAAATTCTTGTGTAGCACCAATGGCATAATCACATGCAGCAGGATCTCCGGGGCCATTCGATAAAAACACACCATCAGGCGCTAGTGCCAATACGTCAGCGGCAGAGGTTTCTGCGGGAACCAACGAAATATGACAACCTAAATCGTAGAGAATACGCAAAATGTTCTGTTTCACCCCAAAATCATATGCCACCACATGAAATTTTGGCGAAGAAGATACTGCACCCCAATCACCACGACCCTCATGCCAACGCTCAATAGCTTGACGAGAAACCACTTTAGCCAAATCAAGACCTTGAAGTCCACCAAACCCAACTGCAAGTTTTTGTGCCCGTTCAATATCATTCACGTTAGTTGTAACACAGGCACCTATTGCGCCATTATCTCTAAGACGTAAGGTAAGCTCTCGGGTATCAATGCCCGCTATCGCGACCACATTGTGTTTAACTAACCAATCCGGTAGCGAGAGTTCTGCGCGAAAATTACTTGGTACCCGCACGCAATCCCGCATCACAAGCCCGCTGGCCCAGACGCTAGATGACTCCATATCGAGAAGATTACACCCTGTATTGCCAACATGCGCTGTTGTGAGGGTAATAATTTGACGAGCGTAAGAGGGATCAGTGAGCATTTCCTGATAACCTGTCATGGAGGTATTAAAAACCAACTCACCTATTCCATCACCATGCGCTCCAACTGAAACACCATGATAAACAGCGCCATCAGCCAGAACTAAAACCGCAGGTGTATGGGGCATAAACACACTCTTTATACAATGAGGTAATATAAGAACAAGAAAAAAACAAATCTGTTCAACTAGTTACATTAAAGCCACTAATTGTAGCGCATAATCAAATGATATTGGAAGGGCTGATTCAGGCCACAGGGCAGGACACTCAAACTAAAAACAGTACATGACAAACGTCAAGATAAATCTTAAACAACAGGCACTGATCAGCTCCTGAAAAACACAAACATATTATTACCTCTATTTTCGTCCAAAAATTCGCGATCATATCACTATGGCAGATAAGCGGATCTTAAAAACTAATCAGCTTATAGGAGCTAGCTAAAAAAAACGTACACAACGAACCTTGTGAGGATTCGTTGTGGCTTTGGGGGTCTGTGTGCCACCAGAGAAGTCCTCAATCCACCCGTTGGTGTCATCAGCAAAAGAAGAGCTCCAATAGTTAGCAGTACCAGTAGGATTAGCATAAAACCCGCCATTATAATCATTTGGATCGATAACAAATCGATTATTAAATAGCGCTGTTATTTGAGCTTTATTAGGTAAAAACCAATCACTGTATCCATTCTCAACTTTACTAGCACATTGATTTATTGCCAGCCCTTGAGTATAGCTTAATGGTTCATCGGCTGTCGCAGCAACCAAGCCATGTACTCCACCACCAGACAAGTAAGTAAAAAATACAACGCCACCTTGAACTGATTGTCCAATGACAGTTGAATTTACATAATCTTTGCTTGCAGGATTAGGGGCTGCTGATACTGATACTGATACCGCATAACATCCGAACAATACAGTACTTAGCTTGATAAGAACGAAATTTGTGTTATTCATCATGAGTTCCCTTTAAATTGTATACGAAATAGCCAAAAAAATTCCATTTTGCATTGGTATATTGGAAACATGTCCTGTATCTGCTGCAGTGTTAACGGTAAAATCTGTGCGACCATTAAAAACACCTTGGTATAATATAGCCAATCGGGCTCTATCAGTAATATTTGCTCCTAACCCTGCTTGAAGTTCAAAGCCCACTTGTGACAAGTCATTGACAGTAACACGCTCATCGATTTGCATGCGACGATAAGCAATACCCGTTTTCAAAACACCAAAAGCAGCAGTGCTCATCAAGGGCTCGGTAGTTGCTGTGGCGAGCAAATCTAACATGGGCTTGACGTTAGCTTGTACCGGCATCCCACCTAATAAGTCTAGCGTTGCTTGAGGTATATCTAAACGCAAAATATTTCCAGACTGCACACCAAGTTCTAGGCCAAATTGCACGAAGCGACGTTTTACTAGGTCTTTAGCAATTGCAAAACGTCCAAAAGCAGTTTGGCCATCACCAATAGAAGTTTGCGCGGCTGGGTCTGCTAAACCACCTCCATCATATCCAAAATCGTACCAAACATACCCAAGCCCACCAACAACAGACCAAGTTCGCGGCTCAATGTCAGCACCCATGGTGCCTGCTCGTGCGGTTAATGAACATACAGCTAAGGCCGCTGCTATAAGAGTTTTTTTAATGGTCATTGCAATCCCTATGTAGTTCCCACAAGCCTTATGATTTTGTATTAGACCAATAAGGCGTTCCATGTTAACGCATTAAAAAATTTATCTTAAAGGCAATAAGGCATCATCTCAAAACCCCGTCCATGATAAAAAAATCTGTCATGGACAGCTTAGAGGCTGTTGACTTAAAATTTCATATCCTCAAAAAACTTCTTCACCCCATCAAACCAACTACTGCTTCGCGGAGAGTGAGTGCTTTTGCCATCTTCTAGAGCTTCTTGAAATGTTGTCAGCATATCTTTTTGTTCACGTGACAAATTAACTGGTGTTTCAACAACCACTTTACACAGCAAGTCTCCAGTAGCATAACCTCTCACTGACTTCATCCCTTTCCCACGCAAACGAAACGATTTTCCCGTTTGAGTTTCTGCGGGAATTTTAAGCGTCACACGACCTTCAAGTGTTGGCACTTCAATCGATCCACCTATGGCTGCAGTCACAAAACTAATAGGTACTTCGCAAAGCAAGTCACTTTCATGACGTTCAAAGATAGGATGCGATTTGACAGAAACCTGAACAAATAAATCCCCAGCCGAGCCGCCATGCGTTCCAGCCTCGCCCTCGCCGCCTAATCGAACCCGATCGCCATTATCTACACCAGCAGGAATTTTAACCGTGAGCTTTTTAGTTTCTCGTATGCGACCTTGACCATGACAAGCTCCACACGGATCGGTGATTACCTGACCTTCACCATGACAAGTCGGACAGGTCTGTTGGATAGAAAAAAATCCTTGTTGAATTCGAACTTGACCAAATCCATCACACGTTTCACATTTTTTTGGAGTTGTTCCTTTCTTGGCGCCTGACCCATGACATGTATTACAACCGGTGTGTCTCGGCACAGAGATTTCAATTTGCTTACCAAAAGCTGCTTCTTCTAATGTTAGCTGCACGTTGTACTGTAAATCAGCACCATGTTGACCATGAGATTGGCGCTGTTGACGACGCCCCCCCGAAAAAATATTTTCAAAGATGTCTTCAAAAACATCGCCAAACCCACCAAAACCGCCTGGTCCGCCGCCCATCCCGCCATCAACACCGGCATGACCAAATTGATCATAGGCTGCTCTTTTCTTGGTATCTGATAGAATCGCATAAGCTTTTTGAATTTCTTTGAATTTTTCTTCACTGGCACTATCGCCAGGATTTCTGTCTGGATGATGCTTCATGGCTAATTTACGATAGGCCTTTTTAATCTCCGCTTCATCAGCATTGCGCTGTACACCTAGAAGTTCATAATAATCATGCTGCATTGCGTTACCTACACTACAAAAAAATGCAAGGGGCGCTTGCATGCGCCCCCACCTGCAAAAGATGCCTTACAAAGCGGCATCCACCAAAAATAATAAAAAATGAGTTATTTTTTATCTTCCTCATGGACTTCTTCAAATTCAGCATCAACAACGCCTTCATTAGCTTTAGACTCATCTTCTTTCTGAGGAGTTTCGCCACTACCAGCTTGTGCTTCAGCAGCCTTCTTCGCATATACGCGCTCAGATAATTTTTGAGATGCCGTAGTCAATGAACTGAGTTTTGCTTCAATGTCTGCCTGATCGTTAGCTTTCATCGCTTCTTTAAGAGCTGCAATGTTATTTTCAATCTCTTTTTTCTCATCTTCAGCAAGCTCTGCAGCCAAGTCTATCATCGACTTTTCGCTGCTATGAATTAAGCTATCTGCTTGGTTACGAATCTCTGCCAATGCCTTGAATTTTTTATCTTCATCAGCATGGGCTTTGGCATCTTTCACCATAGCATCCACTTCTTCATCGCTCAAACCGCTCGATGCTTTAATTACAATCGATTGTGCTTTACCTGTCGCTTTATCTTTTGCTGAAACGTTCAAGATACCATTCGCATCAATATCAAAGGTCACCTCAACTTGTGGCATACCACGAGGCGCGGGAGGAATATCTGATAAATCAAACCTTCCAAGTGATTTGTTCGCAGACGCCTGCTCTCGCTCACCCTGCAATACATGAACAGTCACAGCAGTTTGATTATCATCAGCCGTTGAGAACACTTGATTCGCTTTGGTCGGAATTGTTGTATTTTTCTCAATGAGCTTCGTCATGACGCCACCTAAGGTTTCAATCCCCAACGAAAGCGGTGTCACATCTAACAACAAAATGTCTTTTACATCGCCCGAAAGCACAGCCGCTTGAATGGCCGCGCCAACTGCAACAGCTTCGTCTGGATTCACATCTTTACGTGGTTCTTTACCAAAGAGCTCTTGGGCAATTTTTTGCACCAATGGCATTCTTGTTTGTCCGCCAACCAAAATCACTTCATTGATTTGCGCAACAGTAAGACCTGCATCCTTCAACGCCGTTTGGCAAGGAGCAATTGTGCGTTCTACCAATTTTTCGACCAATGATTCAAGTTTTGCGCGGGTCAATTTAATGTTTAAATGTTTTGGACCTGAAGCATCAGCTGTAATGTAAGGTAGATTAACGTCAGTTTGTTGAGCAGAAGACAACTCAATTTTAGCCTTCTCAGCGGCTTCTTTTAGACGTTGTAATGCAAGTGGGTCACTGTGTAAATCAATGCCTGAGTCTTTTTTGAACTCACCTGCTAAATATTCAATCAGCGCCAAGTCAAAATCTTCACCACCTAAGAAGGTATCACCGTTGGTTGCTAACACTTCAAACTGATGTTCACCATCCACTTCAGCAATCTCAATAATTGAAATATCGAAGGTTCCACCCCCTAGATCGTAAACCGCAATAACTGAATCGCCACGCTTTTTATCCATACCATAGGCAAGAGCTGCTGCAGTGGGTTCGTTAATGATCCGCTTTACATCAAGGCCTGCAATGCGCCCTGCATCCTTAGTGGCTTGACGCTGGGAGTCGTTAAAGTAAGCAGGAACCGTAATTACCGCTTCTTTTACTTCTTCACCAAGATAGTCCTCGGCAGTTTTTTTCATTTTGCGCAAAACTTCTGCAGATATTTGTGGTGGAGCTTTGTCTTGATCATTGACCCGCACCCAAGCATCACCATTGTCAGCCTTAACAATCTTATAGGGCACCATTTTTATATCTTTTTGTACGATTTGATCGTCAAATTTTCGTCCGATAAGACGCTTAATTGCGTACAAAGTATTATCTGGATTGGTGACCGCTTGACGTTTTGCAGCATGCCCTACCAATACTTCACCATCATTGGTGAAAGCAACGATAGAAGGGGTCGTTCGATGACCTTCGCTGTTTTCAATCACCCGAGGTTTATCACCTTCCATAACTGCAACACATGAGTTGGTGGTACCTAAGTCAATTCCAATCATTTTAGCCATTTGTCTTGCTCCAAATTCAGTAGATGTTTTTGCAATGTTGTTTTATATGGGGATATAAAAATAAATTTCAAGGGCACCCCCCTTAAACCCAATAAAATCCTACGATACGTTTACTTCGCCACAATCACACGTGCAGGCCTAATCATTCTATCATTGAGCTTATACCCCTTCTGAAATACCATTAACACCGAATTTGGCATAGCATCGGGTGACTCTTGCATTGACATTGCTTCATGCTGCTCTGGATTGAAAGGCTCTCCTAATGGATCTATCTGTTTTACATCAAATTTTTCAAGTACATCTAAAAACAATTTCATCGTCAATGAAAGACCTTCATGCATTGCGGCATCAGCAGATTTATCTGCAAGTTGTAAGGCTTGCTCTAAGCTGTCGACCACCGGAAGTAATCCGTTTGCAAATTTTTCTAAACTATAACGATGGGCATTTTGCACCTCTCGCTCAGATCGACGACGCACGTTATCAAGCTCAGCCAAAGCCCGCACTGCTTTTTCCCAGTTCTCATGGGCGGTTTGTTCTGACAGTGTCAGCTTTTCTGCAATCTCTTCATAAGAGAGATGTTCTAGTGATTGGTTAGCATCGCCCTCATCAGCTCGCTCAGTCTCTTCTTCGACCGCGTTATCTTCTTTGAATTTTTTCCAATCTTTTTCTCGACCTTCGCTCATGACGTCCAGCTCCAAATAAATCAATTAGATGGGATAAGTGGGGATCGATATCATAAAATCAACCCTTAAGAGCAAAATTACTCATATATTAACAAACATGAACTTGCCTATATTGTACAATCGTTACATAATCAGTCTTTTGTAAACTCAAAGAGGTTTTGTGAAACAATGGTCGCCCACCTCCTGGTCTCAGCATTCTTATGAGCAGGCCGCAAATTATGCAGATATAGCTGAATTAGATCGCGTTCTTGCAAAACTGTGTCAGCTACCACCATTGGTTACCAGTGGTGAGATTAAACACCTTAAACAAGAGATTGCCCGTGCTGGACGAGGTGAGGCATTTATTTTGCAAGGCGGTGACTGTGCTGAATCTTTCAATGATTGCCGCCCGGAGATCATCACCAACAAGCTTAAGATCATGTTGCAAATGAGCTTGGTTCTGTTGCATGGCATCCATAGGCCGATTGTCCGCATTGGGCGCATTGCAGGTCAGTATGCCAAACCCCGCTCATCTGACCAAGAAACCATCAATGGCATTACATTACCAAGCTATCGTGGTGACTTGGTCAACTTACCAGAGTTTACCAAAGCTGCCAGAACCCCCAATCCTAAGTTATTACTTCAAGGCTATGGTTGTGCTGCAATGACGTTAAATTTCATCCGCGCACTACTAGATGGCGGCTTTGCTGATCTTCATCACCCCCAACGATGGGATCTGCGTTTTGTTGAGCATTCACCTCAAGCAGATGAATATCATGCCATTGTGCGCTCTATCGCTGATTCTTTGGATTTTCTTGATAGTATTGGTGGTCTTCGCAACAATAATCTCAGCAAAGTCGATTTTTTTACCTCCCATGAAGCACTACATCTTCATTATGAGCAAGCATTGACAAGGCAATTACAAGATGGACACTGGTATAATTTATCCACTCATCTACCCTGGGTTGGAATGCGTACCGCGAGGCTTGACAGCGCACACCTTGAATTTTTACGTGGTATTCAAAACCCAATTGGCATCAAAATAGGCCCAAGCGCATCATCAACATGGCTAAAAGAATTATTAGAGCTCATCAACCCCTTAAAGGAAGAAGGACGCGTACTATTGATTAGCAGGCTTGGCGCCCAAAAGATAGGCGAACTATTACCACCGCTCATCGAAACTGTTAAATCCACCAATGTCCCTGTCACATGGGCGTGTGACCCCATGCATGGCAATACCGAAACCACCCCTGAAGGGTATAAAACGCGCCATTTCGATAACATCTTAAGTGAACTCAAACAAGCAGTTGAGATCCACCACGCCCTGGGCGGGGCCCTAGGAGGGGTTCATTTTGAGTTAACTGGCGACAATGTGACTGAGTGTATTGGTGGAGCACGGGGACTAAGTGCTCATGATTTAAAGGATGCTTACCACAGTTTGGTCGACCCACGATTAAATTATGAGCAATCTTTAGAAATGGCCTTGCAATTAAGCAGGCAGTTCAATCGACGATAAATCTCTTTGCGCATCTATCACATACGCTGCACCAGTCGCTCTTCTTTCCGCAAAAAACAAAGGAGAACGACCGGTGATGACCCCATAGGCAATACCTGGCAGAACACCTGTGCAGATAAAAGCCACCAACGCCAAGCAGGATTTGATATAAGATATCCACATACCATTGCGATTTTGTTTTAAATCTTGCTCACATTGAGTTAATTCTTTTTTAAAATTGACTAACACCTTGCTAGGTAGTTGATCTTTTTCCAAAAGAATAAGCAGTAATGCCTGCACTTTCTTGTGTTTTTGTTGAATTTTTTCCAGATGAGCTTTTGCTTGCGTATCATTAGCGGGCAAGCATCGATGGGCTTCGTTAATCAAATGAGTTAGATATTTTGATGTTTTAGGAATTAATACAGACTCTATCAGAGATGCTGCTTTTCGCTCCGCGGGCAAACAAAGCTTTATTTTGAATTCACGAAGTGCTTCTATTTCTCTATTCAATTGCTGAATCTTTTGCGCTTGTTCAATATTCATTAACTCAAGCTTTTTACCTTGCTCACGCTTTTCAATCAATTGATGCATCAAGGCTAGAGTCTCAGGCAATATCGCCCCTTGAGCCACAGCAGCATCTCTTGTCAGGCGATAAAAACCCTCACTAACTGTATGGGGTCTTTGTGATAAATCATATTCTTTTTCTCTAAGAATTAAACCTGCACGGTTTATCAGATCTCTTTTTAACAAATGAACGTCACGCAAATTGATCTCAAGCTTTTGCTCACCCAACAAGGGCGACAGCTGTGGGCAAGCTTGGATTAAGTCTTCCGACCCTTGATATAACTCCTCTAACATCGCCAAGTATTGCTCAATGGATGTGTCATGTGCCTCAACAAACAATCGTAGTTGTTGATACCCCTCACTGAGCATAATTGAGTTCAAATGTTCCTTTTGTTCAGTATTAAGCACCTCACTCTTTTCTATTTTTAGCAACGCCTCTGTCAATGCGTGCTTTACCGATTCAATTGCTATGGGGTGAACTTGGCGCAAATTTTGTTTAATTTCCTCCATTAGCTGCGCTAAAAATGTGTCTGATACATTCAATCCATCAATATATTCATTAAATTTATTATCAAACAACGTTTGAGATGCTAAAAAATACTGCATTTTTTTATCAAGCGTATCCCAACGCTCCTTCAAACGATGATCATGCATTTCAAGGGTCTGTTTTATACCCTTTCGTAACACCTCTTCACAATGTCTAATAAGATGTTCAAAAATTTGACAATCTTCTTGCCCCTTGACCGCAGCCAACCGCTGAAATGGAAAATGAATGATATCCATCAACCGTTTTTTTTCATCAGATGACAGATGATTTCGTAAATATTTTTTGCTAATCGCATCAACAAGAATAGACAAACCATTAAAAAATTTCTGTTCACCTCCAGTAGAAATGAGCAGATTGAGCAGTGGACCTTGACCTGTTCTTATCTCATCAATCATACGAGTTATCGAATTGTGAACGGTATCCCATTGCACATCAATGTCAGCTGACAACTGTCGTGAAAATTGGCTACTCTCTTCAAGAAAGAGCTCTGCATGACGCTCATTGACAAAGCCATGCGGCATTTCTGGAGCTACAGCTGATAGATTTGTCAAAGCACTTTTTTTATAATGCACGGGTCTATCTCCCGCCACTAGACCAACAACAGGGTAACTTGACTTCCTAAAATAACGATATGCAGGGATGTCACGCGCAACCGTTTGGTAGTGTTGAAGCAGTTCCTGATTTCTTTGGGCATCCTCTGCATTCAAAAATCGACTTATCACCACATCTAATTCTCTATGCTGTTGTTCCAGTTCAATCGGCACAGCAGATTTAGCAAATATACCTGTAGTTTTATGAACAAAATGAAACCATTTACATAACACCAAGTCTTGTACGCTTATAGTATTGAGATTTTGATATTCTGCTGTTTGAGGTAAATCTCCTAATTGTTGAGTATACCGGTTACCACTGAGCGTTCCATGATGCCCAGGCAGGGTCTCTTCTTTGATATCCTCCGGCACGATAGGAACAAAACAGTTAGATCGCTCATCTTCACATAAAAGCCATTCATAACGGTTGCAGGGTGGTTTTTGATAAAATCGTGGATCGTCCCAAGCAACCCAAGGAAGACCATACACTGTATCACCTGGGACGGGATCAATAAAAAAAATATTGACTTCAAGCTTATCAAGTAAGTCCCTTAGACGAGCTTTAAGTTCAGGAGTCTCACCATCCACATCAACGCCCTGAAATCTTGCGACTAAGGCTGTCCTCGTTAAAATACAAGGTGAATCAAGCAATATTTCTTTAAGTGATTTTTCAGGTGTATCATGAAGTGCTCGTTTAATTCGGGCTAACTCGTGTGTGAGAAGAGTACCTTGCACAGCGCCTCGACTATGCGCACTGATTTGCAATACCTTCTTGCCAACGGCTGCGGCACTCAATGCACACATCATAGCTTCGGCAATTTTCTCCCCAACTTTTTTTCCGAGTGTATCAGGGCCATTAAGTACATCAACGGATGGAGAGCTATACGAAATAGCGGCATCTTGCGCCCCTATGACGGCATGTTCATTTTCCCCAAGCAATGTGACAACTGTTTGTGCTGTATAAGATAAGGTTTCACCACGCTCATAGTCTCTTGCAGGAATCGACGGCCTTTGGCTAAATATTGTATTTGTACCAAGTAAAAACAAAAAATGAACAGGTGAGGATGGTTCTGGATTTTGTTGCCCAAGCAAGCCGAATAATGCTGCTAGACTGATAGGTTTTGACATAAGAGCGCTCCAAAAACACACTCCATTGTTCCAAAAAATATCCTTCTATGTCGCTATAATACTACAAGTTGAAAAAATAATCAACAATTCTTCTGTTCACATACTTTCTCAATTGACGTTCCAAGCCAATTTACGCGAGGTTACGACCTGTCTTAGCTAGAGTATACATTTATAATCTTAATGTATTATATGAGACCACTATGATTGAATACAGCTAACAACTTGATTACAATGGCGCTCCCTCTCACCCAAAAAGGTATCTTCATGAAAAAATGGCTCATCATCGCACTTAGTTGCATCATTATGACCAACGTACAGGCTAAAGAAACATTTTGTGGTTATAAAGACTATTTTCATTTAAGTGATCAGGCACATCCTGGGATTTATATTGTAAGTGGCTATAACGAACCAGACTTAGAATTACAAATCGTCGGACCTCGAAGCTTTGTGATTAGAGATACTGAACAATGCCGAACAGGTTATGCCCACATCACCGTCGCTTACGATATTGCCAATTGGTGCGTGTTAGACATTAAAGATGGTCCATATCTTTATCATCCATCAGTCATTGCATCCTGTAACGGCATTCGCTACATGGGCCTCTCGTACGATGGACTTACCTCACATTCCTACTCCATAAATCTCGACTAAGATTTCAAATGCTCCGCTCTGGTGGAGCATCTTTGTGTTTTCATAAAATCGAGTGAAGTTTAGTGTTCAGTTGAACATGCAAATGTTGCATTTATAAATTCAGGAATCCTATCCAACAGCCAGTAAACGGGCACGCCGGGTAACTTCCCGCTGATAAAACCCACATGTCCACCGTGTTCACTTATTTCTAGCGTTACATCAGACGACAATTCATCTTCTTCTGGGAGAACGGCCGGGGTCATAAAGGGATCATCTTTTGCATGAATCACCAAGGTCTTAGTTTTGATCTGAGCAAGATATTGTCTTGAACTTGCTTCACGATAATACGCATGAACATGTGAGAATCCATGAAGAGGCGCTGTGACTTGATCATCAAACGTCCAAAAACAGCGCAGCGCAGTGATCTTTTGTTGAGTGTAGGGTTGAAGATCTGGATATTTATCAAATTTTTTTAAAAATAAACGGCGAAGCCGACTTAACAAATATCGTTGGTATACCCTCGCTGCACCACGGTTCATTGTATCAGCGACCTCTTTCAGTAGAAAGGGTACAGAAACTGCAACCGCAGCACAAATTAAATCTTGGTGACCCTCTTCACCTAACCATTTCAAAAGTACATTACCGCCTAATGAAATGCCAACCACCGCTTTTTTAGTATGAGGTTCGCGTTTTGCTAGCGCCTGCAATACATAATGAAGATCACGTGTGTCTCCAGAGTGGTATGCTCGTGCCATACGATTTGGTTCAGCACTCGCGCCTCTAAAATGCATTACAAGTCCTCGAAAACCATGGCAATTAAACGTTTTCAACAAACCTGCAACATAAGAAGAGTTTTCATCCCCACCCAAGCCATGAAGTAGAATAACAAGTGGTGTATCATCACTCAGTCCATTAATTGCGTAAGATAAGTCGACAAAATCTCCATCGGGAAGCTCAAAACGCTCTCTATGATCTATGGGTGGCTTTGAGTGATGAATAAAACTCGCATAAACTGTTTGAAGATGGCGGTTTCTAAGCCACCAAGCAGGTTTGAATGAACTCGTTACTCGCATACACGCTCAGAGTGATAGGAAGGGCTCAACTCATGTACCGCATCAACCATAGCAGCAACATGTTCTGGAGGCACATCAGGCGTTATTCCATGTCCTAAATTAAAAACATGCCCAGAACCTAGTCCATAAGAAGCCAAGACTTGCGCCACGTGCGATTGGATACATTGAGGTGAGGTTAAGAGGACCGTTGGATCAAGGTTGCCTTGCAAAGCCACTCGATGTCCTACCTCTTCACGAGCTTTCGTCAACGAACACATCCAATCAAGACTAAGTGCATCACATCTTGTAGCTGCAAGTTCGCTAAGTACCCCACCGCCACCTTTGGTGAACAAAATAATAGGAATATGGGGAAATTGAGCTTTCAAATGTTCAACAATCATTGCCATATATTGGCACGAAAAAAATTTAAAATGAGCCGGAGTTAAAATACCACCCCAGGTATCAAATAACATTAATGCATTTACACCTGAAGCAATTTGCTCTGCCAAATACGCCTCAATTGCTATAGCGAGTTTCGATAAGAGTCGATGCATTAAGAGAGGCTCTGAATACATTAATGTCAAGGTCTTTTTAAAGTCATGGCGGCCTTGTCCTTCCACCATATAGCACGCGAGCGTCCAGGGACTACCTGAAAACCCAATCAGCGGAAGATGAGCTGGCATCTCTCGGCGAATAAGGCTAACAGCATCCGATACATAAGTTAATTCCTCAAGTATTGAAAGACCGGGAAGCTTATCAATATCAGCTTCAGTCCTCAAAGGCCTTGAGAATATGGGACCCTCCCCTTCTGCAAAATGTAATCCTAAGCCCATTGCATCAGGAATAGTAAGTATGTCAGAAAATAAAATCGCCGCATCCAGTTTAAAACGACGTAAAGGCTGCAGTGTCACTTCACAAGCAAGCTCTGGCGTTTTGCACAAATTTAAAAAATCACCAGCTCGCGCTCTAACTGCACGATACTCCGGTAAATATCTGCCTGCCTGGCGCATTAACCAAACAGGTGTTCGGAGCACGGGTTGTTTTTTAAGACTTCGAATGAACACTGACTGAGAAACATCGACCATCATCAACTATCGCACATATGAAGAACGAAAAGCGATACTAACATAAATTACATACATTTAGTTGATCACAAAGATAGTTTGAATAGGTGTGATTAAGAAACCATACCCATAGCACTTAAAGGTATCTTATCAGCAGAGGCATCTTTTGCGAAACCACTACCTTGGCCTGCTCTAAAAAATCCGTAACCACTTGCCGTTATACCAATGCCTATAGCCATCCCAACCACTGTCGCAGGTACTGAGAGCAAAAAACCCATCACGTATGCTCCAGTAAATCCTGCGATCACAGTCATACCTAGAAGCGACAGCATCAAACCTGCAACCCGTTGTGCATAATTACCTTTTTTCGGTTGGTCTTTGTGTACCTCTCGTTCTTTAACAACGGAAATACTAGACGCATCAGTATCCCTCTGAGTAGCTGGGCTGGCAGTATTATTTTCTATAAGCTTGTTCATTATTGAAACAAAGTCTTCTACAACGTAATTAGAAGATGGTTGGGCTAATAAACACAGTGTGTTGTGGATAGCAAACAGAAATTTTGCATCATCTTGCTCAAAATAACCACACCAAGAAGTCTCAATAATATCAAATGCGGTCTGAAGTGCCGGCGGTTGTTCAATAGGCGATGTAGTAAATTTAAAAAGAGAAAGAACATAATTATTCGCTCGTTGAAAAACATCCACGGCAAATTTAGATTCTTGTACTTTCTCATTTGTTAAATTTGCCCCTGAACGAATAATATTACTCAATAAGCGATCCAATATCTGTTTGGAGGTTGGCGTTGGAAGATCACTCAAGTAAGTAATAGCCTCTATCAAAGTTTGCGCATTGCTTTCACCGTTATCATAAAGAATTCCGAGCAAAATCAGCACCATCGTTTGCAGTCCTTCACGTGAATATTCATGCTCCCCTGCTCTATGCATCAAATAATCTTTAGAGCTTACGATAAAATTTGAGGGATTATAGCTGCGCGGCGCATTTGGAACTTGATTCGCAATGTCTGCCATTAATCTACCCAGCCCATCCTGAACATAAGGCAGTAGTTGACTGTCTAAACAAGATCGTGATTCAGCAGCAGTCATTGACGAGGTTAGCCCTTCAAAAATCTTGTTCAATGCTGGCGAGAGTCCATTCATTTCAACATTAAAAAGCCTTGAAGCCTCGTTTAGTTCATCCCCAGGCGGTTGAATTTCAAAATGGCCATTGCCCTCAGTTTCTCCACCACTAAGATACAAGGTAACAGATGGTCGTGCTCCATCTCTAAACGGATAATCTATCTTCTCATTAGCAATAAGTTCGCCAGTAGGTACCGTGGTTTCACCGTGAACTTGAGAGATCCGCATCGAAATACCAAATTGATGATAAAATAATTCTGCAGCTTCAACAAATTCAAGGTTGTAGTAACGTCCTTGGACTGCATCTTGTAACTCACACAACCCCGCCACATCATCCACCTCCATAAGTGGATCAAAATATTTACCACCAAATATTGCTATTTGAGCGATAAATATCCTCAATATAGGAGCAAAAATAATTTCATTAGCCAAAAATGAATGTTCGTTTAAATACCTACTGAAGACGACCCAATTAAACTCATTACATGAAATACGGTAGTAAGCGGCAAAAATACTCTTCAACATTCGGTATTTTTGAAAGATAGGAGAGTCTGCAAACTTATCCAAGTTCCCACAAGCTTCTGCCTCGCCAATTTCTTGAATAACATCTAAAAGTGTAGGTAATCCACTATTCAAGGCACAGTTATTTAATAAACCAGCAATTTTTGGTAACGGCATGATTATTTCATCTAGAATAAAACACAAGGGGCAATCCTACCACAAATAACCGAAAGAGTCAATTGTTGGGCAAAAAGAAGAAATTATCTCCTGGTTAATTACTCGTATTTCTCAAATTGCTACTGACACTAAAGCTCAAAAAGGAAGGGTAATTGCAGAATCAGGTTTGATGGCGTAGGATGATTTTTGATGAACAACATACCGCAAGTTCCGAGTGTATTATTTTCCTGCAAGCTATGGCGCTTAAGCTTTGCGTTGTTGATATTGATGATATATGGCACTTTATTTAACTTAGCCTTTACCTACCATCTCAGGCTTGATTTTTCTTCACTTTATTCAGCATCAAAAGCTGCTGCAGAAGGCACCAATCCATACCAAGTATTATATGCTCACTATTTGCCAAGTGTAAAAAAATTACCAGCAAATCTTAACCCACCCGTGGTATTGTGGGCTTTTAACCCCCTCATACACCTAAGCTATGACCATGCCTTGTTACTATGGTGTATCACATCTTTTATTTTAGGACTCATCGGCGCAAACCTCGTTTTTAAATATGCATTTCCTCAAGACTTATTAAAAAAAGATAAATTATTGTTTTATCTTCTCTATTTATCGTTGTTCTCAACGATCATGAACACCACCATCGCCCAGTTTGGCACTGTTATCTTTTTTTTCATCATGTATGGCTATCATCTCTACCTCAAAAAATATGATTATTTTGCAGGATTTTTTTGGGGCATCATCATCTCTTTTAAACTCTTCCCTGCACTACTATTTTTTTATGTGCTCTTACAAAATCGCTACAAAGTATTTTGGCTTATGCTCTTCACAACTATATTAGTAAGCTTAGTCCCGTGGCTCACCTTCGGTAGCACGATTTATTTTGAGTATATCAATATGATGCCGCGTGTTCTTTGGTATGGCGATAGTTGGAATGCATCAATCTATGGCTTCATCTTTCGGCTCCTTGCCAATTCGCACTACGAAATCACACACCTCTTGTGGGTGCAACTAGCCTATGTTGTTATCTTTTGTGTAGCATTGATTGCTTATCTTGTTTATATGAAGAAAATTGAAAAACAACCAGCGGCACATGCATCGTTTTGTTTAACCCTGGTGGTCATGCTCCTTTTAAGCCCCCTAGGCTGGCTTTACTACTTCGAAATTTTGCTCTTGCCCTTAGCTTTGACTTGGAAAAATTCATTTCACAAAAATACCCCGATAAAAATTCAGGGGCTTTGGTATCTCTGTTTGTTTTTATTAAACTTTCCACTAAACTACATCCCAACGCATAGCATGCACTCATATCTCTCCAAGCTGAGTGTTTATTCCTTTCATTTTTATGGTCTATTGCTCTTGTTATTGATCACAGCAAGACTTGCCCATCGAGATGAGCATGTAGCCCTATTCACCCATATGAAAAAATCTGAAACACCTATAGCAATGATTATTTTATTTGGGTTGGGGGTAGTGGGTGCTTACTTGTATTTACAATGATTCCCACACAGAAAAAGAGTTGTTATGATGCGCTTTTGTCAAGGATAAGCTCATGGATATGCTTAACATCACAGGTCTTAATATCATGACCCATATCGGGGTCCATGACTGGGAAAAACGTATTTTACAACCTTTATCTTTTGATATTCAAATCCCTATCGACACAAAAAACTGTGATGATAAACTCGCAAAAACGATTGATTATGATAAATTATGCAAGGCTGTCACCCAATTCGTCGAAGGGTGCGCTTTTGAACTCATAGAAACCGTTGCTGACAAAATAGCGCTCTTCATTAAAGAAAAATTCAACATCAATCAACTTACCATCACTGTTACTAAACCTTACGCTATCAAAAACGCAACCAAAATCTCAGTGACAGTGACGCGTTAAATCGTGCAACAAACAGTTGGTAAAGGCGCTTCAGGGCTTGGTTGATATGCGGCTTTAAATAAATTATCTGCATAGCATTCTGACGTACCGCTAGGCATCATATCAAATGCTACCTTCTGGCCTGATATTTTATTCATGGCCATGCGATAACTATTCGACTCTGAAGAATTAAAATTGCCAAAATATTTTTGATGCCCAAGCTTCTCACTTTTGAAACGATAAGCGTTAAGGAGAATGAAACTGGTTTGCACAATCATTAACAACACGCCAACACTTGGATTGAGCATCACCCCATATGACAAAAACAAACCGCTTGCCAAGACCATCGCAAAAAGATTATAGCTAAAGCTTATCCACAAATTCTGCTTAATGTTGCCAACACTTTGAGAAGAAACTGCAAATGCTGTCAAAACCGGAAACAAAGAGCCACTCTGAACAACAGCACTTGCCTCTTGCTGTGTCATTGGATCCCCAGCACGAGAATTCATGGCTATTCCAAAATCACTAGCTGCAATGGCCAATGTATCATTAGCAGCATCTCCGACCATAGCAACATATCTCCCAAGTGCTTTAAGCTCACGAATATATTTTGCTTTGTCTTCATTTGGACTTTCAGTGCGCATATTCTTTTGATCAATCCCAAGCAATCGTGCATAACGTTGGGCTGTTGCATCATGAGCACCAGTATTCAGATACACATCCTTACCCATTTTTTTTAACCAATCGACAACATCCCGTGCATTTTCTCGCAAAGGATCAGTCAAAACCATATAGCCAATGGCCCGCTTTCCTTCGGCAAGATATATCACTGTGTCGCCAGGCTCTAGGTCAACCAGAGCTCGCTCGTTTTGGAACGGTGAAGTTTCGATACCCTCATCATCCATCATTTTTTGATTACCAACAGTATAATTTGAATTGTTTATGACCCCCGTAACACCCGAGTGATGAGAAATGTTAACCTCTGAGACGCAATCATCTTTTGGCAACGTAATATTTTTCGACTGTACAAACTCACAAACTGCACGTGCCATCAAATGGGTGGAATTTTTTTCTAATAACGCAAAAAGACTAAACACTTTTTCTTCAGTCAGGCCGCAGCTCATATCAAACCCATGCTTCCTGACTGAAAACTCACCTTTGGTTAAGGTCCCATGTAAATCAAACACTATGGCGTCCATTTTCTCAGCTTCTTGCAATGATTTAGCGCTTTTAAACAACACACCATACTCAGCAGCTTTGTTCATACCAATTTTAACTGCTAATGGCGTTATCAAACCCAATGTACAAGGACAAGCAGAAACCAGCACTGCAACCGCACAATGAATCCCGAGCGCAACTGAAAAAAACTCTGTAACTAAAAGCCCTGATACACCTGCTAACAACAAAATCATGGGAATAAAATACTCGAGCATTTGATTTGCTGCTGTTTCAAGTGGTGCCTTCGAGACGTTAGCCTCAGCTATTCGCTCATCAAGCCTTGTTAGATAACATTGTTTAACATTTGCGGTAACAACCATCTCTAGTGGTTGTGCACCTTCAGCCAAATACATCCCCGCAAGCACCTGCTCACCTCTTTTGATATGGCGAGGCAGTGGATTGCCCGTGACAATAGTTTCAAGTAGCATACTGCTCTCAGTATCCGAATATCCATCTAAAGGAATAATCTCTCCCGGTAAAATCAATAGCCTAGCACCTGCCTCAACCTTGCTAAGTGAACTAGCAGAATAACAATTATTCATCCATTGTTGCACTTCTTTAGGAAGTCTATCCTTAAACATCTGCCGTAATCCTGTGGTTGTTTTTATGGATTTTTCTATAGCCAAACCAAGATGTCGAAACCCAAAAATCAATAAACCTACATCATACATTGCCGGCAACCAGGGGAAAAAATATGCAGCCACGGACACCGACAGTACAGAGATAGTACTAATAGAAAAAAGTGTGTCCATAGTGAGTGTGCGAGTATTAATAAATTGTTTAGCTGCCGCTTGGTAAGATTTGGCGCCTAAGATAAGCGTAAATAGCACACTAAGGCTTGCAATCAGCATTATTGCATAAAAAGGAAGGCTAACAAAAAGCATCGGTATAAGGATAACAAGGAGTCCTGAAAAAATACCAAAAAACCCCAAAAACCAATGGTATCGCGAAGTTTTTGCAAGGATTGACTCTTTAGCACAGGTGATACCTTGACCATTTAATATCGTTTGAATACGTACAAACAGATCTTCAGCAGAATGAGCCACATCTTCCATCTCAATGGTAAGCGTTTGCTCTTCATGACAGACTCTAAAAGATTTAATATAGAGCTCTTGTTGACAGTTTCGGAGTACATCCTCTATGGGCCGAACACACATCACGCAAGTAATACCAGGCAATGAAAAACAATAGCTTGTTGACATAAAAGCTCTCAATGCTCAAAATGTTTACATATAACGAGGCTAGGCATCCATCTTACGGACCATACCCTTGATGTGCTCCGTCCGCGCCACGGATGACTGGGCTTGTAAGGCCTCGCCTCTACTCGCAAAAGGACCCATAACCACTCTATACCAATTGATTTGTTGCTGATTCATAACTGCAAGGCTCACAACGATACCCTTCTGTCGCAAAGAGGCCTGCATCTTCAGTGCCTCTTGTTTGTTTTTGAAAGAAGCAATTTGAACCAAGTAGCCACCTCGAGCCGAATCTAATGACTTCGGCAACTGTTTTGCCGCAAGTTGAGGCAATGCTGCGGTTACTGGAACCTGTGTTGGTTCATTTTTAACCACAGTCAAATTCAACGGTCCTGGCGCTGATACAACAGGTGCATTAGTTATAGGCTTTTGCGCGACCAAGGGGAGGCTTGCAGCCGCATTTTTTGCTTTATCTGGTTGGTCACTTGTTAATAATGTGTAAAACTCAAGCTTAGGCTTCGGCAAATTTGCCATCTCTACCGGCGATCGCGTCTTGGGAAAAACGCTACTATCTTGGGTGATAAAGGCAGCCAGCCATGGGCGCAAGCGCGAACAATCAACCCAGGTAGCCGTTAAAAACCCAAAAAGAAAACAAATCAAAACCACAAGCAGCTGTCTTGAAACACTACCTCCATCATGATTTAATTTTCTTCTTATTAGCTTTTTTGCCATTACATACTCTCAGGAGCAGATACACCCATTAATTCTACACCATTTCTGAGCACTTGGCGCACTGCCTTAATCAAGCACAACCTAGCCTGCCTTAGATCATCCTCAGGACACAGCAGCGGCACAGCGTTATAATAGCTATGCAATCCATGAGCCAGCTCGCGCAAGAAATACGCTAATTGATGAGGCTCCGCATTTTCAGCTGCGGCCTCAATCACCTCTGGATATTTGCCAAGTAAAGAAATTAATATTGTTTCTTGGGGTAAATCTAGTCGTGAAATATGCTTAAGCCCCTGCTCTTCATCAAAGCTCAAACCGCGTTCTTCAACTTGCCTTAACACACTACAGATTCGAGCATGAGCATATTGAATATAATACACTGGATTATCACTAGATTGAGATTTCGCCAAATCCAAATCAAAATCCATATGCTGTTCAGGCTTACGCATCACATAAAAAAATCTTGCCGCATCGTTACCCACTTCTTCACGTAACTCACGAAGCGTTACAAACTCTCCACTACGCGTTGACATTTGCACACGCAAAGCACCGCGATAAAGGATTGCAAATTGCACAAGTAAAATACATAAAGCAGTGTCATCATGACCCAATGCTTTTACGGCCGCAGTAATCCGCGAGATATAGCCATGATGATCTGCACCAAACACATCCATTACTCGTTCGAATCCTCTATCATATTTGTTCCAATGATATGCAACATCTGAAGCAAAATAGGTGGTTTGACCATTTGCCCTCACAAGAACTCGATCTTTTTCATCACCAAATGAAGTGGCTTTAAACCATAGCGCACCTTCTTGTTCATAGGTAAAACCCACCTCTTTTAGAGCTTGGATACTTTTATCGATCGCCCCCTCGTCGGATAACGATTGTTCTGAAAACCAATCATCATAAGTCACACCAAACTCAGCCAAGTCATCCTTAATATCATCAAGAACTGAATTCAATGCACACTGATGAAAGATTTTGAAACCATCCAAGGACAACATAGCTTCTGCTGTTTTAATAACAGCATCAATATAGAGTTCTTTATTGCCACCTTCAGGTTCATCCAAAGGCAATTGCGCCTTGATAGAGCTCCATGGATGAACGTATATTTTTCCAAAACGTGCGAATATCTTCTGTGCGATATCCAACACATACGCCCCACGATAACCATTAGTAGGAAATACCACCGGTTCTTGAGCTATTTCAAGATAACGTAACCAGACACTCGCCGCCAGAATATTCATCTGACGGCCAGCGTCATTCACGTAATACTCGCGACTCACTTGAAAACCCGCAGCTTTCAGCACATTGGCTAAAGTTGCACCAAATGCCGCACTGCGGCCGTGCCCGACATGCAGCGGCCCTGTTGGATTGGCAGAAACAAACTCTAACAAAACACGAACACCCTGACCAATATTACTCCGACCAAATTGGTCCCGATCTTGTAAAATAGTCGTGATAACTGTAGCCAAGGCTTTCTCTTCAAAACGAAAATTTATAAACCCTGGGCCTGCAATTCCGATACTTTTAACATCGGGATGTTTTGTAATCGCTTGAACCAATAGTTCCGCAACATCTCGAGGACTCTTTCGACAAGGCTTGGCAAGTATGAGCGCTATATTGGTTGCATAATCACCATGACTCGCCTCTTTACAGCGCTCTACTTTAATCTCCTCTACAATATCAGAAGGTATAACGCCTGATGTTTTAAGACTAATGAATGCTTCTTTTAGCAATTGCTCAACAGTTGATTTCATCGCTGACTTCTTTCATCAAAAAGAAGTTATTATGCGCTTTTTAACTCCAGATGCAAATAATAATCAGCTTACAAGCCCCCCTGATGCAAGAAGTTACACTCTTGCTCTAAATCCTGCTAGTATTGGCTTTTCCTAACTTTCCTGCCAATCGTGCTCACTCATCCTTGCAATACGCTACCCGGCGTTGGACCAACCCTTGCCTTAAGGCTTGCAACCTTAGGTATTCATACCCTGACAGATTTATTATTTCATTTACCTTATCGATACCAAGATCGCACGCGAATCACACCTATCGGAGACCTTAAACCAAATGAATGGTGTGTCGTCACTGGCAATGTGTGTAAAACTGAAATTAAATATGGCAAAAAGAGAATGCTGTATTGCACAATTGAAGATAAAACAGGTCTATTAAAACTCAGATTTTTTCATTTTAACCAGGCTCAAGTATCAGCACTCAACCAAAACCCACGAATTTTAGTTTTTGGTGAAGTGCGAACATTTCAAAACTCTCTCGAAATGATCCATCCCGAATATCAATTACTCAAAGAAGATGGCATATTGCAGGTTGAAGAGACACTGACCCCCATCTACCCCACAACACAAGGTTTAAGTCAAACCAAATTGCGCCAATTGATTAAAAATTCTTTAGCACTATGCCAAGAAGAACTAAACCTGATTGAGTGGATGAGCAACGAGCAACTTCAAGCAAATCAACTGGTCTCATTGTCCAATGCAATTGGCCAACTACATCATCCTACCCCAGACATTTCTTTACAATCCATCGAAGAAGGCATGCACCCTGCCTTAAAACGCGTAGCTTTTGATGAATTATTGGCACAAAGGCTAAGCATGCAGTTTGCACGACAGCAGATCCGAACCATGATTGCTCCAGCCCTACCAAAGGCTTCGCAAACCACTGAATTTTTTGCAAATTTGCCATTTACACTAACAAAGGCACAGCAGCGGGTATTTGAAGAAATCCAAAACGATTTACAAAGCCCAAAGCCCATGCTTCGCTTGGTACAAGGCGATGTCGGTGCAGGTAAAACAGTCATTGCAGCTCTTGCTGCTATTCAAGCTATTTCAGCAGGTTTTCAAGTAGCTTTCATGGCTCCTACCGATCTTTTAAGTGAACAGCATGAAAATACCCTTGCGCCCTGGTTCGCACGACTTCAGATCTCAGTCTATAGGCTCAGCGGAAAAATGAAACAAAGTCATCGCAAAAAGATACAAACCGCCATTAGCTCAAACGAAGCAAAACTTATCATCGGCACGCATGCATTATTCCAAGATAAGATCAAATTCAGCTGTCTTGGATTAGTCATCATCGACGAGCAACACCGTTTTGGCGTAGAGCAACGACTACTCTTGCAACAAAAAGCCAACACGTCCCTACATCATCCACATCAACTCCTGATGACAGCAACGCCCATTCCAAGAACACTGGCCATGACTCATTACGCTCACCTTGACCTATCAATCATAAATGAATTACCCCCCAACCGTACGCCAATCATTACCGCAGTTCTCCATGAAGATAAGCGAGATGACATCATCATGCGCCTCAAGGACGCTATCAACAATGGGCGACAAGCTTACTGGGTATGTACCTTAATCGAAGACTCAGAAAAATTACAGTGTATGGCAGCAACTGTTACAGCAGAGCGCCTGCAACAAATATTATCTCATGCACGCATCGGACTCATTCACGGGCGTATGAAGCTTCCAGAAAAAGAACAAACTATGGCAGATTTTAAATCTGGTGCCATCGACTTGTTGGTTGCAACAACTGTGATTGAGGTTGGGGTAGACGTACCAAACGCAAGTCTTATGATTATTGAAAATGCTGAGCGCTTGGGGTTATCGCAACTACATCAGCTTAGAGGGCGAGTTGGTCGAGGGTCTTTACAATCACACTGCCTTTTATTATACCAAGGCCCTCTTTCCAAGATGAGCGCCGAACGACTACGAATTATGCGTAATACCTGTGATGGTTTTGTCATTGCCGAACATGATTTGCAGTTAAGAGGCGCGGGCGAAATGTTGGGTAGTCGCCAAACCGGCTTCAGGCAATTCAAAGTTGCCCAATTACCACGTGACAAGTCACTATTACCTGAAGTAGTGAAACACGTGAGTTTATTAATTAAAGATGATCCAGAAACCGCTCGTTCAATTGCTACGCGATGGCTTGGCGAGTTTGAGCATTTTCTTAAAGGGTGAAAAATGAGATATCAATTCATTTAAAGCTGCTTTGTTTGTACTAAAACTCATGTTGTTATAAATGCTCTGATTATGACTTTGAATACCATCTGTAGATGACAAAACAATCTGTCATTTACAGAGATATTTCAAATTGATATAAGTCTATACTGACGTAAAATACGCCGCCATGCTCGAGGAGTGCAAACGACGAGCATCAAGTGAAATGACAAATTTTAGATAATTATTCTTAAGCACTTACAACTTATTTGTTTCTTTTTCAACAACTTCTTCAATTGTGAGTATCTTCCCTAGATATTAATAATTCGAATAAGAAATAAAACGACACAACAAATTAACCATATGAATAATATAGTTTTTTTAATGATTGTTTGAACATTGACCAATCAATTTTATCCACAAAATCTGTGGATAATCCTGTGCACAGATTTAAGAACTTCTTGAAAATACAGTCGATTGTTCCGCTGTAACAGATCTTGTCAATTTGCATCCAAGAGACTTGATCAATACACTGTATTCCAATCGACTACTATTGACAGAAAAGGAGTATCATGCAACAAGAGCGTTACATTGAAGCAAAGTTTGTCACCTTAGTGGGCGCAGCTGTTAATGCACTTCTAGGTATCATAAAAATACTAGGGGGGATTTTTTTCCGATCACACGCCCTCGTTGCCGATGGCATCCACTCCCTCTCGGATCTTCTGACCGATATTATGGTCATCTTTGCATCTAAATATGGTAGCAGAGATGCCGACATTACTCACCCATACGGTCATCAACGCATCGAAACGGCAGCGACTTTATTTCTTGCCTTGCTCCTTATATTAGCCGGAATTTGCATTTCCTGGGATTCATTCAATGATTTACTAAAGCATTTCTACAAACAACCAGCACCATCAGCCCTACTGATTGCTGCCATTTCGATTTTTGCAAATGAAGCTCTTTTCCATTACACAAAACAGATAGGCCTTCGTATTAAATCTGATCTCGTTATCGCTAATGCATGGCACCACCGCTCAGATGCACTCTCTTCGGTTGTAGTGCTATTTGGCTTGCTAGGGTCGTTGCTCGGTTTTATATACCTCGATGCCATTGCCGCAGTCATCGTGGGATTGTTGATCATAAAAATGGGCCTTGAATATGGCATCAATTGCTTAAAAGAATTGATAGATACTGCCATTGACCCTGAATTATTTGCTTGCATTGAAAAAGCAATCTTATCTATCACTGGTGTGAAAAAAATTCATCAGTTGCGAAGCCGCTCGATGGGGCGAGATGTGTTTATAGATGTTCACATTCAAGTGTCACCATACATCTCGGTCTCTGAAGGCCACTATATTGCACAACACGTCCACCACTTCTTGGTTGAAAATATTGAACAATTGAAAGACGTTACCGTACACGTTGACCCAGAGGATGATGAAATATGCTGTCCATCAATTAGCTTACCAAATAGACCTTTTCTTGAAGATAGCTTATTAAAACCCTGGAAAATTTTTTGTCCAGAAATCAAGTTCTGGATCCTTCATTACCTTGATGGAAAACTCATTATCGATTTGTTTTGTGAAGGAAACTTCAAACAATGGGACGTATTACGTAATCTCATCGAGCATGATCTTGCAAAACAAAACAACAAGATTGAAGTACGTTTCTTTGCGAGTTATGACTCATCAGGATCTACATAGATATTCGTCTAAAGTTAAATATCACTTGCCAAATCAAGCTTGTGAAAATAATATGCACTAATCTCTAGATCCTCATAACACTTAGCCTGAGGAAACTTTAAAACCAGGATTGTTCAAGATGGCAGTAGTGACATTAAAACTTTTTTTTGCCTGCTCTATTCTAGCCGTTATATTAATAGCAGGTTGGTATCCATTTAAAAAACGCCTTAGTAATACGCATATAGATCTACCCATAGGTGAAACACTTGCTACTGGTGTCTTCTTAGGAGCAGCCCTTCTCCATATGCTCCCCGAAGCCAACTCAATGTTCTATAAATTAGGTTTTGACTACCCATATGCGTTTATTATTACGGGTATCATTTTTTTACTGTTCTTGTGGTTCGAGCATTTGGGAAAGGAGTTGTATCACCACAAGAACAATAATCACCCTTCATTTGCCTTGGTCGCATGGTTGATGTTATCTGTGCACTCATTGGTCCTTGGGGCCGCTCTTGGTTTCAGTCGTGAGTATCCTCTCATGATTATGTTATTTCTAGCCATCATCGTTCATAAATGGGCCGAGAGCTTTGCCATCGCAGTACAGTTAAATAAAAGTTCGCTTAAGACAATCCATAGCGTCTTATTTTTCTTGGCCTTTGCATTCATGACACCATTCGGAATATTTGTTGGAAGCTATTTTGCCAAACCACTTAACACTCACTCGTTGTTTGATCCTATATTGATTTCTATTTCTGCGGGTACTTTTCTCTATTTAGGAACTCTGCATGGGCTTGAGCGTTGCGTGATGGTCGAACGATGTTGTAATTTGCGCGACTTCAGCTACGTTATCATTGGTTTTTTACTAATGGCGTCCGTTGCAGCTTACGTTTGAAGAGAAATCATTTTTATCCCATGCATATAAGGATATAACACTTCAGGAATATGGATATTTCCATCTTTATCTTGGTAATTTTCCATTATTGCAACAAGAGTACGACCTACAGCCAAGGCTGAACCATTCAATGTATGCACTAAAGTAGTTTCACGATTTTGAGATGTCCTATAACGAGCACCCATCCTTCGAGCTTGAAAATCAGTCATGTTGCTGCATGACGAAATTTCACGGTACGTATTTTGACTCGGCAGCCATACCTCAAGATCATAGGTCTTGGCTGAACTTCCACCTAAATCCCCCGTACATAATGCGACAACACGGTAGGGTAGTTCTAAGCGCTGTAGGATGGCCTCCGCATGGCTTGTAAGTTGCTCTAAACCATCATACGACAACTCAGGTGTTGTTACCCAAACCAACTCAACTTTTTCAAATTGATGCTGGCGTATCATCCCTTTGGTATCTTTACCATAGGAGCCAGCTTCGCTTCGAAAACAAGGAGAGTGGCATACAAAGCGTAAAGGCAAAGAGCCATCGGTTAAAATGACATCACGCACCATATTGGTAATAGGTACCTCGGCCGTTGGGATAAGATAATAATTCTGATCACCAGTAAGCTTAAAGAGATCTTCTTCTAATTTAGGCAACTGCCCCGTGCCCATTAGGCTGTCTTTATTTACCATATAAGGCACATAAAGCTCTTGGTAGCCATGTTCATCACAATGAGTATCTAGCATGAATTGGGTAAGCGCTCGCTGAAGCCGAGCCAATTGAGCCTTAAGAACAACAAATCGACTACCGGTAATTTTGGCCGCAACCGCAAAATCCATTTGATCGAGAGCCTCACCTAGTTCATCGTGTGACTTCACCTTAAAATCATACGTTGGCACTATACCGTGACGACGGATCTCTTTGTTCTGTAGCTCATCGCGTCCCACAGGTACTGAGGTATGAGGCAAATTGGGTAAGCTACGACTTATTTGTTCTATTTCTTCAAGAACCGCTTCTAAATCTGTTTTGTGAGCTTGAAGCACATCTGCAATTCGTGAAACCTCCGCAAGTAAAAGGCCAATATCTTCATTGCGGGATTTTTTAAATCCAATTTCCTTGGAAAGCTGGTTGCGCTCATTTTGCAGCGCTTGTGTCGCCATTTGTAAAGACTTACGACGTTCCTCTAAAACAAGAAATGCGCCTGAATCAAATTTAAACCCACGCGCATGTAGCGCTTTTTCAACTTCCTCTGCTTGGTTTCGTAACAAATGTGGATCTAGCATGCATCACCTTTTAAACTTCTTGTGTTTTTCTAAAATTATTGCACGTCTACCTTACAATCCCTCGGGTAGATTGGTTGAGCGCATTTATCATAGGTAGAAGCTCAGGACATTCTTTGAGTAAAATCTCAAGCTCAGCAACCGCTTGCTGCACGGTCAAACCCTTGCGAAAAATAATTTTATAAGCTCTGCGTAAGCAGTCAATGGCAGCAGAGGAGAAACCTCGACGACGCAAGCCGACCGTATTCAGACCACATGCAGATGTAGTATGACCTGCAATCATGATATAAGGCATAACATCCTTGCTCAAATATGTCGCTCGGGCAATAAAAGCATATACACCAATATGACAAAATTGATGAACAGCTGCATATGCGCCAATATTCACATAATCATCAACAATAACATGCCCTGAAAGAGCAGAGTAGTTAACCATGATGACGTGGTTTCCAACAATACAATCATGACCAATATGCGTATAAGCCATAAAAAAATTATCATTACCCAATGTCGTGACGCCACCACCTTTTACAGTACCCCGGCTAATCATGCAAAACTCACGTATGATATTATTATCACCTATCACAAGCTTTGTTGGCTCACCTCGATATGTTATATCCTGTGGTTCATCTCCAACAGAAGCGAATTGAAAAATACGATTATTTTTGCCAATCACTGTTGGCCCTTGTATTACAACATGGGGACCAACCCAGGTACCTTCCCCAATTTCAACATCCGCGCCAATAATACTGCCCGGTCCCACTGACACACCTTCTGCAAGACGCGCTGAAGGGTGAATTATCGCATGTTCATCTATCACTTTTTACTTCCTTCGCTGCACTCATTAAATCGGCAGAGCAGGCAATTTTATCATCAACATAAGCTATGCAATGCAAGCGCCAAAAATCTCTTTTTTGTCCTATCAATTTAACTTCCAGTTTTAATTGGTCACCAGGTGTCACCACTTGTTTAAATTTAGCATTATCAACGCCTGCAAAAAAATACATAAATTCATGCCCTTCTTTTGCTTGTCGTGATAATGTTGACAAGATCCCGCTTGCCTGCGCCAAGGCTTCCAGCATCAAAACACCTGGCATGATGGGGTTGCCAGGAAAATGCCCCATAAAAAAGGGTTCATTTATCGTAACATTCTTAATAGCCACCAACCGATCAAATGGTGTGTATTCTAATACTCTATCAACCAAAGCGAACGGATATCGATGGGGTAGCAGATTTAGAATTTTAGCAATATCTACGGAACTACTCATAAGGTATCTCTTATTCTATGATTCGTTAAGATAGGTCAAAGTCGAGGTGTCGATAACATTCTAAAATTTATCCAAAGAAACCCCACCCTATAAAGAATGAGGTCTTCAGAAGCCGCTCATCAGTTGATTTGTTGCATAACCTTCAGTGTAACGTCAAACTTATCTGAACTGTAAGGTGCTGCATCTTTTTGTAAAACGATATCAAATTTTTCACTTTCAGCAACCTTTGCAATCGCTGCACGGATTTTGCTATAAAATTCTTCCATCGCTTCGTTATGTGCAGTACTCAGCTCTTGTTGATACTGTTGACCTTCTCGCTCAAACTGTTGTTGTGTGGCAACAATCTTCTTTTCCAGATCTTTCTTTTTAGCTTGACTCAACACAGCAGCATCACGTTTGAATTGCTCCATGTCTTTCTTCAAACCTTCTTCCATCTGAACTAATTTATCACGTCGTGGCTTGAATTCTTTCTCTAACTTTTCCTGAATAGCCTTCATTTGTGTAGCGGTTTGCATGATTTTTTGCAAATCGACAACACCAATTTTTGTACCATCAGCTGCATATCCATTAATGCTACCTAAAAAGAAAATGAACAGCAAAACCACACCACTTAATCGCTTCATTTATTTCACTCCAAATTAAAAACCACTTATAAAACTGTCTCTATTTGCTTTGATCAGAACAACATCATTTCGACTGGGAACAAATCCTAGCACAATTCATCTGAGGTTGCGATGATCTCATGTCTAAAAACTTGAAGACAAGGTAAATTGGAAATACTGCAGCCTGTCAGTTGGTTGAGGATTTAACGCCTTGCCAATGCTAAACGCTAAAGGACCAAAAGGTGAGCGCCATTCAACTGAGACACCTGCTGAGTATCTTAATGGCCCCTCCCCTACTCCACTTAACGCAGATGGTGTTCCACGTACAAACACGTTACCAGCGTCGGCAAACAAGGAGGTACGTACATTCTCGCGACTAAGTGGGTAGGGCAGAATGAGCGATGCACTACCGTTAGCCAGTAGATTTGCACCAATCGAATTGCCATTGCTATCCTGTGGGCCTAACGAGAAACTATCGTAACCTCTTACTTGACCGGGTTGTGCAATACCACCCGCAAAGTAGTTTTCATAAAACGGCAACCCTTTATTATCAAACGTATTTCCAAACCCTACGTTACCTAGAAGAGAAAAAATAATTCCGCGTGTTACTGGGTAGTAAAGGCGTGCTTGATAACCTGTCTTGTAATAATTAAATGAACCTGAACGCGCCGGTAGTGCGAAGAGAACACTGGCTTGTTGATTAACACCGCTTGTCGGATAGGGCATTTGGTCATAGCTATTGCGGTTCCACCCTCCGGTCAAGCGTGCTTGACCAAAATCTCGGCCATACAAGTTAACAAAATTCTGAATTTGTTGCACGGTACCAACCGATTTGATCCAGGTACCTTGATAGCCGTATCCCAATTGAGCGCTGCTTTTCTCACTTAACAGTACAGTATATTTTACATCGCCACCAAATCTGTCGGAGCTATAAGTACTCACGTCAAGTTTTCTCGGATCAACGGTTTGGAAATATATATCGAGCCCACGTCCAACGCCGGTATTTGTATAAAATGGATTGTAATAATTAAACGTATAGTCTTGCCCCCAATAACTCGCGTTGAACGCTAAACCAACCGTCCGACCAGTACCCATAAAGTTATATTGATTAAAAGCCGCGTTCACGGTCGGACCTGTCGTTCCATAACCTAAAGATGCGCTTGCTTCGGCAGAAGGCGTTTCTTCAACAGTTACATCCAAATCAACTTGGTTGTTTGCTCCAGCCACGGGATTAGTTTTAATGTCGATATTCTTCAAGTAACTCAGCAGACGCAACTGCCGCTCTGATTCTTTGATATTGTGTAACGACAACAACGCGCCTTCATCTTGTCGAATAATATTTCTAAGAACATAGTCTCCTGTCTTAGTATTTCCATGAAAATTAATCCGCCGAACATATACATGACGACCAGGATCAACGATAAACGTAATGAAGACTGTCTTGTTTTTTTCATCGACGCGTGGTTCAGCATTAATGGCAGGAAACCCAAAGCCCACATCACCCAACGCCAATCCAATAGCAGAGATACTATCAGTGACCTTTTTACGTGAAAATACGCCGCCCTGAGCTACCTGCACCAATGCCTCTATTTTTGATTTAGGCACAATGGTTTTGCCAACTACAGTAAATCCAGAAAAATGATACTGAGGCCCTTCTTTGATGTGGATATTGATAAAGACGTCTTTTTTATCAGGAGCAAGTAAGACTTGCGAGGAAATGATTCTAAATTTCAAATATCCCCTATCGAGATAATATGACCGCAAGGATTCCAAAGACGCATCCATTGCCGTTTTTGAATACTGATCTTTTTTGGTAAAGTATGTGAAAAGACCACTGGGCGCTAGGTCGAGTGTTGACAACAACTCATGCTCATCGAAATCATGGTTACCAATAATCTTAATTTCTTTAATACGTGATACCCGGCCCTCAGAAACTGTAATAAGAATTGCTACGCGATTGTCCGTTAAGGAAGTAACCTTGGTTTCAATCCGCGCATTATACTTCCCTCGAGCGTTGTATGCCTGTTTCAGTTCTTTTTCAAGACGCTCAAGCGCTGAGCGTTGAAAAACTCTGCCTTTCACCAAATCGAATTCTTTAAGAATTTCTTTCAACTTGTCGCTTGGGACTTCCTTATTGCCAACAATTGAAATTGAGCCAATAGTGGCCCGTTCCACTACATTTACAATCAGCGTATTGCCCTGCCGCTCAAGAACAACTGATTGAAAAAAACCTGTTTCGTAGAGCGCGCGAATGATTTGTGGTGTTGTTGACGCCCCAACTTCCTCACCCACTTCAACGGGTAAATAGTTTAAAACTGTACCCCGACTCACGCGCTGAAGTCCCGTTATTTTGATGTCTTTGACGACAAAATTATCTCCAGCATTTACAACTGCAGAGCATGCAATAGCAAGAGAACAACACGCTACCAATAAAATCCGCTTATTTGTTTTTTTCTTCATTATTCTTATTACATCCAGCACTACGAGCACTCTATCTTCGATGAGTCACTCTATCAAGCTTCAAAAAGACGTTATTTTTAGGGCACGGGCCAACCGAACCCACCTTTTATAGGAAGTAACAGCAGCTGTCAACTGATCATCTTTATAACCAGTAGAATACAACTGTCAATTTTGGGCCAAGTATATCAAGTCAACCTTGTTAAATCATTACTCAAAGCAATCAACATCAGCGTAATTAATAGTATTAGTCCAAAGCTTATTGCGATAGATTTCGATGCTTCTGATAATGGGCGTCGCCTAATGGCTTCAAAAAGAAAAAATAGTAAATGCCCACCATCGAGCATCGGAATCGGCAATAGATTTAATACTCCAAGGCTAATACTGACTAAGCCTAAAAATGATAAATAATAGGGTAGCCCACTTCGCGCTGAGGCACCTGCACCCTCCGCTATCCCTATCGGACCACTCATAGTGTCTAATGGTAGTTTTCCCAGCACTAAACGAGCCATCAGTATCATTGTAGAGTGGGTCAAACCGATGGTTTGCTTAAAGGCGACACCTATCGCTTTTAAAGGATTTTCCCGTTGATAGCGAAACCATCCCCTAGGCCAATCAACGGCTTTTGAACGCATGCCAACAAATCCCTCTTGTTTACCATGGGTTGTGTGTTCGAGAACGTTTACATGAATGGTTAAAAATTTTGCCTGCCTTATGATCTCAAATACCAGTGCGTGGTTTGGATGTTTCTTTATAACAGAAACTACTTCCAACCAATCCGTGATCCCACGCCCATCGATGCCGTGAACAATATCACCGGCCCTAAAACCTGCAACGGCAGCAGGAGAGCCTGGCACAACCTCACCCACGACCGGTGGCACAACAGGGATGAAGGGCTCTATGCCCAAACTATCTATCACATCAGGCTGTTTTTTGGCTAAATGCAAATCTTTCAATATCAAAATATGGCTTTTTTGACTCCCATCCGTCAACGAGCGAGTAACTATATTAACCGCACCATCATTCGCACCAATCAATGGCATTAGAGCAAATTGAACCTCTCGCCAACTTCTGGTTGGATCTCCTGCTAGCGAAATAATTTCCTCGTGTGCTCTAAGTTGCGCGCGCGCTGCGATACTGCCGGGCTTTACATTTTGGATGATCGGCGCAAGGGAGTTGATACCGACAACTAACACTAACCACAGCACTAAAAAAGCGAACAGAAAATTAAAAACAGGCCCTGCGAGCACAACGGCCACCCTGGCCCATAATGGTTTATTATTGAACGCCAAATGTCGATCCTCTGCTGCGACAGGCCCCAAAGACTCATCAAGCATTTTTACATAACCACCTATAGGAAAGAGAGACCATGCATATTCAGTCCCATATTTATCGGAAGTTGACCATAAGATCTTGCCAAAACCAAACGAAAACCGAAGAACCTTGACCCCACACCACCGTGCTACAATAAAATGACCAAACTCATGGACAATGATGAGGAGCAACATCGCAAAAAAAAAGGATAAAACCGTCATGAACATCAGTATTTTCTCAAGGGTCGGTCGTGTGTATCAGGCTCAACTGAAAAGCTTCTGTAGCAATCAGGCTCCATCAGCACAACAACTAAATATAACAAGAAAGCCATAAAAAAGGGGCAAGGCTGCAAGGACACTGTCCAGCCTATCAAGAATACCACCGTGTCCTGGAAATATATGTCCAGTATCTTTTATCTTTGTGCGACGTTTAAGCATACTAATAAACAAATCACCCACCATAGAAATGAATGCTGTTGCTAAGGCCATGCCATACCACATCACCATCGATTCTGGGTTAAAATAATAGCCACCAATAACCGCAACAACCATCACGAGCAGTAAACCACCCAAAGAACCTTCAACTGTTTTTCCAGGACTCACCAAAGGGATGAGTTTATGACGCCCATAAATTTTCCCAATCAAATAGGCACCAATATCCGTTGCCCAAACCAAACATAAAAGATAAACAATCAAATCCGTACCCTGCTTATGATGATAAATCATGACAAGACTTCCCACACTTATAGGAAACACTACAAAAGAGGCAATCCCCACCAAAATCGGGTACCCCCAATACGTTTGTGACCGAGGAAAGGTGAGTATTGCAATAAAGATTGCGAACCAAAAAACCAAACCATAAGCCAAAAAAACCTTCGTCCATATTGAAGCAAGGATCGTTACACCCAATAAAACGGCAACAAAAAATAGCTTGCTCGCAGTGCGTTGTAAAGGAATTAAGTGTGTCCACTCCAAACCACCCAAGGTCACAATCAGGCAAACCAAACCAAATAAAAACCAAGGGTTCGCCTGATAAATAGCCAATAATACCAAAGGTACAAGTATAATTGTCGTCAACAATCTTTGTAAAAACATAAGGTTTCTCGTTTAAGGTAGAACAACTTGCGCGTCGGTTAAACCATAACGTCGCTTGCGGGTACTAAAATAATCCAGTGCTTTAGCGAATTCATCCGCGTTAAAATCTGGCCAATGAATGTCAGTAAAATAAAGCTCAGTGTATGCGAGTTGCCATAGAAAAAAATTACTGATTCTTCGCTCCCCACTGGTGCGTATGTAAAGATCCGGCTCAGGTAAATGATGTGTGGATAACTCCATCTCAAAAACAGTTTCATCAATTTCATCGGCAGAGAATTGCCCGTTTGCAACCCGTCTAGCCAAAGACTGTGCCGCCTGGAGAATATCCCATTTCCCACCATAATTTAAAGCAACATTTAGGATCAATTTTTGATTCTTTGCCGTCAATTCTTCCGCCGCTCGCATTTCCTGACATAGCGCTTTGGATAATTGGGTCCTATCACCAATAAAACGAATAGAGACTCCATGTTGATGTAATTCTTGGATATCCCGATCCAAAGCATCCAGAAACAACTGCATCAAAAAATCCACTTCCGAAACAGGCCTCGCCCAATTTTCACTGCTAAAGGCAAACAAACTCAACACAGCTATTTGTTCTTTTAAACAAGACTCAACCACAACTTTGACAGTTTCTACACCAACTCGGTGTCCTTCCACTCGAGGTAAGTCCTTAAGCGCAGCCCAACGTCCATTGCCATCCATTACAATTGCAATGTGTTGGGGTAGTTTTTTCTTCAAGCCACTTCTTCCTTCAATAAAAATGTCCTATAGTCTAACCTCTTTCAGTTAAAAGATTAAGACTAAGGTTTAATGCTTTACTAAAACCCTTACATTAACGGCTACATCTCATAGACTTTCTGGAGAAATCCATGGCCCATGGCCTGCCTTTAGTATTGGTAATTCTTGATGGGTGGGGATACCGAGACAATCCATTACATAATGCTATTGCTCATGCCCAAACTCCGCAATGGGATTCATGGTGGACAACTCGCCCACATCTCTTGCTCGAAGCTTCTGGACAAATGGTGGGGCTTCCCGAGGGACAAATGGGAAACTCGGAAGTTGGGCACATGCATATCGGTGCAGGACGTGTTATTTCACAAGACTTTACCCGGATCAATCGCGCTATTGCAACAGGCGCCTTCTTCAAAAATCAAGTCTTAATGGATACCATCCAAGCACTTAGCGCTTCTGACCGAACTCTACATATTTTAGGCTTGCTGTCTCAAGGAGGCGTTCATAGTCACGAAGACCACCTGTTTGCTTTTTTAGCTTTGTGCCAAACACATCATTTTTCAAATGTTTGCCTCCATCTCTTTCTTGACGGTCGCGATACCCCCCCCAAAAGTGCATTACAAAGCATCAAACAACTAGAGGACAAGCTAAGTGCCTTCCCTGGTGCTTCCATCGCTTCGATTACCGGACGTTATTATGCCATGGACCGAGATAAGCGTTGGCAACGTCTTGAACCACTCTATCAATTATTAACAGAAGGTCTGTCATCACACAATTTCTCAACTGCTGAAGAAGCAGTTCACGCCTTTTATCAACAAAACATTACTGACGAATTCATCCCACCCACCCAGATTGGCCTTCTGCGCACAATTGAAGATGGAGATGGGATTTTCTTTTTTAATTTTCGTGCCGATAGAGCGAGACAACTTACTCAAGCACTCATTTTAAAAGATTTTATAGATTTTAATCGCACCAAAATACCTGCCATTAGTCGTTTTGTTAGCATGACTTTATATGCAGATTTTCTTCAAACCATAGTCGCATTTCCTCCCGTCACTCTTCATCATACGCTCGGTGAAGTGCTTGCAGAAAATGGCTTACGTCAATTGCGTATTGCCGAAACGGAAAAATATGCGCACGTAACATTTTTCTTCAATGGGGGATCAGAAAAAGTCTTTACTAATGAGGAGCGGTTACTCATTCCTTCACCACACGTAAATACGTACGATTTACAACCAGAAATGAGCGCAGGTCGTCTTACCAAGACCCTTACCGAGGCTATTTTAAGCAAAAAATATGACGTTATCATTTGTAACTACGCCAATGCTGATATGGTCGGGCATACCGGTAATTTTAATGCCACAGTCCTTGCAATAGAATGCCTAAACCAAGCACTTTACGAGATAGGCCAAACTTTGGAGCAAGTTAGTGGGCAATTGTTAATTACTGCCGACCATGGTAACGCTGAATGTATGTTTGATGAAAATACTCACCAGGCCCACACCGCACATACCAATCAACCCGTTCCATTCCTATACATCGGAGGATCTTGGCACATCGCCAAAAACCATGGGAGTTTAATTGATATTGCCCCAACCATTCTGACTTTACTCGGCATCAAATGCCCAAAGGAAATGACGGGAACATCATTATTGGCAGAAGATCATGCCTGATTTAGTTAGAAAAACTTTACTGATTTTAAGTCTACTGATAAACGCTCATGGGCTTGTAGCTGAAACACAGACCATCATCCAAGCCAAATCAAAACTTAAACAATTAGATATAAAGATAAATACCGCGCGCAGTAATATCTCTCAAACAGAGCATCAACGCGACAAAGTTAACCAAGCCCTAGCGACAAATGACAAACAAATCGGAGTGATTGTTTTTCAATTACGAGAACTTGAACAAAGTATAATGAAAAATGCGCAAAAAATAACAACCCTGAAAAATGACGTCTCAAAGAACAAAGCGCTACTGAAGGCCCAGCAGGAATTATTGGCTCATCATCTTCGCGCTCAATACGCAGCTTCAGGATTTCAACCACTCCAATGGTTACTCAATCAAACAAACCCTACCTCCAGCGATAGAATATTGACGTTACATCGATATGTAATCAAGTCACGGCAGAACATAATTGGAACTATTCATGATACTGAGCACAAACTCTCAGACGAGCAAGAAAATCTCTATCGAGAACAACAATCGCAACAGCAATTGCAACGTCTATTGAAAGGGAAACAACAACAGCTATTCAAAGTAAAGCAAGAAAATGCTCATATCATGCGAACATTACAGCATGACATCCACCATCTACATAGTACACTCTTAGAGTATCAGCAGAATAAAACAAACCTTTCACAACTCCTGCAATCACTCAACAAAGAAAGCCTCTTGCAAAACCAACGCTCGTTCATGTTTATGCGTCGAAAACTCTCTCCTCCCGTTAAATACGCAAAAGGCCACATAGAAAAAATAAACCAAGGCATCATCATATTCGCCGAAGAAGGGGCAAAAGTTGCTTCGGTTTATCCTGGAAAAGTGGTTTTTAGCGATTGGCTTAAGGGTTACGGCCTGCTCATCATATTAGATCATGGCAGAGGTTTTATGACACTCTACGCCCATAACCAATCCCTGTTTAAACAAAAAGGCGAGGTCGTTTTGGCCGGTGAACAAATTGCAACAGTTGGACACAGCGGTGGACTTAAGAAAAACGGTCTATACTTCGAAATAAGACAGCGTGGAAAAGCAATTTCTCCACTTGATTGGTTGTATTGATTGCGCTTTTGCAAAAGGATCACCAGGAGCTTCGTCGTAAGGCTCTCAAATGACAATAATAAACGAAAGGTAGGACGCACCTTCGTCCACACTTTCAAGGAGAGTTTCATGTCTAATCACAAAATTAATTTTTTTACAATTAGCACTTTTTTAACTGCGTTCTTTGTTTTTCCTACTCAGGCTGCTGTAGAACAACAAGCAGAGCAGACCACACAGCGAATCCCCATGGAAGACGTGCAGCGTTTTTCTAATGCGTTAAGTGAAATTAAGCGTTATTACGTAAAACCAGTGAGCGATAAGGAACTCTTTGATAATGCCATCCGCGGCATGCTGGCGGGTTTGGACCCTCATTCAAGCTATCTTGACGAAAACGATTTCAAGGAGCTTCAAACCACCACAAATGGCGAATTTGGTGGATTAGGCATAGAAGTGACTATGGAAGATGGTGTGGTAAAGGTTGTTACCCCTCTCGTCGATACACCAGCTTTTAAGGCCGGCGTTAAACCGGGCGATCTTATCGTGAAATTAGGTGATAAATCCGTGCAAGGCATGCAATTAAAAGACGCGGTGAATCTCATGCGTGGCAAACCTGGTAGCACGATTAATTTGACAATTATTCGCAAAGGCGAACTCAAACCATTGAGTATCAACTTAGTTAGAGAAAAAATTCAAATCAAAAGCGTTAAAAGTAAATTGTTAGCAAATAACTTCGGCTATGTGCGGTTAACTCAATTTCAAGCGTTAACTGACAAAGACATGGAAGATGCTATTGCCAAACTTAAATTACAATCTGGCAGCCAATTAAAAGGCTTGATTCTTGATCTACGAAATAATCCAGGCGGTCTTTTAGACTCAGCCATTCAAGTATCTGACGCATTCCTCGATAAGGATAAGAAAGGCAACCCGGAGATGATTGTTTATACACAGGGACGCTTACCCGGATCAAGATTTACTGCAATGGCAAATCCAGGTGATATTCTGAATCATGCACCGATTGTTGTTCTTATCAATAACGGCTCAGCCTCTGCCTCTGAGATTGTTGCCGGAGCCCTTAAAGATAATAAACGCGCATTGATTCTTGGGACCCGAAGCTTTGGTAAAGGATCTGTGCAAACCGTGTTGCCACTTGATAGTAAACGCGGTATCAAACTCACGACAGCACTTTATTACACTCCATCAGGTACGTCTATTCAAGCAAAGGGCATCACCCCCGATATCGTTGTTGAGGAAGTTGCCGTCCCAAAATCACCCTCAAACAAAAAAGATACAATGCTAGGCATTGAAGAAGCAGACCTAAGTGGCCATTTAGTCAATAAAGATGAGACAGCCGCCACCAAAGAAGCAACAGAGTCCTTAGGCACAAAAACTGCAAATACAATTGGCATCCCAGGTGAGGAGATCAATCTTATTCACGAAGACTATCAACTGTATGCAGCTCTCACCATTCTCAAAGGCTTAGCAATCGCGCAACGATAATTTTAGCTGCTATGCAAAGAACCATTTTCTGGGCCAGTCATTGGCCCAGTTTGTTTCAAACCCACGAATAGCACTTTGTACCAAATTATGAAATCATTGTTGGCATAATTTTTGATGTCGAGTTGATATGCGCAACTTATTATGGGTCATCTACTTTTTCATTTGTACCTTTTGCTCACACGCTTTGGCATCTGTCATGCAACACCTAACAGACATCCAAACAGATCCCAAAGCACTATATGCATTTTTTAAAGCGATGCCAAAAGGTGGCGAACTTCACTATCATCTCGCTGGTGGTGCATCTGCAGAGGCAATGATTAAATTAGCAGCAACACATCATTATTGTATCAATTTAACCACCTATGCCGTGAGCCCCAATCCGTCGCCTTGTCAAGGAACACCCGCTGAAGAAATTTTGCGAGATCCCATCCAATATCAGGCTGTACTTAGCGCTTGGACGATGAAAGGTTTCAAGGTAGGAAAAGAGTCCGCTCATGACCATTTTTTTGCAGCTTTTTATAAATTCATGCCCATTGTTGAGCATTTTGGACCAGCATTATTAGCCGATGTCATGAAGCGCGCGGCCAGCCAACACGAGCTCTATCTTGAGATAATGATCCTACCTGATAATGTCAAATCAGCATCTTTTGCCAAACCCCTAGGTGATATTACTTCTTTATCGAACATAAAAAAGACTTTACTAGCAAATAGGCAGTTTCAATCCAACATTTGTCACACTGTTACCCAAAGTAAACAATTACTAGAGGACGCCAGACAAAAACTTGGCTGCGGTAAACATAGAGTCGGTAATAGCGCTTGTTTTTTAACCATTAAATTTCAATATTACATCTTGAGGGAGCAACCCCTGCCCCAATTTTTTGCTCAAGCCCTCAATGGATTTGAGGCAGCATCACTCTCAAAAGATATTGTTGGCATCAATTTGGTCCAAGCAGAGGATGGCCCAATTGCACTTAGAGATTATCGAGCACAAATGCGCATCTTGGATTTTTTATATAAAGCTTATCCCAATGTCAACATTGCTCTTCACGCGGGGGAATTAACCAAAAACTTAGCGCCAGTAAAAGACTTACACTTTCACATTACAGCAGCCATTGCAGAGGGTCATGCGACACGAATCGGTCATGGAGTTGATCTCGCTGAGGAAAAAAACATGGAACACCTACTAAAACAAATGTCAAAAAACGACATTGCCGTAGAGGTCAATTTAACTAGCAACAAAACTATCCTACGAATAGAAGGCCCCTCTCACCCGATCAACATATATCAACCAAGCCAGGTTCCCATTGTCCTTTCCACCGATGACGAAGGAATCTTAAGAACCAATCTCACCAAGGAATTCGTTACTGCATTCACAACATATCACCTCGATTACCCAACCCTCAAAAATATCAACCGCAATACACTGACATATAGTTTTTTACCAGGTAAAAGTATCTGGAGCTCTCCAAAGCAAGCGATTTTAGTAAAAGAATGCTCAGACCTTAACAGCAAAAGCTGCCTGCGATTTATTAAAGAGAATCCAAAAGGGAAACTTCAGCGCAATCTTGAAAAAGCACTGCATCGTTTTGAAAAACAATATTAGACAACTTCCCTAGCCCTGCTGACAAATGATTAATCCGTGACAGTTCTATATCTGTACATGACCAAAAAATTTGTCATTTCCGCGCAGGCGGGCAACCATTCGTTAAAATAATCCAGTGCTCAAGTCGAGCCACTGATGATTATTTTGCTCAATCAGGTTTATTCTCCATGGCTTAATCCACTTCTTGATGCTTTTTTCTCTGGTTATTGCTTCATAAATATCAGAGTGAGTCTCATAATAACCTCCCTTTGGCATTCGAGATGATATGATTTTCCATCTATGCCAGAGAGTTATCTCATCGTACTACCTTACCAAACCATTAATGGTTGCCCGCCTGCGCGAGCATGACAGATTTTTTTATCTTATACAGAGCAGTTCTATTTAGGCTTATCGACAAGAGATCCGAGATAACGTATCATCTTTCAAGTCATGAGGATGTTACCCTGTTTGGAGCAACAACATGCCAGACGAGACCTATTCGGCCTCTCTTGTAAGCCGATTTTCACTACCCGGCACCCAGCGAAGCCCTGAACGAGGCTATTACCGTTCCAAGTTATTTATTAACTCATCCACCACCAATCCCCTGGTTGCAGCCGCAGGTCCTTTGCTGTCCTTGCTTGAGCGCTTGAGTGTCAGTCCCACTCTACCTCCTATCCATGCCATTCGCGATAATATTGAACACGAGCTCAATGCCTTCCAGAGTCGATTGGCAGGGCTTGAATATGCGGAAGAGTTTTCAGTGATTGCAAGTTATTTGTTATCCGCCACCATTGATGAGTTGCTCGGAAAAAATTATCTCAGACTTCATGGAAAGCCCGCTGAATTTAAAGCATTCACTCCATTGTCACACAATGAAGTTGGACCCGAACGACGTTTTTTTGATATTATTTACCACATTAAAGAACGCACTAACCAATACCTTGATCTGCTCGAATTGGGTTATTATTGTTTAATCGCAGGGTTTGAAGGTGAGCAACATTTAAAAAGCGATGGTAGACAAGCCCTAGATAACTTGATTGAAGAATTATACCAATTGATCCAACATAATCGTGCCAACAAGCCACACCGGTTATTTAGAGAAAAAACCAACACCCTCCCTGAGGTCACACACCACAAACCTATTTTTATCGCAGCACTCTCCACATTAGCCACACTTGTTGCCATCTATTTTGCAAGCCACAGCCTACTTGAACATAAAGCGAAAAAAGTACTCCTCAGAACATCTATCCTGGCCAATGTGGACAATTAATGGACAAATCACTGCAAGCATTATGCGAGTCTTTAAAAAAAATCATTTGGCAATTAAAGCCACAGAATAATGCCTTATCATTTTTGATTATCACTGGTAGAACGCACCAAGGAAAATCGACGTTGTTACGGCAAAGTCACTTCGACCATGTTGTTGTAGATGCTGAAATGCCCGTCGAGATCTATTTCAACTCAACAGGTGTGATTGTTGAGCTCGGCGAGTCTTGGCTTAACCAAAGCAAGAATCTCCTACAATACACCCTAAAGCAATTAAACCGCTGCCACAGAACTTTACGCATCAATGGCATTATTCTATGTGTGGATATTAATAACTTACTCGACTCTGAACCGCTCAAGTTTGCCGAACATAGCAAACTTCACACCCAATTACTCACCCGTTTTGGTCAAAGTCTTAACTATCGTGTTGACACAGCTATTGTGTTTACCAAAATGGATGCCCTAGCCGGATTCTGTGAATTTTTCCAAAATGACCATAGCACCGAATTACGCAAGCCACTTGGTTTTTCCCTAGATTGGGCTACGCGACAAGGCAAAATACTGAACAACTACAAGATAAAATTTGAGCATTTCATTGAAGCACTAGGGCAGCAAGTCATTCCCAAAATGCACCCGGCTCGTTCCAGCATTAAACGCACCTTAATTCGTGAATTTCCACTCCAATTAGCAAGCCTAGGGACTGCCATTCAGGCATTAATTCACACTATTTCTCCAACGTTATTTCGTGTTCATGCACTCTATTTTACAAGTGGGGAGCAAGGTGGAATCAGCGTTGATAGGCTCAACAAGAAAATTCAACACGAGTATGCACTAACCGTTCAAGATAAATTTCCTCAATCCATAAACCACCGCGCGTATTTTATAGAGGGCGCTTTACTTGCATTCCAAAATCAAACCAAGCAATCATCACCTGCAGCAAAGGTTTCCCATAAATGGGTGGTGGCGGGGCTCTCAGTAACACTCAGTCTCGGACTTTTATGGGTAGGTTCACATCACTTAATTTCATCACGTCAACTAGATAAAGTAAGTAAAGAGCTCCTTGCGTATGACGCTTTACTTCAAGGAAATAGCGGCACCGATCCCGCTGCACTCTATCATCTGACCAAAGCATCAGCGCTACTCGATAAACTTCATGCAAACGCGCTATATCTACCCATCGTTCAACAAATGAAATTAAAACTACATCAACAAACCCAGCAACATTTGAATGGTGATTTCTTGCCCACAATTCTTTCTGAAATTGAACAAACCATTATCGATAATCGTCAATCCCAAGTATCCCGTTACCAAGCATTAAAAATATACTTAATGCTAGGCGAACCTACCAAGTTTTCTCAATCAGAGGTTGTTTACTGGTTTCAAAACCATTGGCAAAAAGAAGCCCCTACCCCAGTTGTTAAAAAGAAGATCTCATTATTAAAGGAAACGTTACATCAACCTCTACAGCCCATTCCTATCAACCGGCAAATTGTGAGCGATGTAAGAAATTATCTAAATGCATTACCTGCAAGTTACTTGTATTATACCCTCGCTAAAAGTAGCTTTACGAAAGATACTCAATCTTTACTCATTGAAGGATTTGACTTGGCAGATAGGCACATTCCTGCCTATTTTACCAAACAGGGATTTCACCGTATCATCGACCAACTCCCTGAGGTAGCTACAAGACTTCAGACGGAAAACTGGGTATTAGCTCGACAGGATTTAAACAACTTGCCAGCGCTGCTGCAGCAAGCATATTGTTATGAGTATGTGGTTTGGTGGCAGAATTTTATGCACAAATCAAGTCCTCAGCACATCCATGACTATCAGCAGGCACATCAGCTAGCTGAGTCACTGCACAGAACAGATTCTTTTAGCAAATTAGTAGCATTGATTCAACAACAAACCAGCCCTCTGTTTGGGGAGAATGCCGACTTGTTCAATCAGAGCATAGCGAGCAAGTTCACTGAATTAAGCTTGATGAGTCAATCGGCCGTATCTAATTTAAATACAGCCATAAGTGAATTGGAAAAATTTCTTAACACCCTCTCTGTGGTTAACGACCAGGGGAGAACCGCCTTTATGGTTACTAAAGCTCGCTTTGAAAGTGATAACCTATCAACGCCGCTAAGTCTCCTCTATCGGGAAGTGAGTCAACTTCCTGACCCAATATCTGCTTGGGCCAAGCGAATCGCCGATGACACCTGGTTTATCCTCATCGATGACACCAGAAACTACATTAACCGGCAGTGGCAACAAACCGTCGTTAGGGATTATCGCTACACGATCTCCAACCGTTACCCATTCAATGCAAACACAACACAAGAGGTGGCTCTTGCTGATTTCGATAGCTTTTTTTCTCGCCGTGGGGTTCTCAATACTTTTATTGAGCAAAATTTAAGACCCTTCTTAGATACATCAAAACCCCAATGGCAATTAAAAGAGGTTAACAACTATGTACTACCGATTTCAGCTGAAATGATAAATGAATTAATCCGTGCAAATGTGATCAGTAATATGTTTTTTCCAGATAATACTGATACCAGCAAGATAGAGTTTACCTTACAAAAATTAAGCTTGGATCCTGTTGTATCCAGTTTGGAGCTGATAATAGGCACTACCACCCTTAAAGATACACAAGACAGCGAATCTTTAACACGTTTTCATTGGCCTTTATCCAACGCCAGGCTTTCACTAAAATCAATTGAGGGCAATCATTACGAATTAGATGAAAATGGTCCTTGGGCATTTTTCAGAATGCTACAAAAAGTGAACGTTCTTGTTGATGAGCAGGATAGCTCTAATTTACAAATACTCTTTGAAGTTAACGGAAATTCTGGACGTTATGTATTGAAGACAGACAACAAAGTTAACCCATTCATACCAGGAATATTAAACGGCTTCACATTGAATGATGCAATTGCCTGAATGGGCCACCCTTATACAACTAGCTAAGGTAAGGGCCCTGACTCATAGGCAAATTCTGCATCAGCATGGTATTGCTCATCCAGACAATCCCTTAAATGCAACGTCAGCAAATTCACTTCCTGAGCAACACCCGCAAAATCAGGGCCAATATAATAAGGATGAATAACGTAACGAGTAGGATATGAAACATTTCCTGTCACATACCTTGGTGGGTTAATAATAGAGTCTCGATTGGTTGGATGCCTAGCGTCAGTTAGTAAGTAACCACGCAAAGATTCTCGATCTTGAACAGATACAACTCCTGGTACGGATAGCCATTCATTTGAAACTTGGTACTGCTTTACAAGCAAGACTGTTTCATTATCCTCTGGTCTATCTTGGAGGATACAACACTCATCAGTTTTTAACCGAAGCAGGTTTCTGTATCGTTGCAATTCATTACTGGCATCAGGATTTTGTTCAAGGCGCCTAAGCTCATCTTGCGAAAGTGGCACGGAGAAGGATCTAATAAGTGATGTCAATTCTGCCCCTCTTAATTGAACTTGTTGAAACTGAACATCGGTCATAGGATTGCGCACAGGACTTGATATTTGCACGGAAAGAGCTTCCAAAAATTCTTCCCGCTGACTCTCCTCATTCGTTGCCATGCTCCGTTCCATCCTCAGCAAGCGAAGTTGACGCTCGAGTCTAAGATTTTGATTCTGGAGTTCAAGGTGAAGAGCTTGCAGCTGCAGCTGGATCAGATCGGTAGATACCTCGGCAGGCACCTCAGTCGTTGGATCGGTAGATGCCTCGTCAAGCACGTCAGTCGTTGGAGCAGTACCTGGTGAATTCTTACCTGTAGCAATTGAAAGCATAAATGAATGCAGTTCTTCTATGATACGCTCAAAGCTCAAATCCACTAACCCGGTAAAATCCTTTAGAGCATAATCTATTGCATCAAAATAAATACGACCAGGATTTTGCGATAAAAGTGATAATAACTGTCCCTCAATATATGAAAGATTTATTTCCTTTCCTATGTTAAATCCTTCTTTTGGAGCTAGGATAAGTATCCGGAGAATTGCTCGAAATGCTAAAAGTGGTAAAGCAATCAGACAAAAAGACAGGACCATCCCAATACCACCAAGAACGCTTAACGTTACAGCATTGATATACCTCAAAGGAGTGTTTTTATCTACATTCTTAAATATATCCATAGCTAAATTCACCGCGTGTGCTTCACAACCGCCCACCATAATTGCAACAGCTATACTCAACCGAAGCAATCGCATCACAGGATAAATCATCGCACCTGCAGCTCCGGCTAGTAATGGCCATAGTATTTTAAATCCACTCTTGAGCATTTTTAAGATATACTTAAACATATTATTCACTATCAATTGTAAAATTAACACGCATATTAGTCTAACTTAACTAAAATGTATACTAGTGATTCTTATTTATCTCTGTATATAAAAAAAATCTGTCATGCCCGCGCTGGCGGGCACTGGGCGAGGATGGCATGTTTTGTAAATATGCTCTTGCATTGCTTGCTACGCCTACAGTTAATTTGAATACATTAGCATGTGTTGCGTTCGATTAGCCGCAGCAATTTTCTCGTTACCGCAGAATCAAACAATTTTTTTCCAAATTTTCTCATCTGTACTTCGTTTGAAAATCGAGTGTCATTTCGGTTCTTTTAAAGGCCTGGGATTTAACTTTGAAGATACGCATCTTACTGATCAAATTCGAATTAAAGCAATGCTTAGTCTGAGGACCATCACATTTTTATGGGCTCACCGTAAAGAAGAATAGCAGCATGAGCATAAATTTTCATTTTTATCCTTGGAATGCCCTTAAGGACAACGCGCTTTGGGTGGTTTTATACTCAGAAAAGATGTAGCAGAGAGGGCTAAAGCTTTTGAAATGGTAAACTTTTGCTATTGGGATTTTGAGCGTAGGCCTCGAGGATATCGGAGACGAGTTGATCTACCACACCTAGGTTGCCCTCTTCATCAATCAGCCCACCTTCTGCCTTCAACTGATTTAAACGCTCAGCAATTTCCTTTGCAACAGAGCCATTTGGATATAACGAAGCTAAAAAACGCCTGGCTTCGCTAGGGCCTAGTTGTCGGTATAATTTATTACGCACCGTCGCATCCTCTGCCGTAGTACTAAAAGCCCAGAGCTCAATGGGTCCCAGTGTCAATGTTAGCAACTGCACACTAACGCCACTTTTAGTAGAAAATTGAGCCAAAAAAGTAGCTCCACCTTGTCGAGGTCCGTGTACACGATTACGAAGGGCAATTTTTGCGGTTTCAGAAAGGCCAAAAATCTTGCAAGTTTTATCAATGGTCTGAGCAGGACCGGCATCCATAATGTAAATAGATGTAGCGAAATCTATCATGACCGGATCAAAGTCATCAACAGATTGCGATAAAAGCGAAATTTGAACATTCCATTTTCGCCCTTCACGCATATCAATGATCACTTGCTCTCTCACTGCTGCAGACTTTGATGTACGATGAAATTCATCGTAGACGATCCGCTTAGGATCTTCTCTAATTTCAGCGACTCGTTCTTTGTGGTACGCCTGATATTGTGGAGGAATATTGTTAAGACTTTCATCAGTAAGATAGTAATGTCGGGCAAGGACATATCGCGCGAGCATATACATCACCGAGGTTTGTCTATCAGCAGCATCTCCTCCACTCTTAGCAACCTCATCCAAATCCAGTGATACGACACGTGCATCGCCAATATCGAATGCCGTAACTCGCGACAATATTGGATACTCTCGAACAGCACCTGATATCATCCTAGAGAAGGAACTGATCAATGATTCAGTGGTAGGCGTTGTCACTTTTTCATACAAATCTTCAATGGAGGCTGTCCTGCAGATAGATGCCGCATCTGCTAATAAAGGCATTGCATATCGCTGGGCCAACATTGCTTCGTGCAAAAAACCTGCAGAGTATAGGGAGTCGGTGACTTCCCACCATGTTGATTTTGAATCACGTACGAATCCAATTTCCTCTAAAATACTATCAATAAATTCCTCAATACCTGGAGAGTAAGGAGTAGGATTACTTTCATCAGCAAAACTTTTATAGAGTTCATCAACCACCATTCCTGTCAGATCAGGCATAGCATCATAGGGTTTATCTGCACCTAATGGTGTGGTTAGTAGTGTCAAAAAATTAACCAGAAATGATCTCTCAAGCGCGGTAGGATATCTACAACCCAATTGTGTATCAAAAGGGTTTATTGAATATTCAGCTGTCATTCTCAAACGATGATAGGCAACCAAATGTCTTTTGGCTGCTGGCAATGCTTCTTTAAGTAATGAAATCAGTCCACTACTCGACGGGCCAATATCTATGATTGCTATCCTTGGTAGTCGAGAAAGACCCGCAGACAAACAAAGTGCCAGATTTTGCGTATTTGACAAGACCGACTTACCAGAACCAGGACGCGCATAGACTAGATCAATCCATGTTGTTTGCTGTGTAGAGCCTGGTTGATAAGGCCATGGTTTTCCATCTGGTGACCGAAACAATAAAGCCCCTGTTTGCCAAGGAGATGCAGGGCGGGTAATAGGAAGCATTGATATAACTTCTGACAAAGGTGCAACTGTCGCGATTGCGGGACTGACCAATGTAGTTGCTAACATACTAGCAGTAAAACCTGCAAATGGATCGCCACACATTTCAGAAACATCGGTAGAGCCCCAACCTTGAATAGCTTTAACAAGCTCGGAACTGCGGCGTCTTAACAGGGGCGTATCATCCTCTGGAGCCCATGTTGTAGCGACAACCCGTAAACGAATCAGAGCTTCGTCGGTGTTTATTTGTAAATACTTAAGCAAATTCACCGAATCACTAATCAAGCGGTTTTGAGCAGATGAAAAGCTCAAAATAGCAGTTAGCATTCCCTTGAATTTAATTGTCTCCAACCCTTCACTTTCCAGTAGAAAAGAAATTCGCCACGGAATGTGTGTGGGAAGTATTCTTGAGAATAAGCTAATGAATGGTCTAATATCTTTTGGGAACAAATCTATATAGGACGATGAGTAAATTTTATTTCCTACAAGCACCGTGCGCCTGTCTATCGTTTCCGCATCCCGAGGAATGACTTGTTTTGCTAATGAGGGCCACAGCAAATCAGATGCGTCTCCATCAAAATTATTCACTTCACGCACAGGAATTTTATCGCCAGGCAAACTTGCTCGCCAATCATCTGCTGTAAAATCAGGGTCAGCGGTCATTCGGATTGCATGAACTGCATCATGCACTTCCAATAGCTTAGCAAATACGTTAAGTGAATCAAGATCATTTAACACGGAACGAACATAAGCACTATGTGTATCACGCAACTCTGGAATAGCGGCGTATATAGTTTGAGAGTTTTTAAATGGAGGGGCTTTCTTATCTTTGATCATTCTTAATTTGGCCTTATTCGTAGCCTTAAGTTGATCAGCAGGGAGATTGAATGGTCTCGTAATCAATACGAAATATACCCTCTCTTCAGCGCAGTACTGAGCTAAAAAATTTACCCTTTCATTGAATAGATCATCTAAGCTAAGCTCCAAACGCCTTTGAGTAGCCTCTGCAGGAGCATAAATATCTCGGATAACTTTTTTAATATTTTGCTTGTCGTGACTAAAAAGGACCTGCAAAGCATGACCCGGACGACCCATAGCACCTTGAAAAGCATTAGTCAAACCCTCCACTAGGCGCTCAAACTCCTGAGCACCGGCAAGTGCTGTAACCCCTTCAATTTTTAGTATAGAAAGCAGGGAACCATCGTGGTTAACAAGAACATCCGGACTATCAGCCGTCTCCAGATCACAATAAGACTCAGTTGTTTGTTTAAGCGAGGTGCTCAACCAGGCAAAAAATGTATCAACCCCCTCGAAAAATGACTCAGCCCATCTACTCATTTAATTCACCTTATTCCTGCGCTATTTCTTCAAGGGCACTGGCAGCCCAACGCTCTATTTGTTTTCGAAATTTCGCTCTCGAAGGTAAGAGTCGAATACTATCGAAAATACGGGCATCCTTATCACTCGAAATGGGACCAGAATCGATTAGCAAATGGCCAAATATTGACGGATCGCTTGTACCCTCACCATACTTTTCCTCTACAACATTTGAACGAAACTTAAAACTTCGATAGATGGTTTGTGCGCTATTTTTGTAGCCAGTATCATTGGTAATAGCACAAAATAAAACATGGCATAAGCTGTTCAGTTCAGATTGATTCATTTCGGGTAGATAGATAAGTGTACCACCACCATACCCTCCTACGCCCACTGACTCAATAAAACAACACTGCGCACAAAAGCAACAAGACGTTACCATGTTTTCTGTCTTGTTGTTTGAGTAATTACCATCTAAATTAACAATATCTTGAAATAATTTTGCTTGAAACCCACAAAACCTGCAGGTGTATTTATCGCGTTGAAAGATCTTTTGCTCAAAAGAATTAAAACGTGGGTCAGATTTTCGAGCTGAATACATTCGCCAGGCGCCGGGCGTTGCTTTTAATTTCAACTCTATTAGCCCTCGTTGACCTACCATGTCTCAAATCCAGTATGAATGAATTAATGAAGGACAAAACCCCGAATGCTAAACTTCAACACCGGGGGCTTTATGATACTAACCACCAGGACCTGTGAACACAGAACCGGTAGGACCAGCAACTGTACCACCACCATTGAACATGGTAGAACCTGCAACACCTAAAATAGTTGGGAGGAATAAAAGTGCCGCTGCAATAAAGACAAGCGCAATTGGCGTACCAACGGGTATTTGGGTTGGGTTATCTTTATGTGCCTTAAATTTCATAATAGCAGCAATTGAAAAGCCCAACCCAGCAAGATAAGAACCTGCCGTAATCAGTTTGGTGAGACTTTTAAATGAGCTGGTAATAGATGAGGCCATACCACCAACATTAAGTGAACCTGCGAACGCTGTGCCGGCAAAAATCATAATACCGATACAAGCCAAACCGAGCATTCCCCTTTTATTAATTATTTTTATTGCTTTTTTTTTCACTATATCCCCCTGTTGTAAAAATCATTTAAGCCGAACCGTAAAGCGTATTATTAATAACCTGTATGGTCGCAACAATATTCATTGCTAGAATCCCACCAAAAACATGCATTAGGCCCTTCCCAGTTCCGCCAGGCTGTTGACCTTGAGAAGCCGATTTTGCAATGAGAACCCACCCTCTAACAAAAGCAATAAGCCCAATAGTTTGGATAATGATTGTAAGTGAAGCGCCAACCATACTATCCTCGCCAAATAGCGTGTCCAGGGTTGAACTATGGCTACTGATAGGACCATATGAAAGTATCTTAGCATACTCAGTATTTCCAAAGGTAGTGTTTAATATTAGCTGCACACCAGTAGGTATATATACCAGCACAACTGCAACAAACAAATAGATCAGCGGCTCTTTGATATTGGTATTACCTGACATCATTGAACGTGATTCACCATAGACTCTTAAGCTATGAAGTGCTTTAAACGCAAAAGCTAAACCAATCAGATATGCTCCACCAGAAATGAGCTTTTCAACCGGCTTCATTGATTGCGCAACATTAGCCAGAATATCTACCTGACTCGCAATAAAGCACGCAATTGGATTATCTGTACAATCGGCCATATCTAACCTTAACTGTCTTCTTGACTAAATTTAATCACATGTCCCGAACTCAACACCACTCGACCGGCAGCAGGATCAATAAGCTTTACCATCCCAACCCCTGCGATTACGGTGCCTTCCCTAACCGTAAGTGTAGACCCATTTGAAGCAATTAACCACGCTCTGCCGGGAATAACAGCCTGGATATGATATTTGAGAGAAGAGTGCCTAACTCTATGGCTATGATCATGATGACGCTTTGCTTCTCGATGAATAGTCAACACTTCGAGTTCATGTGCCTGCGCGTCCAATCGCGCACTTATCGAAGAAATGGCATTGGTTATTTCAGACAATTTTTGGGCAATTGTGGTCAGATTATTGTTGATTCCATTAACTTGGTCAGTAAGTGTTGCCACATCTTGACGAACACTTTGCTGCGAAAGATCGAGCGCTGAAAGTTTTTGCTCCATTTTGGTAATATCCGCATTAACAGGAATCGCAACGGGAGCTGCTTTGGTGATCTCTTGTTGTATAACGGGTTCAGGTAATATAGGGGTTACAGCAACCAATGGTGAAGAAGCTTCTTCGTGCTTTACATTTGCTTGTTTTTCACTTTCTACTGAGCCTACCACCTTATAGACAATCATAACAACAATAACAAGACCAACTACAATCATCGAATTTCGAATAATTTGAGCTCTATCAACAACCGGCATTCCAGTACGTTCATTTTCATCCAATGCAGCAATTATAGGCTCGCTCGATTCTTCTAGTGGATCAGGCGGAGCACCATCGAGATCGGCGAACTGATACTCATCATTTAATTGTTCGTTGTCTGCCATCGCTTACCTTTTAATCTAATTAAAGTGACGCCAAGTCCTGTGTAAACAGAACGCCTATACCTGTCCCTGAAAACAAATCAACAGTCGTAGGGGTACTAAATTGTTGCTGAGCTACCTGTCCCCAGTTTTTACCAAGTGTTGCCAAACCAATAACTGCGTTCTCTAAGATTGAACGCCCGATACCATTTTGCACAGTAGTATTTTGTGTGCCCCCTGTAGGACCGCCGATGGTAATTGTCGTATTTGCAGATTGAAATGCATTACCAAACCCTTCGAGGAAAGTTGCAGCAAAAAGCGAGCCATATCTCAACAAATAATGATGATCTGCTCGACTCGAGAGCGCAGTTCGAGCAGTATTGGGATCGATTGCATATGCATTAATTGATGTTGTAGATTGAGCGCCAGGTACTGACATCTTATTAAAATTAATAACCATTTTATCTGCATTACTAGGCAAGGTAAAACTTCCAATAAGCTTAGCTCCATTGAGCTTCCCTGAAACAATCGTAGCAAGAATAGGTCCTGGCTCATCACTGTTGACAGAAGTATCAAGCACAGCAAACAAGACATCACCTGCTTTGATTAGCGTAGGAGCTTGATTACTACCATGCATACCGGCGTTGCTATTTTGAGCCCCTAGCCCCTGTATTGTTCCACCACCATTGACGGAGGCAACACTACTCTTTTTGTCTGTCGGGGGAGTCCCTGCTGTATAAGATTGCGCGGGAGTTGTTTTCCAGTTTTGTAAAGTTTGAGTCGCAGCTGACATCATCAGAGCAGTGCGTTGCTGAATTTTTTGTTGATATCGCTGATCAGCAACTTGGGATTGCTGACGTTTAAGAATTTCCTGTAGTTGTTTCGTGTTCTGAGTCTCAGCTGAATTGCTTTGCCCATCATTAAGCCCCGCAGCTATCGAGGGCAACGGCGCAATGTCTGACACTTTGGCTGGTGTATTCAGTCCAGGTAGACCAGCCAAAGTTGTATCAATCGCTGAAATTCCAGCATCTTCTAGGTCGCCTGCTGTATACCCCGCGTTCTTTAGCTGCGCTATAGTAAATCCTGCTGCCTTAAGATCTTTGCCCGAAAACCCAGCTTTATGTAATTCTTCTGCGCTAAAACCTACATTCTTTAAATCCGCAGCACTAAATCCTGCATCTTTAAGTTCTTTTGCACTGAATCCCGCAGCTTTCAGCGCAGCCGCGCTAAAGCCTGCTGCTTTTAATTCCTTTGCAGTGAAACCAGCCGCTTTAAGGGCCGCAGCATCAAAACCCGCATCCTTTAATTCAGCAGCGGTAAATCCTGCGGCTTTTAATTCTGCTGCTGTATATCCCGCATCTTTCAGTTGTTTAGCTGAGCAACCCAACGTCTGTCTAATTTCAGAAGCGGTTACCCCGAGTGTTCGTGCTGCGTTTAGGGACTCTACACTACAGTCAGCTGTCCTTCCGGCAGCAAATACACCCACAGGACTTAAGCCTGCATCTTTCAATTGCTGAGCAGTAAAACCTGCTTTGAGCAACTCATATGGTCTAAAGCCTGCATCAGCAAGCTGTTGGGCATTATAACCAGCCTCTTTCAGAGCTTCTGCACTACAACCATTTAAATCATGAATCCTTCTGGCAGATACGCCTTGTAGAAAAAGATCATGAAGTTTCTGTATATCGCACCCCGCCGCTCTAATTGTAGCGTCATCTAGACCTGAGCCTTTTATTTGTTCGGGGGTAAATCCTGCCGAGAGAAGATCTGCGGGTGTAAAACCTGCTGCTGTTAGATCGTTTGCACCAAATCCTGCAGCTTTGAGGGTAGCTGCGCTGCAGCCATTCAAATCATGAATTCGTTTAGCAGATATACCTTGTAGAAAAAGCTCATGTAATTTAGTTGGATCACATCCCGCATCCCTAATCACGGCATCACTTGCATCTTCTGCGGCTTTGATTTGTGGAGGCGAAAAGCCAGCTGCTAACAGATCTTGTGGGCTAAATCCGGCATCCAACAAGTCGTTGGCTGAAAAACCTGCATCTTTAAGGGCTTTGGCACTACAGCCATTCAAATCATGAATTCGCTTAGCAGAGACACCTTGAAGAAAGAGCGCATGTAATTTGCTAGGTTCACAGCCCGCAGACTTGATCTCATCATCACTTGTACCTAGGGCAGCTTTGATTTGTGCAGGTGTAAAACCTGCTGCCAAGAGATCTTGAGGGCTAAATCCTGCATCCAACAAGTCCTTTGCTGAAAAACCTGCATCTTTCAGTGCTTGGGCACTACAACCATTCAAATCATGAATTTGTTTGGCGGACACACCTTGTACAAAGAGCTCGTGTAATTTTTTAGGATCACAACCGGCGGCCTTAATCGCCAAATCACTTATGGCTTGTGCAGCTTTAATTTCTGCAGGTGTAAAACCCGCCGCCAACAAGTCTTGGGGGGAGAACCCAGCGTTTAAAAGATCTTTAGCTGAGAATCCTGCATCTTTTAGTGCCTTGGCACTACAACCATTCAAGTCATGTATTCGCTTGGCGGATATACCCTCTAAAAAAAGTACATGTAATTTTTGAGGATCACATCCTGCCGCCTTGATTGCAGCATCAATTTCATCCTCTCCAGCTTTGATTTCTGCAGGTGTAAAACCAGCTGCCAAAAGATCTTTGGGAGTAAACCCCGCATTTAGGAGGTCTTTGGCTGAAAATCCCGCGTCCCGCAAGTCTTTAGCTGAAAATCCTGCATCTTTGAGCGCTTTGGCACTACAACCATTCAAATCATGAATTCGTTTTGCAGAAACGCCTTGTAGAAAAAGCTCATGTAATTTTTTCGGCTCACACCCTGCCGCTTTAATTGCCTCATCACCTAAATCTTCCGCCGATTTGATTTGTGCAGGCGAGAACCCAGCATTGACTAGGGAGACATCAGAGAATCCCGCGGCCTTAAGTGCTGCAGCACTACACCCTGCATATTGATGAATCAGTGCTGCACTCACACCCGCCAATCGCTCTCTTTTCAGTGATTCAACATTACAACCTGCCGCTTTTATCTCAGCAGGTGTTACACCTGGCGGTAGCTCAAGCTCTGCAGCTTTTATTTCATCAGGTGTAAATCCAGCTAACTCAAGTGCATTGGGGGAAATACCAGCATTTAATAAGTCACGAGCACTATACCCCGCCTCTCTCAAATCATCAGGGGTAAACCCTGCTTTTAGAAGTTCGGCTGCACTAAATCCTGCATTTTTTAAGTCCTGGGCAGTATAACCTGCGGCTTTCAGCTGAGCTGCTGAACATCCATTAATTCGACGAATGGCTGCAGCTGAAACTCCAGCCTCTCTAAGCTTGCTGAGTGCAAGTGCATCGCAACCTGATTTTCGAATATCGTCGTCTGTGATCCCATCCGGCAAACCAGAAGCACGACGAATTTCACCATCTGAGTAGCCTGCACCTTTCAACTCGCCATCAGAGTACCCACCATCCTTCATTTCTTGGGCAGAATAGCCGGCCTGTCGTAATTCGCAAGCATCAAAACCACACTCCCTTAAGCGACCTGCAGTAAACCCTATTTCTTTCATTTGCCGAGCATTATAACCTGCAGCCTTCAATTCTTTGCAATTGCAAACGGGCTGCAATGAGTTCAGCTGATATCCATCATCCTTCAGTTGCAAACAAGAGCAAGCTTTCTTGACAACCTTCATCGAAGCACCTTGCTGCACAATGCTATCCACTGATGATTTGCTACAATTACCATCCTTTAACGACTGAATCCATAAGCTCTGTTGATTACCTTCCACATCTTCACGCGCGAGCGTTTCAAACCCAACAGCTCCCTGACCTTTTTGAGGACCAACTGACTCTATACCCTCTCCAAACTTTTGCCCGCCAATTATCGTGGGTATTGAACTACCCCCGGTTTTAATTGCTCGTCGTGCTTGAGAAACATTCTGCGCTGTTTGTAATGCTGCATATTGGGCGGTGGGATCAATTGACCCAGGAATAGATCTCATACCAACAGGCGCCTGTGTCAAGTTGGCAACTGAGGGAGTTTTTACATTGAGACTACCGCTGATTTTAATGAATCCGATCACAACTGCAGTAATTAATACCACGGCCGTAAATAGGATAATGACCCGTGAACGGGTGTTGGTAAACAGCGCCTTAAGATTTTCTTTTCTGCCAGCCATGTTTTATAACCCTTCTACCTTAAGTTGCATGACTTTGCCATGCCAGGACACCAATAATACTGGTGATTTTTGCATCTCGTACGCATGCGTGCCATCTGCACTTGTCATACTGCCAATCCAACCTGGTGACAGTATGGTCAAATTCGTACGAATATACATTTTTTCATTCAACAACCAGGCCCTGGCATCCCCCCCACTGACCATCAATCGACTACTGCCCTGCGGTGGAACACCATCTAAAACATGGAGCAAAATATCATTTGCAGCAGGAGGAATCCCTTCTTCCATTGGTAAACTTTTGGCGTTTGGACCATAACCTTGAACGCGCAAATCCACTCGATAATCAACAGCTTTTTGACCCGGGATTAAGGTCAACATAACAGGGGTATTCAAGCCACGCAAGCGAACCGCAAGATTACCATAGGTATAAAGTTTTAGAGCTTGGATCATCAATGTGTTGCTTGTTTTATCCCACTGAATGTTAAATGCCGTCGGGTCACCCAAATCATAAGCATTAATTGGCCAAGGGGCTCCAGTTGAGTCAAGAAAGACCAATGAAGAGACAAAACCTTGTGATAAACGGATCACAGGTGGGGTTGAGCCCGGTGACAAATTTACAAATTGTGAAGTTGCCGTTGGTTTAGGCGGCGTACCTGCTGGGGAAGCTTGGGCATATTCATTCGTATGATACATTTGCTTCACTCGAACAATTTCCTCTGGGCTTAAAGGGAAGAGTTGCTGCGTCACTCCATCAAAGGCTAGCGATTCTACAGTATCTTTGTCCGCTGAAGCTACTGGTTCTGACATTGCCGCAGCGGGTTCTTTAGGAGTATCAGATGGTGTAGAATCTCTAGCCCCGCTAGAATTCTTCTGTTGATTGGGTATTGAATCTAATGATGGTTTGTCCTTTTTAACCGCAAGCTGGGTGTTATCACCTGCGGAGGATGTAGGAGACAAGCGTTGTTGTAACATACGCAATTGTTCCAAAGCCTGTTGGGCAGAGTTACTATCAGATGAAGCAGCACGAAGCCCTTTCGGTAAAAAAACCACCGCTGCCAATAACGCAAGTAATGTTGATCCTCTTAGTTTAGATCCCATTAGCTCACTCCGCCGCTAGCTGGTGCAACAACAAATTGTGATATTCCAATCCCTCGCGGAGAATTCAATGTTGGAATTCGAGTGATCAACATTGTAACAACGTTGTTTTGTTGAAAAAAATCACTCGCACTTTGATAAGTAACTAATATAGGCATCTGCACACGCCAGGCATATTTGCCATTGAGGATCCCCTTTTGTAGGATGATTGGAGCTCGAGTAGCAACAGCTGACACAATCAATTTTTTCGCTATAACTGCATCAAGATTATTTGATTGTGTCAACGCCGCCAAGAATTGATCCCATCCCTCCGGCGTAAAAAACGCGGACGATGCCTGTAGCTCCGATTTATAGTTCACAAAATTGAAACTAAAAGCAGCAATAGCGGCCGTGTTAGCCCACTGCAGTACAGCAGGATCAGATTGATTAGGCTCGTTGAGGGGAAACAATGGAGTAATTCTACCGTTAATGCTGGTTGCAAAATACTTTGGCAAAGGAGGGTGTGTGAGGAGATATGCTAAAACTCCTGCCAGCAAAAAATTTCCAAGCATAGATACGAGCAAGACAAGAATCAATTTGCGTTGGCCATCACGGTAGAAGGTGTTCCTTAATGCAACGGCAGTCAGTGCGTCTTCAGCCATAATTCCCTCAGTTATTGCGGAGCGACTTTATTAACATCATCATTATCCGGATCACTTGCAAGCAATGCAACTGATGTATTGTTAGGACTATCCATCGGCGTCAATGACACAGGTGCAATAATACCACTTGTCGCATAAAAATCAGGCTCCGAGCGATTAAAATAGACAAAATAAATCCCCACTCCTAACAACAAGTTCAAGACCACTGACACCAAAAGAGTGGTACCAACCCTTCGGTAGCTGGAGATATAAAACCGCCTAGATTGTTTAACTAGCAACCAAGTCTGACGACCCATATTTACTCCGCATCATGCAACAGCATCTCGAAACGTAATTTCAACCCTTGAATTTGGTGACTTGTCATCATTTTCTGTTAAATTAACTATAGGTTTATCACTACCTAACCCTTGTGTAAAGATAAAACGGCTGTCAATCCCTTGTGACCAGAGATAATTTCCAACTGCTCTTGCCCTTGCTTGAGTAAGCGAAAGCTCTCGCCTTACAGACACACATTTGTTGCTATAAGCCGTGATGTGAATAGCTACCTTTCGAAATTCTTTAAGGTAGCAAGCAACTGCATTCAACAAAGCATAAGATTCCCACGTTAATTGCGGCGACTCTCGAAAGAATAAATGCGAGGAAGTAATACTTAACAGATAGTCTTGTCCTACAGATATAACACGTATACCTTCCTTATTAAATTTCTTCTGCAGGCGAATGATCTCGCTATCCTTTGCACCATTAACTTTGTAAGGCAACTTAGCAGGTTCTATAGGCCCCTGCGGTCTTGAAAAAAATCGACACCCACCCAACTCAATCAACGACGCCACAACTAGCACAAGCAATGCCACCTTGCCGAATAAGTAAACATGTACTGCTCTCAAGGTTCATCCTTATAGTCAAAAAATTTACTGTGTTGTTTAAGAAATAAAAACATACAAATCATTACGTTACAAGAAGAAAATGAAAATATTCTTCAAAAGTATAAGAGCACTGTGTAGGATCACTGAACCGCATCGGCCCTATTTTTAATTTTCTCACGTTCCTCAGCCAATTTTCCCGCAAGGCCCACCACTAATCGAGTAAGCTCGTCAGCAGAGACCACATCCCGTTCTTCAGGAGGATAACTTGTCGCCATTTGGAAGTCTTTAATCAATTCGTTTGAAATAGTTCCTGACAGTTTATCTTTCTCGCCAGCAAGACGTTCTATGTTCATCATGAAATCACGTGTTTCATTGATGCCCAATAAAGGTTCAGAAAAATGCGCCACATCTGTCACCAATAATTTTGGGGAGCCTACAGGGTAGTTTAATGCTGTAAAGATCGTCAATTTACCTGGCAGAACTTCTTCAACCAAAGCATCCACTGCTTCTGGTTCGTTGTGATGGTGAAAAGCAAGGAGTGCAGCAACACCGCGTTCTATTGGCTCTTCGATGGTTGACTCATGTAACACCTTACTTATCAATGCAATTTCTTCGCTGGGCACATCCTTGGTAATGCCTAGATCATTACTTTCAAGAATGATCTTAAAGCCTGCCAATTGTTTTTGAAGTTTTAATAAGTAATCATCTGGTGGTGAATTTACTTTCAAAAACTGATTGAGTTTCAATTTTTTCACAGGTTTTGGATTGGCATAAAACATCCGCGCGCGAACAATTTGAGACTTGAAGAAAATATGTGCCTCTCCTTCAGTCTGCTCTTTTAAATCAAGCAGATCGATTCGAGCCCGCCTTTCGAAAGAAGAGCTCTTTGTATCCATATAACTATTGGCAACGCTCGACTCTTTGGTTTGAAACGAATCAACCTTGGTTACATATGCTTCACCTGCGGTCTTAGTGAAAAAATCCCAGGTTTCAGTGGGATCTTCTAATTTCATACAGATTTTGATATTGGTGTTCGCACCAATAGACGCTGCCTCTTCTTTAGATGCCTTCTGAAACGCCGGTAGATCTTGTCCTGCAAAGATTGCGGAAAATCCTAAGGAGCGTGCTTGAGCAGGAACAACTGCGAAGCCTTTCACCGCATAATAGCCATATTCGTCAAGAATACAAATATAGGGGGTGGGTGCTGTAGTTGGCTTTCGTTCGATGACATCCCGGTAATCCCCCTCAACTTCCTCGCCAAGACCTGCTGCCATCATAGCTTTTAAGGAAGAAACAATGATCTTACCCAAATTTGACAATTCATCGGGAGATTTCTCAAGTGCTGGCAATAGTACCACTAGAATCCTTCGATTGAGCACAACATCCTTAAAATCAACTTCCGCTAAATTGGTGCGAACAATATGGCCATAAGTATCTGCTAGTGATGAAAAAGCTCGCACTAGCTGCATGGTAATAAATCCATGTTGTTCTAAAACCTGCGATACCTGCTTACCCTTCTTCTCTTTGTTATACCCAGGAAGTGTGCCTAGATAGTTTCGCAAAGGATCAGTAACCAATTTAGGAATAGATTCAATGTTAATGCTTTCCTGATCATCACGAGGAAAGACTTTATCCACCACCATCGCTTCAAGACGTTGCAAATCAAAATAGTTACGTATCGTATTTGCATCAAGCAGAACTGCCCCTTCATCGCGCATGTATACCAAAAGCCGCATTAATGCTTCCACGAAGGCAATTGCTCTTCCTTTCCACATATCACCATCAGAAGATTGGCCTGAATCACCCATTAAACTAACGACCAGCTGAGTTAACATACTTGATGAGCCTTGGCAGAAAGGATTGAGTGTATTAGATAAACGCTTTTCTTGCGGGCCAACAATATCGCGCGCACCAGTCATAAAGTTAATTAACAACAGATCATCTTCCCGCCCCATGCTCCGCACCATAGAAAAAACTTTAGCATATAGAGAATTATCGCCTTTACCATCAACGTAAATGAACCCACTCCCCTGCACTAATGCATTAAATGCGATAGAAACTAACGCCTCAGTTTTACCACTACCGGTTGAACCGAAAATTAGTGCATGAGTGCGCATATCTTCGTTGGCAAACCACAGCTCCTCTTGTGTTTTAATATCGTTGCCAAAATAAGCAATTCCTCGCGCCATATTGGGCGTTTTAATGCCGGGCTTTAAATCATTGTAATCCTTGACATGAGCAACTTTTGGTAAACGGAATGGCAACATCTGCTTACGACTATAGGTATAACAGAAAGCTATAGAACCCAACAAAAGTAATAACAATGACGCTTCAGAGACAAAAAATGAGCAGGCAGCCATGCTAACCAGAACAATCGCGACATTGCTAGGATTTGAGAAAAAATGCCCAACACGTTGACCGAACGTTCGAGTGTCCCGAAGCAGGAGACTTGGATCGATTTCATTGCGCGAATCAATACCTCGCATCATGGGTCGAGCTCCTGAAGTTCTTTGGGTGAAAGTTTTACTTCTTTAATTGCAATTTCCAAAGCTTTAATAGCTTCATCTATCATCGGCACCAGCGAGGGCCGCCCCATAGCAATCTCTGCTTTCCAATGGGCAAAAGGACCTGCTACTTCTGCGAACGAGGTCTGTCGTCCAACACAATTAAGCATGTACCACAAACGTCTGTCTATTGGCTTTAACCATAAAAACTCCGCACTGGGGACAACACCATCATCACGAGAAGATTGTAACAATGAGGCCAACACCGTTAGCAAATAAGCATGTCGACTCATGATCTCTTGTGCAATCTCTGTGTGCTGATATTTTTTTAAAGTGGGCAAAGCAATAGCATAATCAGGTTTACCCATAGAGGCAGTCTTATCAAGTGTTTCCAAAATTTTCTCCGCAGCCCCACGGTCTCTATTGATGCGTGCAAGAAAAACCGCCGCTAGCGCCCTTGCCTGCGGTGAACAACGATCAAAGCCATCCCAGTAAGGCCCCAATTGTAATGTAAAGACACGTTTGGCGTCACCTCGGCGAACCCCCGCCGTCATTTCCTGTCCAGGCACGGGGTTATCTAGCAACGCATCCTCTTTTTTCAATAGTTTATATTTTCGCGCAAACTCCATCGGGGTTAAAGCCATAGCCCAGGGGCCTGTATTGATGTCAATGGCAACCAAATCTTGCTTAACAATTGGCATAATCGATGGCCAGTTTAGTTGTTCTTGAGCTCGTAGCGTTTTCATGTCATGTGCCCTACGAAATTTTAACGTAACATTCGAACGATAAAGAAAAAAGGCCATAAAAACCAAAATAACAATCATCGGATACCGGGCGTAATCACCTACACTTTTTGTGAGCGTTAACAGTTGGGACCAGGTGACCGCCGCAGGATCTACTGTTTGCATAAGATAGACTTCCTCTGCTAACAGTTTGCTACCTATAAAAAAATGAATTATTTTTGCTTCGATAATATTAAGCTGAAACACCAATGACACAATATAGCGATGTGCTGTTACCCATATGATATAACCTGTTACAAACAACAACACCATGAACCATATAGGTGCCATTGAGTTATCACCAGACTGTTGCTGTGCTTGTTGTGCCATCCGTTCAATCTAATTAGAGTGGTGAGTAGGTAAAGTATATACCTATTTATAAGCATTTTGCGATATTAAAAAATATCTCTAACAGAATGAATTTCATACTACAATTCTTCACTCGCTGAATTTTTTACCAATTTACCCTGGTGGAAATGGTAAGTGCCCGTCCGATGTACAAAATAGTGGATATTATCTAAGCTGAGTGATTTGTCCTTTAAGGTCAATAGTGGTTTACCAAGCTTATCCATAGAGGTTTTATCTACCGGCAAAGACAGAATATCGTTTTGACTTATATACATAGATACGTATGCTTCATTATTTTTATTTACTTTGGTTCGAATGAGAGCCTTAACATCTTCTTCATCGGCATAGATAGGGCGTGAAATCATCTGGCGCGGTAAATTCATTAGAATTTTCTCCCAAGTTTGAAGATTGTTCCCATTGGAAGAATACAACGCAATGAAAATCTCCTGCTGACCGCTCCTTAAAGCAACGCGGTTTGCAAGATGAGATGCCACTCTGGCTTTTTCTTTTCCGTCTGTATTAAGCTCTGAATAGAAACTCGCGCGAATTTCACGCAAATTTTTACCAATCACTCTTAAGAAATTGGAATCTTCCCACGGGCCTTCTGCAATCGCTTCATCAAGAGCTTTAAGGATTGCGCCTGTTTGTTGTTCTGATAATTCATCTTTCATAGAGTAGATACTATATCTTATTTAAGTGCGTAGGGTTAAAACTCACAGGACGTCGCAACCTGTGTGGCACTCAATTTGATGCGCCATCATAATCATAATCTATTTAAAGTTGCGGGTGTTATTTATTTCTTGCCGCTCAGTGAAGGCTTGTAAAGACTCCACCTGCACTGGTTTCGTCTGTTTCAGTACATCACGAATTTGATTGCGACATTGGGTAAGGCATGCCGCTGCCAACTGATTTGGCTCTGTCGGGCGAACCTGTGCCATTTTTTCAGCGCTTTCAGCCAAAACCATTAATTTCGAATCCATACTTTGGACTGATACTTTGTTCGGACCATGTAAACTCAGCCCTGCATCGTCAGTGCCTGTTAAAAAAATATGTCGGGTACCCCAGACGCTGCTCATAAATTACTCCAGAATTCATTTTTTTATAGTTATGTTATAGATTACCAGAGTATAGCTTAAGTGAACCTTAAATGAAGGGAGGTTTGCGTGTTTTTTACATTGTCACGCAAAAAAAAACACATCAATCATACATCAGTTCATCAAGTGGAGTGTAGTCACGACTAGGCCCCCCCTGAATCAATTCATTGACCACATCGGTCATACACAATAAGCGCAGTACATTTGGGGTAACACTATCAAAGACCGCCCGTGTGCCTAATAATGCATTTTCCGCTTCATCAAAGGTCACACCCAAGCCATATCCAAGACAAAGGGAACAGAGTTGATCAGCGCGACGGGCAATTGCAGGCAATAAACCCGTATCGGAGAAAACTTCGTCAAAACTTACAAAGCGATCATTTAGGTAGAACTTGGCATTCATGGTCGCCGCAATCAACGCCATACTCTTTTGAATATCCATTTAATGCCACCAAGGTTGAGCGGATTTTACACTGCCTGCACAGCTGCTCCTAAGCCAACGCAGAAATACCGGCACCGTGAATCCATACCGCTCAATGATGCCAAAAAATATCGTAGAAACCAAGACCAAAATTCCAGTCCATTCACGAATATGCATCAAAAATATAAATATAGGAAACGCCGCCCTGGCATCAACAATAAAAAACCTTGCAGTACGAGCAGAATCGCGCCAATGGGCAGTTGGGGAAAATCCAGAAGCCATCCTCACCTCACAAAAATGCTCACTCCAATTATCAAGTATAGCGCCTAGAGGCTCGATTGCAAATGTACTTTATATTTTTCTCTGTGCGTTACGATTTCTAAAAATACCAGGCAACGTATATGAACTCATCCGTTAACTATTTCAACGGAGTATGATCTTTGCTGGCACTTAACGCTAAACAACTAGCTAGCACATCGGCCATGATAGGGCCGCGTGAACGCTTGGGCAGCAAAGATGGCTTAATTTCATTGGTTTCTAAGTCATTACCGATATTAGCATCGGTAAATCCACGTTGGTCTTTACTTAAATTTTTTTCATCTTGAAGCAATTTAAGCATCAAATCCGTGCTAACAGCCATAACATGCTCTTGGATAGTTCATCTTGAATGTGATGGTAGCAGCAAAAAATTAAGGTTTTCTTAACAATCCCAAAATTGACTTTATGAACAAACCAGTAACAAATAAACCCTATTCATCGAACGTGACTCTAGCCCTTTGTCTCCAGGGCTTGAGTAAACATTCCCATAAGAGGATGGTTTACTAAGAAGCTCTTACCATCAAAGCTCGAAATCGCTCTTAGTTCAAATAAAGCATTAGTAACAAATAAAGCATCGGCAGTCGCCAACATTTCTCTTGAAACTGACATTTCTCGAAAGGGCACGCTTAAAGATTTACATAAGACCTGCAATCGCCCACGGGTTATGCCAGGCAACACGCCGTCTGTAACCTTAGGCGTAATCACCTCATCATCTTGGATAACAACTAAATTCGCAACCGTGGTATCAGTTGCATGCTCATCTAGATTGAAAAACAATGCGTCATCTGCCCCACTTGATATGGCGTCACGTCTTGCCAAGATGGCTTCAAGATAATTGATAGATTTAATTTGATAAAGAGGATTCTTAGCATCCCTTCGCCAAGAAGCACTCACCAATCGAAGTGTCTCCTTAGACGGAGCATAACTAAACGTTTGGCACAACATCCAAGGGTCATGACCTAATGACTCGAGAGATCGCAAGGCTCGCCCAGCACTTAATATCACCTTGAGTCCATCTACATGATAGTTCTGAGACTCAATAGCATTATGAAGCATGGCTATCCAGAAAGGATAGGTAACATCAAAAGCAATCCCCAGGCTTTCAGCTGACTTTTTAATCCGTGACCAATGAAGATCTGGAAAGCACGGTGTTTTATTAACGACCTTGAGCGTTTCAAACAATCCATCACCTAACAAAATTCTATCATCTGCATGAATAGCAATGGTATTTTCATATTTTACAGTCAACGCTTCATTCGACATACAATGCGCTCCTGATTAAAAGTCAGGAAAATCGTCTAACTCATCTCGTAAGCGTTTTTCGTCTAGCAAATTTTCTAAACGTCTGCGTGCATCAGAAATTAATGGCTCCTCAAGCTCATCAATCTCATCTAGCACTTCAACCACCCCACCCTCAACAACGACTACTTTTTCTTCATCACCTTCAAACAATTCACTCATGCGATCCTCACACATTTGTTCTGCGTTCCGTAAGCAGGTTACGACGTTTTAATGAAATTTCCTGCTATATACCTCATTTTGTCAAAAATTCATAGTATTTTTTTGCAACAAAATATACACAATAATAGCAATATAAGCATTGAACACGCCTGACATCTACGCAATAATCACATGAGTTAAACTGACCGTGATTTTCATGTCCGACATCATCAAACAAGCTCTGCGGAAAACTCACTACGAAATCCGCAAAAAAATATCACAATCCTTTCAACACAGCGCGTCTAGAAAAATTTGTACCACAATTAAAGCCTTAGACCAATACCGATATGCCAAGAAAATTGCACTCTACTTCTCCAAGAACAATGAGGTCGACTTGAATATCATCTGCCAATCAGCCCTTCTTCATGGCAAAATTTGCTGCTTCCCCGCCATTGATGATGATTTCAGCTTGTCATTTCTCCCAGCTACACCCGCCTCTTTATTTGCTGATAATCGATATGGAATCAAAGAACCCCTGGTTGAAAGAAAGCAAGCACTCGCCCTTGAAACATTAGATATCATGTTTTTACCATTGGTCGCATTTGATGGGTTTGGCACTCGCCTCGGTATGGGCGCAGGCTGCTATGATCGCACCTTGGAAGAAAAACGCCCGGCTCTCTTGGTTGGTGTGGCTTACGACATACAAAAAGTCCTATTTATTCACAAAGAACCCTGGGACATCCCAATGGACGTGATCATCACTGAACGATCAACTTACTGGATTAAGGAAAAATCATGACAAACTATTGGTTAATGAAATCAGAACCTTCATGTTTTAGTATCGATGATTTATATAAACGCCCCAAGCAAACAGCCGCTTGGGATGGCGTACGCAATTATCAAGCACGTAATTTTATGATGCGAGACATGCGGGTTGGCGATCAAGCTTTTTTTTATCACTCCAGCTGCAATCCGCCTGGTATCGTCGGCATTGTAGAGATCGTCAGTGCAGCGTACCCTGATCACACAGCATTTGATCCAAATAGCGAGCACCCAGATCTTACCTCAACACCGGATCATCCTAGATGGTTTATGGTTGACGTGCGGTTTAAAGAGAAATTTCCGAGCATTGTATCGCTTGCAACACTTAAACAATATCCAGAGCTTGAAAAAATGCAGATATTAAAAAAAGGCAACCGCTTATCCATCACACCAATCAGTGATGAAGAATGGGATTTTATCAACCATCTCTAACTGAGTGCGTCTTTATCGAGTTCTCCAGTGCGTACACGGACCACTTGATCTATGGAATACACGAAAATTTTCCCATCGCCAATTTTTCCGGTATAGGCTGCCTTACAAATAGCATCAATGGCCCGTTCCACCATATTTTCTGGAAGCGCCAACTCAATCTTAATCTTAGGCAGAAAGTCAACTACATATTCAGCGCCTCGATAAAGTTCAGTATGCCCTTTTTGTCGCCCAAAACCACGGGTTTCAGAGATCGTTATTCCCGGCACACCAATTTCCATCAAGGCTTCATGCACATCATCAAGTTTAAAGGGTTTAATAATTGCCATGATCATTTTCATGATGTAATTTTATCTCCATCTGATTTAGCTAAGCATTGTTAAATTGACCCCTACTCAAATTACCGAACAGCATCCACTTAACAGCCACTCAACAATAACCCGCATCTAAAAATAAACATTCACCCGATGACGCAGCTAATGCAAATTAACCGAGTTAGTTCGGCTATGATTTGATTAATTTTTCTAGGATAATAGGAAGAATACCCACTATCACAGGAGTTAACCATGTTTGAGCCTAAACAATTTGAAGAGCTCGCGAAAAAATTATTTCGAGCACTCCCCAAAAGTCTACAAACCTTCGAAGAAGAGATTCAACAAAATTTCAAAGAAATCCTCCACGCAGCTTTCACCCGCATGGATTTGGTAACCCGCGAAGAATTTGATGTCCAAATCAAAGTACTACTTAGAACCCGCGAAAAAGTTGAAGCCCTGGAAGATAAACTCCAATACTTAAGCAAAGAAAAAACGAGCGCGCGTAAAAAAAATCAATAAACTGCTAGTAGCAGCGCTTTTATATCGACTAGAATAAACGTCCAACCTCGAAAAAGAGCTTTATAATGAGTCTTGCAATTTGCAAAACGCGAGTAGCTATTGGCGTCACTGCAGCACCTGTCTGTGTTGAAGTGCATCTCTCGAATGGATTGCCTGGATTTACCATCGTAGGCCTTCCAGAAACAGCCATTAAAGAAAGCAAAGACCGTGTTCGTAGTGCCATCATCAATAGTCAATTCGAGTTTCCTTCTCGTAAGATTATTGTAAATCTTGCCCCAGCTGATCTCCCGAAAACCGGAAGCGGCTTTGACCTACCGATTGCAATCGGCATCCTCGCTGCATCAATGCAGCTTCCAGCAGAAAAACTAAAAACCCATGAATTTTCTGCAGAGCTCGCACTGAACGGAAATTTACGCGGGATCACCGGCATTGTTCCTATCATTTTGGCCGCAAGAAGTGAAAACCAACTGTTAATCATTGCCAGTAAAAATGCCCTAGAAGCCTCTTTGGTAAACCAAGAGGGCATATATTCCGCAACCTGCCTTAGGGCTGTAGTCAATTATCTATGCCAAGATACACCTCTCGATCCCATCCCCAAACCACCCTTACTCAATCCAAGGAATGATACAATCGACTGGTCCGATGTAAAAGGTCAACACCATGCCAAGCGAGCGATGGAAATTGCTGCTTGTGGTGGGCATAGTATTTTATTAAGTGGCCCGCCTGGGAGCGGTAAAACATTACTTGCAAAAAGATTCGCAACATTACTGCCAAATTTGTCTGAAAAAGATGCTTTAGAGTGCGCAGCTATCCATTCTATCCGCAGGCAATCTCTCGATTTTAACAACTGGCGACATCCACCATTCAGAGCCCCTCATCATACTGCGTCACCAGCAGCCCTCGTTGGGGGGAGCAATCCACCAAAACCTGGAGAAATTTCGCTTGCACATCATGGCGTATTATTTCTTGACGAACTGCCTGAGTTCAGTCGCCATGTCCTCGAAACACTCCGTGAACCACTGGAATCTGGCCAAATATGTATATCGCGAGCCGGTCGGCAAATTGAATTTCCAGCACGCTTTCAATTACTTGCTGCCATGAATCCCTGCCCTTGTGGGCATTGGGGAAACCCCAATGCCCACTGCTTATGTTCACCAGATAGAGTGAACCGCTATGTAGCAAAGCTCTCAGCGCCACTACTTGATAGGATTGATATGCAAATCAACGTACACGCACTCAGCGAAAAAGAGCTGGTCTCACCAAATATAGCACCCGCAGGCGAGAGTGCAAAAATAAGGGCCCAAGTTGAGCAATCACGCCTTGACCAAATCAGTCGGCAAGGATGCATTAACACTCATCTGGGTGCAAAAGAATGCGAGCAAGTAGCATCTTTAGGAGAACTAGAGCAAGATTTCCTTGCCCATGCGATGAGTCGACTAAAATTATCCGCACGCGCATATCATCGTCTGCTCAAGGTATCCAGAACCATTGCTGATATGCGACAATCAAAAAACGTTGAACTACCTGATTTACAACAAGCATTATCATTCAAGCAGATGCTCAAAGCACCAACTTAAGGGTGAAAATGTCAATTATCTGGTCACATCTTTTTCCAGCACATCCTCGAAAATTGCCATCCGCATGAATACCCCATTTTGTACTTGGCGTAAAATTGCCGATTGTGGCCCATCAACAACCTCTCTATCGATTTCAATACCACAATTGACAGGCCCAGGGTGCATGACCATCGCATCTTTTTTGGCTAGCTCCAAATGCCTTTCTGTCAACGCATACGCCTGCCGATAATGGAGCAAATCTAAATGCTCATTGCCTGCCAAGCGTTCTCTTTGTACTCGCAGACACATGACCACATCCGCTCCCATTAAACCTTCCTGCAATGAATCTGTCACCCGACCATATTGTAGCGTTTGTGGCTGCCAAATTTCTGGCGCTACCATCACCAAATCACCCACACCCAACAGCGCACAAACTGACTGAAAAGAATGCGCCACTCTGGAATGCCTCACGTTGCCAAGTACTGCAATTTTGAGGCTTGCTAAATCTGGCTTTTCTTCAACAATAGTCATCAAATCAAGCATCGCCTGACTTGGATGAGCATGTGTACCATCACCAGCATTGATAATATGTGCGCGATCTCCACAAACATCGACTAACATCTCTGGAAAGCCCTCTTGCACGTGACGCACAACAAAACATTTAATCCCCATAGCAACTAGCGTTTTAATCGTATCTCTAGCTTCTTCCCCTTTTTGTTCGGATGAAGTCGAAGGGTCCAAATTAATGACGGTCATAGACAACTTTTTTGCAGCCAACTCAAAACTCACCCGCGTTCGCGTACTATGCTCATAAAAAAGATTCGCCACAGAAATATCGCTAAAGATAGGGTGCGAATCTGTGCTTTTAAAATACAAAGCCCTTTCAATGAGCTTTAATAGTTCTTTCGATGATTTCTCACTTGTGTCTAGAAAATGTTTCATAAGATCCAAATAAAGTTCAACGCATGCCCTGCAACCACTGTTCCAAAATAACACAAGCAGCGATGCTATCTATTTATGTATTTTTGATTTTACGGTATCCACCCTCAGCATACAAATGCGCGCGCGCCTCAACTGTTGTGAGGCGTTCATCCACCAGATGAACAGGCAGAGAAAAGCGTTTTCTTAATTGTCGAGCAAACCCTCGAGAAGCACCGGTTGTGTATTGTGCAGTTCCATCTATACAAGACGGCAGCCCAACCACCAGTGCTTTTGGTCGCCATTCATCAATCAATTTTTTGATAACATCCCAATCAGGAACACCTTGGCTTGCTTTTAAGGTAGGTAAGGGGGAAGCACTTTTAGTCAACAACTGGCCAACTGCAGCGCCTATCCTTCTGTAACCAAAATCAAAACCTAGAAACACCCCATCAAGCATGGCCCACACCAGAAATTAATTGATCACTTTTTACACCGATACTCAGCAAAGCGCGGTCCCAACGCTGATCAAAAGGCACTTCGTAAAGCAAATCAGGCTTGAAAGGACAAACTAACCAAACATTTTCGAGCATTTCTATATCTAGTTGACCTTCGCCCCAACCAACATAGCCCAAGGCAACCAGCGCGTCCTTTGGACCTGTGTCTTGTGCTATAGCTCGAATAATATCATTCGAGGTCGTAACCGTCACCCCTTCGCGCAAAGCAAGGCTAGAGCGCCAGCCACCAAGCGGTCTGTGAATAACAAATCCACGCTCAGGATGCAACGGACCTCCAAACAACAAAGGCAATCGATTACATTCCGTTCTGAGAGGCTCAATTTGTAGTTGGTCAAAAACCAACCCTAAAGGATATTGCATGGGTCGATTGATCATCAAGCCAACCGTGCCCTGGCTCTGATGTTCACAGACATAAATCACTGACTTCGAGATATTAGGATCCTCAATCGAGGGCATAGCTATCAAAAGCTGGTTAGCAAGCGAGGTATTGGTCGTCATAATACAGCCCTCTTATTAAACATTTTGCCTCTACTTTAATTATATACCATGAATAACCAATCCTTTAAAGCCAAATTTAATTTATTCAGCTAGATTGACTGCATTTAAGTCCAGTCAAAACAACCCTCCGTCGAAATGACAGGCGGTCAATTACTAAAAGGAAGAAGAAAGCTTAGGAGAGTTCCCAAGCACTAAAAATAAGCCACGTGCTTCGCTTGAGTTCAGACACACAAGACAGTAGAGTATTCTTCACGAAAGTCAACTGGTAGTGGCCATGACAATTCTTGTGCGGACTTTGTTTTTCTTTTTTTGTACCCATGCATTCGGAGCAACTCCTGCTCCTGCGGTGGTTACAGCCCCCCCCCATAAAAACCCAACACTCACTATAGGTTTTGACGTAAAAAAAGCTAACCAGCAATTTGATCATATTAACTTACAGCTATCCGTTCAAAATCTAAACCTTAAAAATTTAGAGGCCGCCGTTGACACACTATCACTCCTCAATGGTAAGGCGTTAAGGTGTATTGAGAACCGACAAAAGAAGCTAAACAACCTTGAGGTGTTGATGAAGCAAGACGGAGTAACTCTCCAAAAAGACCAAAACCAAGGGGCTGATCTTGTTTATCTAACCGGACAACAAAAACAACTGGCCGATGAACAAGCCCAATGCCGCTTATTTTCCATTCGAGCAACCGAAGCCATCGATATCTTTAAATCAACTATTGCTAAAATCAAACAAAAAGTGGCATTAACCCGCCAGCCAGCCCTTTGGAGCATTATTTATAGTATTGCAAACTCAGGAGTAGACCCCCAAGTATTCAATTTAGCACCTGCAGCAAGCTCCTATGATCTCAATTCAATTCTGGCATTGCTAGCTATTTTTTTCGAAGCATTAGCTGTCGCGGCCATTATCATTCTAAAAGCAAGCAAAACTCACGTGTTTCGTCATTATTTTCGCTTTGTGAAATATCGGTTTATCCACAGCACCACCCTTGGCGCATTTTTTTTCTTTGCAGGCCTTGCTAGCTACTTTCTAGTGTTATCCCAATTTAAAACAATATCTAGCCTGCCCCTTTTAGTATGCAACAGTGCTTGTTTATACTTACTTTCATTGGTGCTAGTTTTTTTATTTTTTCAATTAAAAAAAATTAGAACTTTTTTTTACTGGGACTCTCTTGATATCACTTTTTTTAAAGCAATTACCTATGCCACAATAAGCTTTTATGCTTTAAGCATTTTCGGACGCTATTTAGCCCTCTCAATAGATAAAACAAGCTCTGTCAAACAACTCTGCCAATTATTTTTTCTTTTGGCCATTTTGGCAACAACTGCCTATTTCATTTCCTATTTTTGTGAGCACCATCGGCATGTGAAACTTATCAACAAATTCTACAATGCCATCAGATGGATAAGCAGTCTGCTGCTTTTAATCACCGCTATGATTGGTGTACTTGGCTATAAGTTTCTTGCTGAACACCTTACCTTTTCTGGATTCATGACGTTTATCATCATTTCAGCAACCCTGATTCTAACCAGAGGCACTCACAGGCTATATTTAATGCTAAGCACAAGAGAATCCATTAAAATAAAAATTATCTGTATGTTTGGATATCGACCTGATCAGGTATTTACCGAGTTTCTTATCTTAAAAACTATATTGCAGATCTCGCTTATTAGCTGCAGTATCTACTTGATTGGTCAAATGTGGGGATTTGCAACAGATTTTATCGAAATCATCTATGATCGCATCATCAATGGCTTTCATTTAGCAAGTGTTATAATTTATCCCACAAGAATCATCTCAGGGATTGTAGTTTTTTGTACCTTGTATTTGGTTTTTAGGGCGATATCAACTGGTATTAGCAATCACCAACAATTTGAAGAAGAAGAAGAAACTCAAGTTGCTGTAGCATCAATTCTTACTTACATTGGTTTCGCATTGGCATTACTTGCAGGCTTTCTTGTGGCAGGATTTGATTTTACAGGCCTTGCCATCATTGCAGGTGCCTTATCAGTCGGTATAGGACTTGGTCTACAAAGCATCGTTAACAACTTTGTCTCTGGGTTGATTTTACTCATTGAAAAACCCATTAAACCTGGAGACCGGATTAAAGTTGATAACATTGAAGGTTTTGTGAAAAAAATTCGTGTCCGGTCCACCCAAGTAATTACACCATCACGCGAAGATATTATCATCCCCAACTCAGATTTGATTACCCGTCCTGTAACCAATTATATGTTTAGCGATAAACTATGCCGCATCAATTGCGAGGTAGGCATTAGCTATGGTACTAACGTTTTGCTTGTAAAAAATATACTCTTGGAAATAGCAAATCAGAATGAGGAAATCATCAAAACGGGCCGCAACAAACCCGTCGTCTTCTTCAAATCATTCACTGACAATGCCATTTTATTTGAGTTAAGTTGCTTAATTAGAGATGTGAACAATAAGACAGCCGTGCATAGTGATTTAAATTTTGCCATCGAACAGGCTTTTCGAGAAAACAGCATCGAAATGCCCTTCCCTCAGCGCGAAATTCATCTCAAACTCAGCGAGTTAAAAGACCTCGGAGACAAAATAGAATGCATATAGTTATTTAAAGTATCCATTTTAAAAAAAAGTGTTGAGTCGTTGCTGGATTTTAAGTTATGTTGATACTAGCTTTTAAAATTAGGTTGAAAAGGCACCTGGTGTTTATGGACGAATGCCTTGAACAAACGAATTTTTATCACAATAGGTAAAGAGATCGTTGAAAGAAAACAAAGGAGGAAACATGGCCAAGGGTGAAGTGAAATGGTTCAACAATGCCAAAGGTTGGGGATTCATTGTACCAGAAGGCGGCGGCGATGATATTTTTGTGCATTTTTCAGCAATTGATGGAACAGGCTATAAAACGCTTATCGCAGGACAAGTTGTCAATTTTGAAATGATAAATGGCGAGCGGGGATTACACGCGACTAGTGTTACTGTTCTCGCTGAGGCCATTGCTGAAGAGGCATCTGCTTAATCACTAAAAACCAGGCAACGTTGTTTATTGCCTTGTTTTAAGCGCACTGTACTGTATGATGGTACATCGTTTTCTATTGCGTGTTTTTGTAGATGAAAAAAGGAATATTGCTCATTAATTTAGGCACGCCAGAGCGACCATCAACGGTAGCCGTCAGAAAATATTTGAGGGAGTTTCTGCAAGATAAGCGGGTGCTCACGATTCCTTCTTTTCTGCGTTACCTTCTGCTCTATGGTGTGATTCTGCCTTTCAGATCGCCACGCACAGCGCAAGCTTATCAAGAGATATGGACACCTCAAGGATCTCCTCTGCTAATTCATAGCCTTAAATTAGCCACTAAACTCAATGAGCGGCTAGGTCCGCAATACAATGCAGTATTGGCTATGCGTTATGGAGAACCCTCTATTAAAAAGGCACTGATATCATTGAAGTCCTGTGAAACAATCACCGTCCTGCCACTCTACCCACAATATTCTTCCGCAGCGACGGGATCCTCCATAGAAGCTGTCCTTCGTTTATTAGAGTCAGAAACTATTTTTCCCTCGCTAAATATCATTCGTGATTTTCATTCCCACCCAAACTATATCAAGGCATTAGCCACGAGCATTCGACCTTATCTTGCAAGCCACGACCATCTTTTATTAAGTTATCATGGTGTCCCAGAGAGCCACCTTAAAGCCGGTGGCTGTGAGCAAATTTGTGAAGTAAAATGCCCACCGACAAACCTCAGCGACAAAGGCTGCTACCGTGCACAATGCATTCAAACATCTCGCCTTGTTGGTGAAGCCCTTGGTCTTAAAGAAGAAAATCTTAGTTTTTCTTTTCAATCTCGCCTAGGAAGAACCCCCTGGATTAAACCATACACCGATGTTATTTTGCCCGTTCTGATTGCAAAGGGCGTCAAGCACCTAGCTATAGCCTGTCCATCTTTCGTTGTTGACTGTTTGGAAACATTAGAAGAAATTGGCATGAGGGCAAAAGACACCTGGCTTAAGCTCGGTGGCGAAACATTAACCTTGATTCCTTGTCTCAATGAGAGCGATGAAAGCATTGAAGCACTCATCGCTGTTCTTGGCATCTCATAAGCGCACTTTTAATCACACCCTATATTGACTCCCGAAATATCATTGTTGCCGATGCTTGATCGGTGGGCATAATGATCATTTCGCTGACATTCACATGGGGTGGACAGCTAGCGCAATAGAAAACCGCACTAGCAATATCCTGAGAGTCCAAAGGCTTCATTCCTTCATAAACAGCCTTGGAGCGCTTTTTATCTCCTTTAAATCTCACCAAACTAAAATTGGTTTCTACAGCACCAGGATCTACGCTACTGACTCTAATTTTGGTACCAAACAAATCCACACGCATCGCACTAGATAATGCTTTAACGGCGTGTTTTGTAGCAATGTACACGGACGCCTTTGGATACACCTGATGGCCTGCAATGGAACCAATATTAATAATGTGACCTACATTTCGCGCTACCATGTTTGGTAAAATCTCTCTAGTTACGTAAAGTAACCCCTTGATGTTGGTATCAATCATCGCTTCCCAATCTTGCACACTTGCCTCTTGAATCGCATCCAATCCAGCAGCTAAACCAGCATTATTAATGAGAACATCTATGTTCTTCCAACCCTCGGGAAGTTGATTTAGCTTTGAGCGTACATCCATATACTGACGAACATCCAACTGAATCAGATGAGCCTCAACGTTGAACTCCTGTTCTAATTGCACTTTAATCTCATGAAGAAGATCAAGGCGACGAGCACTTAGAATTAATTTTGCTCCGGCTGCTGCAAACTGCTTAGCACAAGCCAGTCCAATTCCACTCGATGCCCCTGTTATAAAAATTACTCGTCCTTTCAACATATTGTTAAATTTCCTCCTAAGAAATCGACTAAACTGACCATTGTTACAATAGGAAAAGTGGTACTTTAGGTGTTTGCATAGCAGCTACGGGTGCAGGATTACTTGCGTGTGGGTTTTTCAAAACATATTGCCCAGGAACTATACCTGACCATCATTCAACTGTTCATAGGAATTTGGACAGCCACTTCCAGCCACTATAAACTTAAGACATTTCTCCATTGGATATGATCGCCTAGTTGCACTATCTTTATCAAAAATACACCACCTCACCGCTCTTTCGAACAACTTCTTACGCTCATCTCGCGCCATTCATACCAAACATAATCCACCCGCATCAATGCCATTTACTTGCAAATCAACAATTGTATGCTATACCCAAGTAAAGGAGGGTTTCAATACCCAAGAGGTGACAAAATGAGCAATCGAGTATTTTCAGAGCGTCTTCATAAAGAACTTGACGCAATAGGTGTACCTGAACGCATCTGTGAACGAGTTGAAGCCTTCTCTAAGCTCATCAAAATCCCTCGGTTTAAAGCAGAAGCGATACTTAACGGCAACTTGTTGCCAGACGAAGAACATCTTACGCTTTTGGCAATTGAGCTTGAAGTAAGTGTTGATTGGCTTCTTGGCAAAGCGGACAATCCATAGTTTACTTTACCCTTGAAATCGTCTTTGGCGACCGGAAGACTTAGCATGTTTTTCGATGTATTGGATTATCTTTCCAGCAATATTCACTTGCGTCGCTTTCTCAATCCCTTCAAGACCGGGAGAAGAGTTAATCTCGAGAACAAGTGGCCCACTATTAGAGCGAAGCAAATCAACCCCTGCAACTTTAAGCCCCATGGCTTTTGCAGAAGCTATCGCAATAGTGCGTTCCTCCGGTGTCAACTTTACCTTGAGCGCTTTTCCACCTTGATGCACATTTGCACGAAACTCGCCTTCCTTCGCTTGCCGTTTGATGGCAGCAACAACCTTATCACCAATGACTAAACACCGAATGTCTGTACCACAACACTCCTCAATAAACTCTTGTACAAGAATGTTCGCACGCATTTCTTTAAAAGCATTAATAATGCTCACCGCTGATTGATGACTATCAGCAAGAACCACCCCTTTGCCTTGGGTGCCTTCTAAAAGCTTGATGACTAAAGGCGCCCCCCCGACCATACGAATCAAATCCGCCGTATTATCTGGTGATTGAGCAAAACTTGATAATGGCATGGGTATGCCTTTTCGCGCCAATAATTGCAATGATCGGAATTTGTCTCTTGAGCGAGAAATTGCGATAGATTCATTTACAGTATAGATGCCCATGGTTTCAAGATGCCGGAGAACAGCCGTACCGTAAAATGTATTTGAAGCCCCAATTCGCGGTATTATCGCATCAAAAATAGGCAACGGAGCTCCACCACGATAATGCACCTGCGGGCAAGAAGCTGCTACATTCATATAACAATACAATGGGTTAATCACCCTAACTTCATGACCTGCCTCCTCCCCCGCATGAATCAGGCGCTGATGAGAATATAAATTGGGGTTAGTAGCAAGTATTGCGATTTTCATAAATGGGTACATCCTAAATTAAGTAATTTTTCCTAGTAAGAAAAGTTTAGTTCATGTGAGTCAGGTCTACTGATAAAACCGCGATAGCTATCAATTAAAGACAGTGCCGCCGGTAAACAACAAAACGTTATGAGACAAGCAATTGATAGTCTCGGGCTAATTGCTTAGCATGATGAGGTGTTGTAAAAAAAGCAACCAACTTACCATTGGGGTTGAATAACATCACTGTACCAGTATGCTCAATATTGTATGAGGAAGACTTTAACGCGACCTTGGTATAAGCAATTCCCATCTCCCGCGCCAAAACTTCAACGGCAGTTTCATCACCTCTAGCACCGTAGAAATTAGGATTAAATGCTTTGACATATTGTTTTAATTTTACCAAGCTATCGCGGTCAGGATCTAAGGTCACCATCACTACCTTTGGCAATTCTGTCACCCCATTTTTTTTTAGTAGCTGGTAAGTTTTAGCTAACTCGGACATCGTGGTTGGGCAAATCGAACCGCAATTAGTAAATCCAAAAAACATCATAGTCCAATGACCTTTCAATTGCTGGTTGTTAAAAGGCTTCTCATCAGTGCCAATTAATGAAAAAGTGCTGACATCTCGTGGTGTATCAAGCAGTGTGCCATTAAATTCGCTTAGATTTTTTTCTTGGTGAAAATGAACCTGCTGAGAAATAAAAACTCCTAGCACCAATCCCACCAGGCCGAGTAAAGCGACCACCGTAATATTAATTCGAGTTTTTTGACTAGGCATTTTTTACATCCCCTAAATATGAACTTGGTTGACTTGATAAGTTATCAACCTCTGTGCTTTCGTCCGCCCCGCAGGATATCATTAATCTTGCTTACAAGTACTGATCAACTAACAAAAGGTAAATAATAGAAAATCGAAACGTCTGCATGGCTACAATCGCCTTGTCTGTGCGATATAAGCGACCCCCCCAATACAAAAACCTTGCGCCAAGTGTCAACGCTGAAACCAAATAGAAAAGACCGCTCATCCCAACGGCAAAGGGAAGTATGCTCACCACCAACAATAAGATGGTATAAAGCAAAATATTAAGCTTGGTATAGTGAATACCATGAGTGACTGGCAACATTGGAATTTCTGCATGCCGATAGTCTTCAAAGCGATATATAGCAAGTGCCCAAAAATGAGGCGGCGTCCAGGTAAAAATAATTAATACCAATAACAAAGCCTGAGGGTCAAGTTGATTTGCAACAGCTGTCCATCCTAACAAAGGAGGTGCCGCGCCGGCTAATCCACCAATTACAATATTTTGTGGCGTTGCGCGCTTTAAATACCCGGTATAAATGCCAGCATAACCAATCAAGGTCAGAAATGTCAGTACAGCTGTGAGTATATTTACAAAATAGCCAAGCACCCATAGCCCCAGTGAACCAATGACCACTGAAAATATCAAAGCGTCTTTGACAGCAATACGTCCATGCGCCACAGGCCGCTTTTGAGTTCGGGACATGATAGCATCTATACGTTTATCAACCAGATGGTTAATTGCCGCAGCACTACCCGCTGTCAATCCAATCCCCAAAAGAGTTGCTGCTAAAGTATACAATGATACTGAGCCTGGTGTGGCAAGGTACATACCAACGATTACCGTGAGCAACATCAACATGACAACACGGGGCTTGCATAATTCTAAATAGTCGCGCCACACATCTAACTGAGCTCTAGAATTAACGCTCATCAGAAGTGCCTCCTGTAACAAGATATAACATCGTGAACAAGCTCGCTAACAATAGCGCAGCAACACCATTATGTAAAACCGCAACTGGCAGCGGCAGTAAGTACATAACATTCACCACACCCAAAGCGAACTGCGTGATAACCAACAAAATGGCGAGCCATGCTACCCCTTTAAGCAATGGAGACTTTTCCCGAAACAACAGCACGCCAGACCACACCAACACATAACCTGCCGCAATCACCGCACCTAGTCGATGAATCACCTGCAAAGTAACCCGCACATGATAATCAAGCAACCCGCCTTGATAATTAGCCCCCACAGGGGAAAACAAATTAAAGCCCTTGGCAAACAAGAACTCAGGAAACCATTGGCCATTACATCTTGGAAAACCAATGCATGCAACACCTGCATAATTAGAGCTCACCCAACCACCCAAGGCTATCTGACAAAAAACTATCCCAATCCCCAAGCTCGTCCAGAAACAAAACCAAGGCTTGCGAAGCCTCATAACATGACTCAATTGCATGCGGTAATAACAAAGACAAGAGAAAATCAAAACACCACCCAATAAATGTGCCATCACCACTACAGGTAATAATTTTAAAGTGACGGTCCACATACCGAGAGTGGCTTGAAATAAGATGAGCAAAACCAAAAGCACGGGTAACCGCAACAATTTTTTTCCTTCATTGCTTGAAAATATTGCGTTTAACGCAATAAACAACACTAACAATCCTAGGGTGCCGGCAGCATAGCGATGCGCCATTTCTGTCCAAGCCTTTTGGGTAAGAATAGGAATGGTTGGGAATTGGCGTTGTGCCTCAATGAGCTCATGATGGGCAGAAGGCATAACTATCCGCCCATAACAACCCGGCCAATCAGGACAACCCAAGCCCGCATCAGTGAGCCTAGTGAAGGCACCCAACATCACTACGAAGAGTGCTAAAACAATCGCAAGATTAGCGATCAGGTAGCGTAATTTTATAGACATAGATTCAATCTCAACGAATTAATAATTGCTTAAGATCATGGTAAATATGTGATGATTTAACCGAAGGCTTATATGCAAGCACAACATACTGATCAGGATTGACAATAAAAATTTCAAGCTTATCATCTAAGCGCTCCATCTGCTCTTGATGTACAGCACTTAACCTTACAACACGCATATCCCACTCCCTGAGCGTCTGTAAGAGATCGTCTGAAGGATTCTTTGCATTTAAACCTAACAAGAGTTCGGTATCCACCTCATAAAGATGACGACCTAATGCCAAGCGGATCCGCGCCAATTTCTCCAATTGTTTTCTGCACTCACCACCACAGTTTTTTTTGCAGAAAAACAATAATTGCCATTTGGCAGTTACAGATTCATCATTTAATAAAAAAGGAGGGTTAAGCAATACGCCTTTATTGGTTTTGATGCCCACGAGCCACTCGGGATGTTTGTAAAAAAAATACGCAGAAACACCTGGTACCAAAAATAGCACCGCTAATAAAACCAAGATAAAATAATTACGTCGATGTGTTGTCATGAACGCTCTTTTTTCTGCTAACTACAATCAAAATAATAATGACAAAAGCAAACACAAACCACTGGAGTGCATACGCATAATGTCTCTCAGGAGGCATCGCGACTGTCGGCCATTCTCGAACAAAACCTTGGGCCTCACTTTGACCAAGGCGAATGATAAACGGATATACCGCTTTATGCAAAAATTGACTGAGAAACGTCGTATCAATTAGTTCAATGACAACTTTTTTCCCTTCCTGTTTCTCAAGAATATTTCCCAAAATCCAATTTTTCCTAGATGGAAAATAAACGGTCCCAGATACTCTCACCGAATCATAGATACTATCGACCTCAGGCAACCCAAGCCTGGCAGCATCCCCTTTAATCCATCCCCTATCCACCAATACAATAGCGCCATTGCTTAACAACAAAGGTGAAATCACATCATAGCCAAACTGATGCTCTCTATGCTGATTGTCAAGCAACAACAGTTGAGATAGATACTTCCCTTCAACATAGATCTGTTGATATTGTGAAGGCGTTTTATCTTGTGGCCGCCAATGCTTTGGTGCCATACCTTCAAACTTTTGATGCTCTTTAAGCATACGTTGTTTTTCTTCTGCACGTGACAATTGCCAAAACCCCAAACGCACAAATAGGAGCGCCAGACATAAAGCTAACAAAAACAATTGCCAAGGTAAGGTGAAATGGGGTTTAAAACGAGCTAAACTCTTCATTTGCTATCTACTAGTGCGCCAAATCCCCGGAGTATAACAAATGTTCATCAAAATCTGCATTTTTATTGCCATGCTACTGATTCTTATCTCGCTTGCATCAAGCCTCTTTTTTTTAGTACGAGATGAGGGAAAATCGAAGCGCACTGTAAAAGCGCTAAGCTTGCGAATCGGCCTTTCTATAGCATTGTTTCTTTTTTTGTTTTTAGGATATTTCTTTAATTGGATCAAACCACACTTTATCTAGTCATTTAGTCATCTAGTCATGTGAATAGAAGGATTGGGTTTATAAAGACAATCCTGTACGATATTATTTAAAACCAACTAGGGCGTGTAGAGCAATTGTGAACAGACCCTAGCTTTTTTAGGAACAAGCATGCTAATTAAGATTGTTTTTTTGCTCGCGATCTCTATCACAAGCTTTGCTGATACGATTGATCACTTCATGAATATCGCCAACAATATCCCGCAAATGGAAATGAAAGCTGATCCTCAATCGCAATCCTGGGCACGCTCAGCGCGAACCGTGTTAATTCTGACAAGCGAAAGCATCGCCGAAACCCTCTTACTCGCCAACGAAACCGCAAGCCAACAAGGAGCAGCCCTCTTCTGTGTTCCCAATGGTACACAATTAACAGGCACCAACCTTAATGAGCTTATTCAACAAACCTATCGAGAAATTTCAAGCCAACAAAGCGATAAAAATAGCATGACGGTGTCACAAGTTGCCTTATTAGGTTTAAAAAAACAGTACCCCTGTAAACAACAGGCCATGGCAAATCAATCGATGGCTGTGGTGCAAAGAGCCTTGACTGGGCGTGTGGATTAATCACCATCATTAACTATTGCTAAATTCCTCAAACGCCTCGAGTGCTTCGGCTGCATACATAAGCGATGGCCCACCACCCATGTAAATAGCCATCGAGAGGGTTTCTAGTAATTCTTCACGACTGGCTTGTAATTTGACCAAGGTCTCAGCATGAAAGCCAATACAGCCGTTACAACGATTTGCCACAGCCAAAGCCATCGCAATCAGCTCTTTGTGTTTTTTATCAAGCACACCTGCTTTAGTTGCTGCACCTGCTAAAGCACTAAACCCAGACATCACCTCTGGCATTTCTTTACGCATTTTGGCAAGCTGAACGCTGAGCCCTTGGGTAAGTTCGGTAAATTTCTCTGACATAGTAGGAATCTCCTGGAGCACTGAAAAAAATCTCGGTCAAACCGCCACCAAAGCAGCCGACTCAGCTTTACAAATTACACCGTTATCAACTTCAAAACAAGAAGGTTGCAACCAGACATTTTTCGCACCTACAACCAAGTTTGAGTGATTGACGTCGATTACCACTCATCGCTGCAAATCAGTATTGTGCTTAATCATCCCAAGCAATGCTTGGTTAACTGATTGCTGTCTAATAGCAGCCCTTTCTCCTTGAAAAAGATAACACATCGCCCGAGCAATCCCCCGTCCTTCCCAAGCAATCCATACAGTCCCCACAGGCTTTGCTTCAGTCCCGCCAAGTGGCCCAGCAATTCCTGTAATAGCAACACTAATATCAGCGCGGCTTCGGGCGAGAGCCCCTTCAGCCATCGAAACCGCAACCAATCGACTCACCGCCCCCTCTGAATTAATCAATGCAGAAGAAACACCAAGCATCGTTTCTTTCGCATGATTGCTATACGTTACAAATCCACCATCAAACCAGGCCGAGCTTCCAGACACTTCCGTAATAGATGCCGCCAAAAGTCCGCCTGTGCAGGATTCAGCGACCGTACACAACCACCCCTTTTCCATGAGCAGTTGACCAAGCTTGACTGTCATAGGATAAGTCAACTCACTATATTGCATATACACCTCCCGCTTCACCACATTTTTCCAAATTCTGCACTATTATAAAAATAGCAGACCACTTTTTAATATTATTGGATTCATAAACATGTTAGCGCCTAAAATAAACGAAATGCGAGATTATTTGCACGCTCTGGCGTGTTATCACTTCTTTATCACACCTATGAATCTACCCATCCCCAAAGCATATCGAATACATGCAGAAAAGGCATGCGAGTATCTTCTTCGTGAGCGCTCCGAAATTATCCAGATCAAAACACCTCGTCATCATGTCATCCATCACTTTACGAAACCAGGTGTAGTCAACGCAAAAAAAGTGTTAGTCACCCACGGCTGGATGTCGCGCTCAGCATATATGTCATGTGTGATCGAAAGCCTTCGTCAACAGGGTTTTGAAGTTTACGCTTTAGATTTTCCAGCTCACGGCGAGTCGACTGGAGTACAACTACCCTGGGTAGACGCCGTTGACATTCTTCGCCAAACCATTAATCAACTTGGACCTTTTTATGGGGTCATGGGACACTCATTTGGTGGATCGATGTTGTTACATACTCTCAATCTATCACAACAGTGCAGTGATTATGGCCTAGATTATCATCCAGAAAGAGTGATATTCATGGCCTCGCCCATCAGAATGCGCACGCCTGTTGGACGTGTTGCTCGCCTATTAAAACTAAATGGCAACTCCTATCGCCACCTGCGTCAAGTCTTTCGTGACCAATCTGACATTGATCTAGATTGCCTTGATTTTAGACAATACACGGCCAAACCCCAGACAAAAGTGCTCTGTGTTCACGGTCAAAAAGATGGAACGATTCCCCCAAAAGAGTCTATTATTTTCTGTCAGCATCACCCATTCGCCTCTTTAGCCCTCATCCCTGAAGTTGATCATATCAATATCTTAATGGATAGACAGGTACTTAAAACGATCGGAGAGTTTCTCAAACCATAAGAATACATTCTCGGCTCTAATACCTTTAGTGTATTTAATTTAAACATAGCGTCATCATTATGTACTATAATTTACATAGGGGAAGCAACGAGTTGGGGATATTATGGCAAATCACTGCCATCCGCGGCCAAACGTCACGGACGGTTTTACTATCATTGAACTGCTGATATCTATCGCAGTAATAGCAATACTCTTGGCAATCACCGCACCCTCATTTAAAAACATGATCATGAACAACCGAGTAACGAGTGTAGCAGATGAATTTACAAGTGGACTTAACTATGCAAGAAATACCGCCTTAACACAAAACATGAGCATTATCACTTGCCCTTTCGGTGGAGTAGACTCAACGTCGTGTGGCACAAATTGGCAAAATGGCTGGTCGATTATAAGCCAACCAGCGAGCGGCACCCCAGTTCTATTGTCAGCAAATAGTGCTGGTTCAAATAATCCCATACTGTCAAGTACAACAGCTGCAGTGACTTTTGATGCACACGGAATAGCCACTACAGCATCAAATTTCACGATTTGTGACAGCCGTGGTGCGGCTTTTGCTCAGTCAATAGAGGTCCTCCCCACAGGATTTGTAGTTTCAGGAGCAAACATGGGGGTCGCGGCATGGGACGGTGGCGGGCTCCTCTGCCCCTAGGAGAACGTGCCATGAAAAAATTATTATGCAATACCAAACAAGGATTTTCTCTATTTGAAGTTTTAATTGCTCTTATCATCTTAGCGATAGGAATGCTTGGTATTGCTAAAACATTGCTTATCGCCCATAAATCAAATAGCTCCAATTATATGAGGCAGCAAGCAATTCAATCTGCTTATGACATGCTAGACAGAGTCAATGCTAATCGCCAAGCTGCAATCAACGGCAGTTACAATGCAGGCAATTTGGTCTCAGGTGGTGCACCGCCCAAACCGGGGTCCCCATCTACTAACTGTACGATGACCAGTTGCTCTTCCACGGACATGGCAAGTTACGATATATGGCACTGGTTAACTAATGATGTAACACAATTACCAAACGGCTGTGGCAAGGTTGCTACAGCCACTTCTGGCATAAATACGACCATCACTGTCACCGTGCAATGGGATGATAGCGCAACTGAACAAACCCTAGGTATTGCAAACTCCAGCCCCTCTCAACTCATCATACAGAGCGAATTATGAACACTAAAACGGGTTTTTCTATCGTCGAAACAATGATTGGTATAACAATTGGCATCATTTTATCTATTAGCATTTTAGGCGTATATTTAGCTCAAAAGAATACTTACCGAACCAATGCCTCTCAAGCATTGATTCAAAATACAGAAAGCGCAATCGCAGCCTTAATGATCCCAACGATACGCTCAGCAGGATTTTGTGGATGTAATTCTAGCATTTTCGCCCTCTCAAATCTAAATGACGGAGGCCCGCCACCACTTGGCAACTTATCAACAACACCCAGCATGATCTACGGATACGATGCCAGCGCAGGCACAACCATTAACATCACTCACGATAATGCTGCAAATAGCTCGCAATCAAATAAGTGGAACCCGGGACTCGACACATCCTTAACAGGAAATGTTCAGCCCAGTAGTGATATTATCAGTGTTTTTGGTCCGCCCATAGGGACTGAACCAATGGGGGTCATCACTATCACCTCAGGAAGCTCTTCATTCACACTACAAAGCGCCACATCAATTGCTGCGGGCGATTTTGGCGCTATCTCAGATTGTCTTAAAGCAACCGTTTTTCAAATCACGAATGTCAACGGCACAACAATAAGCCATGCAGCAGGTACCGGAGCACTCACAAACGCCAGCAGCAGTTTCACTGCTAATTATCGGCCTGGCGCTCAATTCGTACAAATTAAACAAACAGCGTATTTTGTTGCCAATGATCCTAGCGGGCAAAGTGCTTTAAGACGAGCCACACTAAATCCTGATGGTACATGGTCCATTCAGTCCCTTGTTCCAGACGTTGATACTATGCAAGTACTATACGGTATTGGTTCAGATGGGTTCCCCGCAGAATATGTCCCTGCAAGTGCTGTCACAAACTGGTCTCAAGTATATGCCGTACGGGTGGGTTTTCTACTTGCAGGAAAGGTGGGCTCAGCAACAATAAATGCAACAACATATTCTCTACTAGGAACAACTGTCAATGTGCCGGCTGATAATCGATTGCGCCATGTATTTGAAATGACTATTCATCTGAGGAATGCTCAATCATGAAAATTTGGCTAAAAAACGGCTCCGTTTTAATCATCACACTTCTGTTAATGGTGATGTTGACAATTATAGCTGTATCTCAGCTCTCTTTTAACTCTACCCAAACACACATTGCAACCAATACCGCCGATGAACAAATTGCCTTTGAAACTGCTGTAGGAGCCCTCAATGATGCAACAAATAACCTATTTGCAGGTACGTTCACCACGAGCTCATTTTTATCAAACACCAAGGGACTTTATAACTTTAATCCTAATAATGCACCCTACTGGTCAACCATTGATTGGACAAATAACAATGCAGTGATTTCAAGCTTTCAAGGCGGCTCATTAAGACAAGGCGCCTACATAATAGAAGAATTACCATCAGTCATTCGACCAGGACAGAGCATGGGCTCCTCAACACAAGTGTTCCGCATTACAGCACAGGCTGTCGGAGCAAGCGGAAATTCAACGGTAATTTTACAAAGTACACTAGTAATTCAACAGTAATAGATGAATAACAAGAACAAAGATAGTATGTTTAAGAAACAAGGGAGTAAAGATGAAGTGTAGGATCCGTAAAAATAAAGGCCATCATGCACGCATGAACCGGCTCATTTCGTCTTTGGGCAGCGGGTTGCTGCTGCTTGGCTTCTGCATGTCAATACTTTGGGCTGCAACTCCTTTAATTTTACTATCCCAAATCCCACTCCAACTCGCAACTCCATCTCTTCCTCAAGTTTTGATTGCCCTAGGAAACTCTGAATCAATGGACGGCAGCCTCAGCGGCGCTATCATGGTGGGCTCAGGCATTTTACCAACCAGCCTAACATCTCTATATAACTCAAGCTCACCCGTAAATTACACCGTCCCAACTGGCTTCAATCCTCCTGTGCAGGCAGCCAATGGTAGCGGATTAGCACCTTACACTGTGAGCCAGAATGGTGCACTCATCGACAATGGAGCAAGCCGCCTTAATGTTGCAAAGGAAGGTATCCAAGCTATCCTACAAAACTATATGCAAAATACCAACTTTGCCCTGGAAGAATACAGCACGAGTGGCGCAGGTGTTTATACAACTTGGGTGTATTATATGTCGCCCCCAGGAAGTAACTTTGTCTTCACAAATACCCAATTAAGCGGAAACCGATATGTTACCAATCCTTGTTACAACTACACATCGGCCTCCTCTTCTGTTAAAAACAATTGTACCTCGCTTGCAACATTGTATGGTGCATCCACCTTAGCTTCATCGCAATTCATGCAAATTGGTGCATCAAGTGATGATCCAGATAGCGGTGGATACCCAACAATTAATGACGTACTTTATGCAGGAGGATTGCCTGGAGTTTTTGTATCCTACGTAGGTCCATCCCCAGCCTCTCCCTACCCACCCAACTATCAATTATCAAACTATAACAACGGCTCTGTAAGTATTAATTACAGTAAAACCATGCCAAATATCAATAGATTTAGCACAGGCCCCACAAACGCAGGCTACGTTCCATTCTCTCAACAGGTCATGTATGTACAACGAGGCTTTGGCTATTATGCTAATCAATCCGCATCAAGCGGCAATATCATTGTGCCCATGACAAGCTCAGGAGCTCACCCAACTACAGCCTCCGTTAATACTGCCATCAGTAAGTTTACCCCTTATCTACAACCTGAAACTAACAATCCATCTACCACCGAAATTAAAAGTTTGGGTGGGCAAGCACCCATCGCAGGTTTACTTACAACTGCAAAGAGCTACCTATCGCAAGTGCCGCTCACAGGATGTAATCCTAAACTATATGTAGTATTGATTTCTGATGGATTACCGACAAAAGATCTTTCTGGATTCTCCTGGCCACCACTGGGAAGCGCTGCAGCAACAGGCTATGGGGTTACCGCAACGTTTAATCCGGACGGATCACTCAACACAACCAATAACCAAGCACTAAAAGATACCATCTCAATCATCACAAGTCTCAGTGCAGATAACATTAAAACGTATGTGATAGGACTTGGCGCAGGTGTTGACCCAACAGTAAACCCAGTCGCAGCTCAAACACTCACTGCAATGGCTATTGCTGGTGGCACAACAGACTATTATGCTGCCAGCAGCGCACAAGCACTCGTCAATGATTTAAACAATATATTAATTTCAGTACAAAACGCCACTCTCGCAACATCTGCCGCAGCCATAAGTTCAACCAATTTACAAATTGGTTCAGTCGAGTATCAAGCAAGTTTTACCTCAAGCGATAAAACCTATCAAGACTGGACGGGTAATTTAGTCTCTATTTCGCTAGACCCTGTAACGGGCTACCCAACAGGCTCTAGCATTTGGGCAGCTCAACCCTTGCTTGATGCACAATCCTCGCGACTGATAGCTACATGGAACCCTTCTATAGACAGTGGCAACGGTCGTGGGGTGCCTTTTCAATGGGCATCCATCAGTGCGACTCAACAAACAGAACTTCAACCAAACGACACCCTTGGTGCAAATCGGCTACTTTACTTGCGCGGCAACACATCCCTTGAAAAACGCAATGGCGGATTATTTAGAAGCCGAACACATATTCTAGGCGACATCGTAGGTAGCCAACCCATTTTTGTTGCCGCACCATTGAACACTGCTTTGTATGGAAACACGAGTTATGCGGCCTTCGCACAGACGAACAGCACCAGACAACCTATGATATATGTTGGTGCAAATGATGGTATGCTACATGCATTCAATGCATCAACTGGCACTGAGAAATTTGCCTTTGTGCCCAACGGTGTCTTCAGTAATTTAGTCAACCTCACTGCTCCTCTATACAATCAAAATCACATTTTCTATGTCGACGGCTCACCATCCTCTGCAGATGTGCAATTTAGCGATAGCAGTTGGCATACAATTTTAGTTGGAGGTGAAAATAGTGGCGGCAGGAGTGTATATGCCTTAGACATTACCAACGCCCCAAGTACCGCCAGCGAAGCAGCCCTTGCAAACAGTGTGCTATGGGAGTTCTCCGATGTAGATATGGGATACAGTTATAGTGTCCCTCAAATAGGACAAATCAGCACAACATCCACAACGAATCTAAGATTTGCCGCTTTTTTTGGGAATGGATATGATAGCCTAAGCAACAAAGATATCCTTTACGTAGTCAACCCACAAACAGGCGCACTAATTCGAAAATTTGACCTTTGTGCTGCCGTCCCTGGTGCTTGCAACAAACTCTTACCCACTGGCCTATCTTCAGTAGCCCTTGGACAAAGTGACGGATTGCAAGGGCAGCCAATCTCCCAAGTATACGTGGGGGATTTACAAGGCAATTTATGGGCCATCGATGTTAGTAGCACAAATCCCGCAGAATGGCAGGTCAGATTACTCTTTCAAGCACAAGATCTAGTTGGTAACCCGCAACCTATCACAACAACACCTGTCGTAACACTCAATCCAAGTTACCCAAGATTCCAGGGCAATTTCATCATGTTTGGCACAGGACAATTGCTGTCAACTTCCGATTTAACCAATTCTCAGCTACAAAGTATATATGGGGTATGGGATAAGCCTTTCTCAAGCTTGGTTTTGGGACGTTTAAATCTTCAATCCCAAACAATCAACTTAGTCACAGCAGCAACCTCTGGTTTGCCTCAATCTATTCTTACAAGTACTACAAACGCTATTGCCTGGAACAACACCTATGGGTGGTATGTCGATTTACCAATTCCAGGGCAACGCGTTATAACGAATCCCCTATTGATTAATGGTTCTTTCATCACGACACTCAATACCCCCCCAGCAACGTCATGCGGTGTTGCATCGTCTATGTTTCTTGATATTTATTATGCAACTGGAGGTGCTTATGTCAACCTAACACAACTTGACATCAATGGTAGTGGAACCATCACCTCTGCAGATCAATACAATGGGAGCAATCCCGTTGGTATTGCACTTCTCCCAGGGTATGCAAGTGCGCCAGCATCGGTTGGCCTCAATAAACATAACAATATGGTTCAGATTGTCACCATGTCGAATGGACAACAGATCTCTGTTATTAATACTAACAACAATGTTCGCCAGAGTGGATGGTGGCAAATACAATAAGGACGAATAGCGTGTTCAACAAAGGGTTTACATTGCTAGAGTTGATGATTATCGTGGTTGTGATCGGGATTCTATCGGCAGTTGCCTACCCATCCTATCGCACATCCATATTAAAATCACACCGCTCGGATGCAATTGCAACACTCTCGCAAGATCAAGCCATCGTAGAACGTTGCTATGCACAAACCTTTTCCTATACTGGTAACTGCCCGTCGCTACCAGCCTTTCCCCAAACCTCCTCTCAAGGATACTATTCCATAACCATAGCCAATCAAACAGCTACTACCTACACTTTAACGGCAACAGCGATTGGCAGACAAGTCTTAGACACCACATGTGCAACGATGAGCGTTGACCAAGCAAATCAAAAAAGAGCAACAAATCCTACGTGTTGGACACCCTAAAGGGCAAGAGTTGATACAAGATATACTTTGTACATGACAAAATAATCTGTCATGTACAGATTATTTAATCCGCTTTGCTAGGAAACGTCCCTAAATAACAATCTAAAAGGCTGATAGAAATGACAGTAAGAATAGCTATGTCTGCGGGGAAATCAAAAAATTATGCGTAGCTTAAATAAAAAAAGCGGCCTTAGCCGCTTTCAGGAATAAAACCTGGCAATGACCTACTTTCACATGGGGAAA